>DATBSD010000036.1:0-11743 GCA_036559965.1 Candidatus Limnocylindrales bacterium
GCGACCGGCCGTCTGTGAGCCCTTCTCGACGCCGGCCGCCTTGCGCAGGAGGTCGGCCGCCGGCGGCGTCTTGAGGATGAAGGTGAAGCTGCGGTCCTCGTAGATGGTCAGCTGCGCGGGGATGATCTGACCGGACTGGGCCGCCGTCTTCTCGTTGTAGGTCTTGCAGAACTCGACTATGTTGATGCCGGTCGGCCCGAGGACGGTGCCGACGGGCGGCGCCGGGGTCGCCTTGCCGGCGGGCAGCTGGATGGTCAGGACGTTGCGGATCTTCTTGGCCACGGGCTTTACGTGTCCTCTTCTCGCCCTAGAGCTTCTCGACCTGGAGGAAGTCGAGCTCGACGGGCGTCTCGCGGCCGAAGATGCTGACGAGCACCTTGACCTTGTTGCGCTCCGGGTTGACCTCGTCGACGGTGCCGATGAACTCGGCGAAGGGGCCGTCGGTGACGCGCACGCTCTGGCCCTTGGTGAAGGCGACCCGGAACTTGGGCGTCTCGACGCCCATCTGGCGGAGGATCTGCTTGACCTCCGTCTCATCGAGCGGGATGGGCTCGTTGCGGACGCCCGGGATGTTGGCGCCGCCGACGAAGCTGGTCACGCCGGGCGTGTTGCGGACGACGAACCACGAGTCGGGGTCGAGGACCATCTCGACCAGGACGTAACCGGGATAGACCTTCTTCTGGACCGTGACGCGCTGCCCACCACGGATCTCGACCTCGTCCTCCTCGGGCACCAAGACCTGGAAGATCTTGTCGTCCATGCCCATCGACTCGATTCGGTGCTCGAGGTTGGCCTTGACCTTCTTCTCGTAGCCCGAGTAGGTGTGGATGACGTACCAGTGCTTCTGGGCGGGAGCCTGGGTCACATCGGTCGCTTCCATCAGACGAGCTCCGAGAATCGGGCGATGAGCTGGAAGAAGACGTAGTCCACACCGGCGATGAAGACGCCGATGATGGCGCTGATCACGAACACGAGCACCGTCAGGTTGCGGACCTGGATGCGGGTCGGCCAGGTGACCTTCTTGAGCTCGGACCAGGATTCCGCCACGTAGCGGCGCAGACGCGTCACGATGGGTATGTCTTCCTTGTCGTTGGTTTCACGTGGATGTGGCAGGCGCGGCCGGACTCGAACCGACAACCACTGGTTTTGGAGACCAGAGCTCTACCAATTGAGCTACGCGCCTGTGGTCGCGCAGACTACTTCGCTTCGCGGTGCAGTGTATGACGACGGCAGAGCGGGCAATATCGGCGCAGCTCGAGCCGCGATGGATCGTTCTTCTTGTTCTTCTCCGTCGCGTAGGTCCGCTCCTTGCATTCGGTGCACGCGAGCAGGATGACGGGACGGTTCTCGGCCTTCGCCACCGGCTACTCCTGGATGCTCGTGATGGCGCCGGCACCGACGGTGTGGCCGCCCTCGCGGATGGCGAAGCGCTGGCCGGTCTCGAGGGCGATGGGCGTGATGAGCTCGACGGTCATCTCGACGTTGTCGCCGGGCATGACCATCTCGGTGCCCTCGGGCAGGCCGATGGACCCGGTGACGTCGGTCGTGCGCAGGTAGAACTGCGGGCGGTAGCCGTTGTAGAAGGGCGTATGGCGGCCGCCCTCCTCCTTGCTGAGCACGTAGACCTGGGCGCTGAACTTCGTGTGCGGCTTGATGGAGCCGGCCTTGGCCATGACCTGGCCGCGCTCGATCTCCTCGCGCTCGATGCCCCGCAGGAGGCAGCCGATGTTGTCGCCCGCGCGACCCTCGTCGAGCAGCTTCTTGAACATCTCGACGCCGGTCACGACGACCTTGCGGGTGGCCTTGACGCCGATGATCTCGACCTCCTCGCCGACCTTCACGATGCCGCGCTCGACACGCCCCGTGGCGACGGTGCCGCGGCCCTTGATGCCGAAGACGTCCTCGACGGGCATGAGGAAGGGCTTGTCGACGGCCCGCTCGGGGGTCGGGATGTAGGAGTCGACGGCATCCATGAGCGCCTGGATGGGCGCGTAGGCGGGATCGGACGGGTCGTCGCCCGCCTCGAGCGCCTTGAGGGCGCTGCCGCGCACGACGGGCAGGTCGTCGCCCGGGAAGTTGTAGCGACTGAGCAGCTCGCGGACCTCGAGCTCGACGAGCTCGAGCAGCTCGGGATCGTCGACCATGTCGACCTTGTTGAGGAAGACGACGATGTAGGGCACCTCGACCTGGCGGGCGAGCAGGATGTGCTCGCGGGTCTGGGGCATCGGGCCGTCGGTCGCGGCGACGACGAGGATGGCGCCGTCCATCTGGGCGGCCCCGGTGATCATGTTCTTGATGTAGTCGGCGTGCCCGGGGCAGTCGACGTGCGCGTAGTGGCGGGCCTCGGTCTCGTACTCGACGTGGGCGATGGCGATGGTGATGCCGCGCTCGCGCTCCTCGGGCGCGTTGTCGATGGAGTCGAAGGCGCGGTACTCCGCGGAGCCTTTGAGGGCGAGGTACTTGCTGATGGCCGCCGTGAGCGACGTCTTGCCATGGTCGATGTGACCGATGGTGCCGATGTTGACGTGGGGCTTGGTGCGCTCGAACTTCTTCTTCGCCATCGCGTGCGCTCTCGACTCCTAACAGTGCGGCACGGCCGCAGGATGGGGGCTGGAGCCCACAATGGGACTTGAACCCATGACCTCTTCCTTACCAAGGAAGTGCTCTGCCAGCTGAGCTATGTGGGCCCGGGAGTGAAACAGCGTCTCACACCTGGGGATGAGTGGTGGGCAGGGAGGGAATCGAACCCCCACAGTCGAAGACGGCTGATCTACAGTCAGCGGAGCTCACCACCTGCTCAACCTACCCACGGCAGTTCGCCACGTTCCCCGACGGTGACCCGCCGAGCGGTGAATGGGAGACGGAACGGGCGAGCTCTTCACTTGGAGCCGACGACGGGACTCGAACCCGGAACCGGCGGTTTACAAAACCGCTGCTCTACCAATTGAGCTACGTCGGCGCGACTGGGGAGTTTACAGCACCGGCGCCTGAGCGTGCAATGATCGCGGCCGCTCACCGGCCGCTCAGGGTAGCAGCGGATCCTCGAGGTCGGCCGGAGGCGCCTCGACCGGCGGATCCGTCGCCCGCGCATCTGCCTCGTCACCCACGACAGTCAGCTGCTCGGCCACGGCCGGGCCCGCTTCACCATCCGGCGGCGCGTCCGCGTGGCTGGGCGGCAGGACCTCATCGGGCACCGCTGCCGGCCCGCGCTGTCCGGCGGCCTCGAGCAGGAGCACGGATCCGGCCACGGCGGCGTTGAGCGACGCCACCCGCCCGCGCATGGGGATGCGCACGGTCAGGTCGAGCCGGCGGCGGATGGCCGGCCCCAGACCGTGCCCTTCGCTGCCGACGACGATGACCAGCGGCCCGCGGAGGTCGGCCTCGCGGTACGTCAGGGGCGCATCGTGGTCGGCACCGACGATGCGCAGGCCGCGCACGTGGAGGTCTGCCAGGCTGCCGGCCAGGTCGGCGACCGGCACGAGGAGCAGATGTTCCACGGCCCCTGCCGACGCCTTGACGGCGGAGGGCGTGAGCGGTGCCGCCCGCCGCGTCGGAAAGAGCACGCCATGGATGCCCGCGGCTTCGGCCGCCCGGAGCAGGCTGCCGAGGTTGTGCGGATCCTCGAGCGAGTCAAGGGCCAGCAGGAACGGCCGCTCGCCGCGCTCCAGGGCGCGGGCGATGACATCCTCGAGCGTCGCCCAGCGACGCGGTCCCACGACGAGCGCGACGCCCTGGTGGCCATCGAATCCGGCCAGGCCGGTGAGCGTCCCGCCCTCGACCTCGATGACGGGGATGCGCAGCGTCGTGGCATGCAGGACGAGCGCGTCGAGGGCGGACCGGCGCGATGGCACGACGAGCAACCGCTTGGCCTCGCGGCCGGCCGCGAAGGCCTCCTCGACCGGGCGGCGGCCGGCAACCAGCTCCTCGTCGTCGGCGAGCCGGACACTGGGGCGGAGGACATCAGGCGGCGGGCCGGGCTCGTGGTGGCGGGGCCGGAAGGCGACGGCCGAGGGTGGGCCGGGCCGCGGCTTGGGCGGCCCACCCGCTCGACCCGGCGGCGGCCCGTCGGGCCAGCGGCGGACGGGCCGGCCATCGAACGGTCTGCCGCCAGCGGGCCGGTCGTCGAACAGCCGGCGGCCAGTTTGCTGCGATCCGCGGCTCCCGGGCGGGCCGGGCCGGGCGGACCAGGGCCGATCGATCGGACGGCCCATCGGTCGACCGCCAGCAGCGGCATCGGGGCCGCCTGCCCATGGGCCACCGGGAGTCCCGGCGTGAGGTCGATCGCCGCTTCGGCTGTGGCCACTGGCGCCAGGGCCGCCGGGGCCATGACCACCGGCGTCCCGACCGCCCGGTCCGCCCGGTCGCCGATCGTACGGCCGCGGACCGCCCGGGCCTCGGGTCCCGCCTGGTGCCCCGGACCCTCGCGGGGCGTCGGCCCGCTGGTCGCCTGGCGGCCGCCCGCCGGACGAGCGGTCGGGCTGGGACCGGGCACCGCGGGTGTTCGCGCGTCGACGCTCGCGGTCCTCGGGTCGATCGGGGCGCGGCTTACCGCCGGGCATGGTCGGCCACCGCGCTCCGCCGCCAGCGCTGCCCGTCCCGGGTGTCTTCGACGGTGATGCCCAGGTCGGCCAGCTCATCGCGCAGACGATCCGACGCGGCCCAGTCCCGAGCCGCCCGGGCGGCGGCGCGCGCGGCAAGGCGGTCGGCGAGCGCCGGTTCGAGCTCCGTCACGTCCTCCTCGGCGACCGCGAGCACCCGATCGAGGTCGCGCACGAAGGCCGCTGCGCGAGCTGCATCGCCGGACGATAACGATCGCTCGTCCATGCGGCGATTGAGGTCCCGCGCGAGGTCGAACACGGACGCCAGGGCCGGCGCGACGTTGAGGTCGTCGTCGAGGGCCGCCGTGAACCGATCACGTGTCCCGGCCAGCAGGGCGTCCAGCGCCTCGTCGTCGGAGCGGTCCTCGCGGTAACCGTCGAGCGCCGCAAGCAGAGTCGAGAGACGGCCGACCGCCGCGCCGGCGGCAGCCAGCGAGTCGTCGGTGAAGTCGAGCGAGGCGCGGTAGTGGACGGCGAGCAAGGCGAACCGGAGAGCACGTGGCGTGACGCCATCGGCGTAGAGGTCGGCGGGACGGGCGATGTTGCCCGCCCGCTTGGCCATCTTCTGGCCCGCCTGCCGGAGATGGGCGCAGTGCAACCAGGTACGGACGAAGGGCAGCCCGGTGGCTGCCTCGGACTGGGCGATCTCGTCCTCGTGATGCGGAAAGACCAGATCGACGCCGCCGGTGTGGAGGTCGAAGCTCGGACCGAGGTAGCGCATGCTCATCGCCGAGCACTCCACGTGCCAGCCCGGCCGACCGTCCCCGATGCGCGTCGCCCAGCTCGGTTCGCCCGGCTTGGCACTCTTCCAGAGGGCGAAGTCGCGCACGTCGTCCTTGTCGTACTCGTCGCTCTCGACGCGCTCGCCGACGCGTTGGCCGGTCGGATCGAGTCGCGCCAGGCGACCGTAGGCCGGCCAGCTGGCGATGCGGAAGAAGATCGAGCCGTCATCGGTCCGGTAGGCGTGACCCCGCTCGAGCAGCGTCTCGATGAGGGCGACCATCTCGCCGATGTGCTCCGTCGCCCGCGGCAGCACGTCGGGCGGGGTGACCCGCAGCCGTTCGAGGTCGTCGAGGAAGGCACCCTCGAAGCGCGCCGCCAGCTCGCCGATGGTCACGCCTTCGGCCGCGGCGCCGCGGATGATCTTGTCGTCGACGTCGGTCACGTTCATGACCCACGTCACCGGATAACCCCGCCAGCCGAGGTAGCGGCGCAGGAGGTCGGCGAAGATGAAGCTCCGGAAGTTGCCGATGTGGGCCGGGGCGTAGACGGTCGGGCCGCAGCTGTAGACGCGCACGTTCGACGAGTCGAGCGGCTGGAAGTCTTCGAGCGCGCCGCCGAGGGTGTTCCGGAACCGGAGCGTCATCGGCGGCCGACCTCGACGATGGCACTGGCTGCGATCGAGCGACCCGCACCCTCGGGCCCGTCGAGATTGCCACTCGAGGCGTGCACGGCCACGGCATCGAGCTCCATGCCGAGCAGGCCGCTGATGGCCTCCCGCATCGCCTCCAGCCTCGTGGCGCCGAATCGCGGCCGAGCAGCGCGGATGAGCAGATCGACGCGCATCGGCCGCCAGCCGGCAGCGTCCAGCTCGTCGACCACGGCCGCCAGCAGTCGACGCGAGTCGACGGCCCGCGTCGCGGGATCGCCGGCCGGGAAACGCCGGCCGAGGTCGCCGGCGCCGACCGCGGCGAGCAGCGCGTCGGCGATGGCATGCAGCGCGGCATCGCCGTCGGAGTGGCCGTGGAGCGCAGGCGCCTCGGCGATCCGGATGCCGCCCAGCGCCAGACCGTCCGCCGGCCCGAACGGATGGCTGTCGTGGCCCTGGCCGACGCGAGGCGCTCCGAGGCGCGCGGCGAGCAACGCCTCCGCCCGCGCGAGATCGGCCGCCGTGGTGACCTTGAGGTTGTCGGCCTCACCTTCGACGACGGTGACCGCGAAGCCGGCCGACTCGAGCAGCGCACCCTCGTCGGTCAGCTCGCCGGCACCGGCGGTGGCGCGGCCGAACGCTGCCAGGAGGTCGGCGCGTCGGCCTCCCTGAGGGGTCTGGGCGGCGACCACGCCGTGGCGATCGACGGTCTCGACGACACGTCCGTCGGCCACGCGCTTGAGCGTCTCGACGACCGGCCAGCCGGGCACGACGCCGCCATGGCGAGCGACCGCTTCGGCGACGCGGTCGACGAGCGCCGGTGTCACGAGCGGGCGAGCCCCATCGTGGACGAGGACGAGCTCCGATGTCGCGACGGCCACACCGGCCGCCACCGAGTCCTGGCGCCGGGCGCCGCCGGCCACCACGGTCGCGTCCGCCGCGCGGACCCAGGACATCGACGACAGCTGCGCCACGCGGTCGGGCGCCGTGACGAGCACGATGGAACGAGCGCACGTCGCCGCCCGCAGCGAGTCGAGGGTCCAGGCGAGGAGCGGGCGGCCGCGCAGACCGACCAGGAGCTTGTCCACGCCTGCCATGCGCGTGCTGGCGCCGGCGGCGACCACGACCAGATCGACCGAGCCGGCGAGGCCGCCGGTCATCGTGCGCGCGGGTGGGCGAAGACCATGCGGCCGGCGACGGTCTGGAGGACACGGCTGACGGTCACGTCGACCTCGCGGTCCAGGAAGCGGTCGCCGCCCTCGACCACGATCATCGTGCCGTCATCCAGGAAGGCGACGCCCTGACCGGCCTCCTTGCCTTCCTGGATGACCCTGACGTGGAGCTCCTCGCCGGGCAGGAAGGCCGGCTTGACCGCGTTGGCCAGCTGATTGACGTTGAGCACCCGCAGCCCCTGCAGCTCGGCGACGCGGTTGAGGTTGTAGTCGTTCGTGAGGATGGCGCCCTGACGCGCCTTGGCCAGCGCGATGAGCTTCTGGTCCACCTCGGCGATCTCGGGATAGTCCTCTTCGGCGATCTCGACGGGCACACGGTCGCCCTTCTGGAGGGTGGCCAGGATCTCCAGCCCACGACGGCCGCGGTTGCGCTTCGCCGTGTCCGAGTGATCGGCGATGTGCTGCAGCTCGGCGAGCACGAACCGCGCGACGACGAGCGTGCCGAACAGGAAGCCGGAATCGGCGATGTCGGCGATGCGGCCGTCGATGATGGCGCTCGTGTCGACGACGATGGCCGGGCCCGTGTCGATCACGGGAGCCTCGTCGCGGTGTCGAGGCAGCACACCCATCGCCTCGGACGCCTCGAGCAGGTCGTTGCGCTTGACGACGGTCAGGCCGAGCATGCCCAGACCGAGCACGGCCGACACGGCGAGCGGCATCCATTGGCCGTAGGGCGGTGGCAGGTTCGAGAGCGGCAGACCGAGCAGAAGGCCCATGAGCAGCCCGAGCAGGAGCCCGGCGATGGCGGTCACGAACTCCCCGGTCGAGATGCGCTGGACACCGCGGATGAGGGCACCGGCGGGCACGATCGTGAGATAGGGCAGGATGAGGAAGCCGAGCACACCCCAGGCGATGACCCAGGCGGCCAGCATGAAGCCTCCGTAGGCGAGGCCGGAGAACAGCCCACCGGCCGGACCGCCTGCGGAGGCGACCTGGAATGCGATGAGGATCCCGAGCAACGCGCCCAGGATCCGGACGACCCTCGTCATGCGGCCGCGGAGCCTAGCACATCGCCCTGTGTGGACGACCCTCGCGCGAGCATCACCGGGCCGGCTCCATGACCGGCTCGGCGGGGCGCTCGGCCGCGGCCGTGAGGGCCGCCCGGAGCGCATCGCGCAGCGTCGCCACGCGAACGATGTCGAGCCCGCCGAGCCCATCGGCGACCGGCGCCGGACCGGCGGCCGGGACGAGCGCCCGGCGGAAGCCGAGGCGACCCGCCTCGCGCAGGCGCCGGTCGAGGCCGACGACGGGCCGCAGCTCGCCGAGCAGGCCGATCTCGCCGCAGGCGACGGTCGCGGGGTCGACCGGCTGATCGCGTTTCGACGACGCGATGGCGATGGCCAGCGGCAGGTCGAGGGCCGGCTCGTCGACGCTCAGGCCACCCGCCAGGCTGGCGTACAGGTCGTCGCCGCCGAGCCCGACGCCTGCCCGCCGACCGAGCACGGCGACGAGCAGGGCGAGGCGGTTCGGGTCCGGGCCGCCGGCCGTCCTCCGGGGGTTGCCCGACGCGGCAGGGGCGACGAGCGCCTGGACCTCGACGAGCAACGGCCGGCTGCCCCCAAGGGTGGCGGCGATGACGCTGCCACTCGGGCGAGCCACGTCCCCGGGTTCGCCGCGCGAGAGGAAGGCGATGGCAGGATCGGCGACCGGCGTGAGGCCCGAGCCGGCCATCTCGAAGACGCCGATCTCCTCGGTCGAGCCGTAACGGTTCTTCTGGGCACGCAGGATGCGGATGGTCCCGTAGCGCTCGCCTTCCAGCGCGAGCACGGCGTCGACGAGGTGCTCGAGCGTCTTCGGTCCGGCCAGGCTGCCGTCCTTGGTGACCTGGCCGACGAGCACGACCGGTACCCCGGACGCGCGCGCGTACGCGGCCAGGCGAGCCGCCGATTCGCGCACCTGGCCGACGGAGCCGGCCGGTCCGTCGAGGCCCTCGAGCGAGACCGTCTGGACGGAGTCGACGACCACGAGTGCCGGTCGCAGGGCGAGCGCGGCCTCGACGATGCGTTCGACGTCGGTCTCGGCCAGCACATGCACCGCATCGCCGGCCGGACCATCGGCCAGGCCGAGGCGGGCGGCCCGCAAGCGGAGCTGCCCGGCCGACTCTTCGCCCGAGACATAGAGCACGATGCCGCCCGGCGCGGCCAGCCCGGCCGCTGCCTCGAGCACGAGCGTCGACTTGCCGATGCCCGGTTCACCGCCGAGGAGAACCACGGAACCTGCCACGAGTCCGCCGCCGAGCACCCGATCGAACTCGTCGATACCCGTCGGGCGGCGGCCGACGTCGGACGCGGCGAGGGTCGCCAGGGGCGTCGCCAGGGCTGGCTCGGTGATCATCGGGCGTCGGGCGGCGCGGCCGGTGGGCTCGCGGACGAGGGTTTCCACGAGGGTGTCCCAGGCGCCGCAGCCGCGGCACTGGCCCTCCCAGCGGAGGTGGCTCGTGGCACAGGCCTGGCAGACATATCGGCTCTGCGGCCGTGCCACGGCTAGCGAGCCTCGACTGGCGTCTTCTCCACCAACGGTTCGATCGACAGCCCGGCCTCATCGGCTCGGTCGACGACGATCGTCTGCCCGGCATGGAAGCGTCCCACCAGGAGGGCTTCGGCGAGCGGATCCTCGACCAGGTTCTGGATGACGCGACGGAGCGGGCGGGCACCGTAGTCGACGTCGTAGCCGATCTTGATGAGGTGGTCCTTGGCCTCCTGGCTGACTTCGAGCCCGATGCCCTGCGAGCGAAGCTGCTCGCGAACGCGGCTCAGCAGCAGCTCGACGATCTGGCGGATCTCCTCGACGGTCAGCGACCGGAAGACGACGAGCGAGTCGACGCGGTTCAGGAACTCCGGTCGGAACTGCGACTTGAGCTGCTCGAGGACCTTGTCGCGCATCCGGTCGTACTGCTGGTCGGCGCGCTCGGCCTCCGTCTCCGACACGGCCCGGAAGCCGAGGCTGGTGTCCTTGAGCAGCGACTTGGCGCCGACGTTGCTGGTCATGATGATGACCGTGTTGCGGAAGTCCACACGGCGACCCTTGGCGTCGGTCAGGTGGCCGTCCTCGAGGATCTGGAGCAGGATGTTGAAGACTTCCGGGTGCGCCTTCTCGATCTCGTCGAGGAGCACGACCGAGTAGCTCTTGCGCCGGACGGCCTCGGTCAGCTGGCCGCCTTCCTCGAAGCCGACGTAGCCGGGCGGAGCGCCGACCAGGCGGCTGACGTTGTGCCGCTCCATGAACTCGCTCATGTCGATCTTGATGAGCGCGTCCTCCGACCCGAACATGAACTCGGCGAGGCTCTTGGCGAGCTCGGTCTTGCCGACGCCGGTGGGGCCGAGGAAGATGAACGAGCCGATGGGCCGCTTGGGATCCTTGAGCCCAGCGCGCGCACGACGGACCGCCCGGGCGATGGTCTCGATAGCCTCCTGCTGCCCGATGACCCGGGCGTGGAGGGCGTCCTCCATCTTGAGCAGCCGCTCCGACTCCTCCTGGGCGATGCGCGTGACGGGGATGCCGGTCCACATGGCGACGACGGTGGCGATGTCCTCCTCGGTCACCTCCGGCTGGTCCTCGCCCTGCTCTTCCTGCCAGGCGCTTCGGAGCTGATCGACCGCAGACTTGGCGACCGACTCGGCGTCGCGCAGCGAGGCAGCGCCCTCATAGTCCTGGTTGTTGATGGCCGCGTCCTTCTCCTTGGTCACGCGGTCGAGCTCCTTCTGCGCCGCCTTGAGATCGGGCGGCACGGTCGAGCTGCGGAGCCGGACTCGGCTGGCCGCCTCGTCGATGAGGTCGATGGCCTTGTCGGGCAGATGGCGATCGGTGATGTAGCGGACGGACAGGTCGGCGGCAGCATCCACGGCGGCATCGGTGATGCGGACCTTGTGGTGCTCCTCATAGCGCTCGCGGATGCCCTTCAGGATGTCGATCGTCTGCTCCAGGGTCGGCTCCTCGACCATGACCTGCTGGAAGCGCCGCTCGAGGGCGGCGTCGCGCTCGATGTACTTGCGGAACTCGTCGAGCGTCGTGGCGCCGATGCATTGCAGCTCCCCGCGCGCGAGGGGCGGCTTGAGGATGTTGGCGGCATCGATGGCGCCCTCGGCCGCGCCCGCGCCGACGAGCGTATGCAGCTCGTCGATGAAGAGGATCGCGTCGTTGGTGCTGCGCAGCTCCTCGATGATCTTCTTGAGCCGCTCCTCGAACTCGCCCCGGTACTTCGTGCCGGCGACGAGCGAGCCGATATCGAGCGTCAGGACGCGCTTGTTGGCGAGCGTCTCGGGCACGTCGCCAGAGACGATGCGCTGGGCAAGGCCCTCGGCGATGGCGGTCTTGCCGACACCCGGCTCACCGATGAGCGCCGGGTTGTTCTTCGTGCGTCGCGAGAGGATCTGGATGACGCGCTCGATCTCCTTCTCGCGCCCGATGACCGGGTCGATCTTGCCTGCCCTGACCGCGTCGGTCAGGTTGATGCCGAGCTGGTCCACGGTCGGCGTCTTGCTTGCCCGCTTCGTCTCGGCGGCCGGACCGGCGCTGCTCGACTGCGACAGGACGCGGATGACCTC
>DATBSD010000037.1:0-22772 GCA_036559965.1 Candidatus Limnocylindrales bacterium
AAGACTCGACCGGAGGAACCAGCGATGCCGTTGCGATCCGACTCGGAGAACTTCGCGCTCATCCGCGTCATCGGCGTCGGCGGCGGCGGCAGCAATGCCGTCAATCGCATGATCCGGGCCGAGATGATGGGCGTCGAGTTCATCGCCTGCAACACCGATGCCCAGGCGCTCCTGCAGAGCGACGCGCCGCACAAGATCCGCATCGGCGACAAGATCACCCGCGGCCTCGGGGCCGGCGGCGATCCGGGCATCGGCCAGCGGGCAGCCGAGGAGGACTCGGAGAAGATCTACGAGGCCCTCAAGGACTCCGACATGGTCTTCATCACGGCCGGCATGGGCGGCGGCACGGGCTCCGGTGCGGCGCCCGTCATCGCCGAGGTCGCCCGCGACGTCGGGGCGCTGACCATCGGCGTCGTGACCAAGCCGTTCGCCTTCGAGGGCGCCAAGCGCCGGCTCAACGCCGAGAAGGCCAGCGAGGCGCTGCGTGACAAGGTCGATACGCTCATCACCATCCCCAACGACCGGCTCAAGGACGTCGTCCAGAAGAACACCTCGATCATCGACGCCTTCCGCGTCGTCGATGACGTGCTGCGCCAGGGCGTCCAGGGCATCAGCGACCTGATCACCGTGCCCGGCCTCATCAACCTCGACTTCGCCGACGTGCGCGCGGTCATGAAGAACGCCGGTTCCGCGCTCATGGGCATCGGCCGTGCGAGCGGCGAGAACCGCGCCGTCGAGGCCGCCCGTCAGGCCATCGCCAGCCCGCTGCTCGAGGTCAGCATCCAGGGCGCCCAGGGCGTCCTGTTCAACGTCACCGGTGGTGCCAGCCTGGGCCTCTTCGAAGTCAACGAGGCGGCCGAGATCATCCGCGAGACGACGGATTCCGAGGCCAACATCATCTTCGGCACGGTCATCGACGAGCGCCTCGGCGACGACGTCATGATCACCGTCATCGCGACCGGCTTCGACACCGCACGCAAGCGCGAGGTGACGCGCACCGACTCCGTCCAGACGGTCGCCTCGGGCCTCGCCGCCGGACGCGACAATCGCGACTTCCTGCGCGAGCTCGAGATCGAGCGCACGACCAGCCCGGTGCCGGTCATGGAGTCGGAGAAGGCCGAGGCGGCCGTGGCCGCCACGCCGCGCAAGCCGACCTACGAGACCGAGGACCTCGACATCCCGGCCTTCCTCCGCCGCGGCAAGTCCTGACCGAGTCCGACCGCGCGGGCCGGTGACGCCGGACCCGACGCTCGTCGCCGCCTTTGCGGCGGCCCACGCCGCCGTCCTCGGGCGCATCGCCAGCGCGTCTGCCCGTGTCGGCCGCGATCCCGCCGACGTGATGCTGGTGGCGGTCTCCAAGACCGTCGCATCGGAGCGCCTCCGCGCTGCCGTGGCGGCGGGCCTCACGACCCTCGGCGAGAACCGCGTCCAGGAGGCCGTCGCCAAGACGGCCGACGTGCCCGGTGCGAGCTGGCACCTCGTCGGCCATCTCCAGGGCAACAAGGCGCGCCAGGCCGTGGCCACCTTCGACGTCGTCCAGTCGGTCGATTCGATCGACCTCGCCGGCCGCCTCGACCGCATCGCCGGCGAGGGCGCCGACGAGGGGACCCGCGGGCGTCGCCTGGCCGTGCTCGTGCAGGTCAACGTCGATGAAGACACGGCCAAGGCGGGCTTCGCGCCCGACGCCCTGCCGGGCGACTTGCCCGCCATCGTCGCACTGCCGAACCTCGACGTGCGCGGCCTCATGACCGTCGGCCGCCTGGTCGCTCAGCCCGCCGACGCCCGGGCCACCTTCGTCCGCCTGCGCCGCCTCGGCGAGGACCTTCGTCGAGCGATCCCCGAGCTCGGGCCCGAGCTGTCGATGGGCATGAGCGACGACTTCGAGCTGGCCATCGAGGAAGGCGCCACCATCGTGCGCGTCGGGCGGGCGCTGTTCGGTGAGCGACCCCACGTCCACGGGCCTGGCGACGCCGAGCACGTGCACGCGATGCCCGACGAGACCGTGGACCGGCCGGGCTGACCGCGGCGCGCGAGACACCCTGACGGACAGGGCGGGGCGTCGAGGCGGCGCTCCTATACTCGAGCGCGGTGGAGTTCCTGACCGTCTTCCTGCGCTTCCTGGTCCTGGCGCTCTACGTGGTCCTGCTCGGGCGGGTCATCTGGAGCTGGATCGACCCCGGGTTCGGCAGCCCCATCGGGCGTTTCCTGTTCGAGACGACCGAGCCTGTCCTGGCGCCCATCCGCCGCGTCCTGCCCCAGAGCGGTCGCATCGATTGGTCGCCTGTCGTCGCTTTCGTCGTGCTGACCGTCGTGGCCGGCGTCTTCGGCCTGCGGTGACGGCCGACAACCGGCGGCCACCCGCTCGTCGTTGACGGCCCACCGCGGGCGGTGGGATGATCGCCGCCTCGTGGCCTCGGCTCACGGGACCCCGGGCGATTGGCTCAGTCGGTTAGAGCGCACGGTTCACATCCGTGAGGTCACTGGTTCGAATCCAGTATCGCCCACCACCTCCCCCGGGTAGCGCGGCTCAGCGGCGGACGAGCTCCGGGTTCTGGGCCACGCGGACGGCCACGTCCGCGAGTGCCGTGGCGAGGATGCGTGTCAGCCCGAGGTCGACATTGTCGAGCTCATCACAGGTGCGGTGGTAGCAGGGATCGGCTGGCTGACCGGCGACCACCTCGCGGCCGGCGGCCTGAGCCGCCGAGACCGGCTCGCCGGCGCCGGAGAAGACGCCGCCGACGGGCACCCCCGCGTCGATGAAGGACCGATGGTCCGATCCACCGCCGAGCGCGACCTCCGCCGGCGTCGCGCCGGCGCGCTCGACGGCCGCCCGGAGCAGCGCGCCGACGGCTTCCGATCCGGCCGGTGCGCCATCCTCGTCGTAGACGCCGGCGTACCCGTTCACTGAGCCAAGCATGTCGGCATTGAAGTAGGCCACGATGGCCTCGCGGTCGGCCGCCGGCAACGACTCGACGTAGTGCCGCGATCCGATGAGCCCGGCTTCCTCGGCGCTCCAGAAGGCCAGCCGGATGGTCGATCTCGGACGCCGCCCGCCGAGCGCCCGGGCGATCTCGAGCAGCGCGGCGGTGCCGCTGCCATCGTCGTTCATGCCGGGGCCGTCCATGACCGAGTCCAGGTGGGCGCCGAGCATCACGACCGGGCCTGGTTCGCTGCCCGGCAGCTCGGCGAGCACGGAGCGCGTCGGCGCGGTCGTCGTGCGTCCATCGCCGACCAGGCGCGCGGTGCCGCCGGCCGCTGCCGTCGCTGCCAGCGCCTCGGCGGCCGGACCGGTCGCTCCGAGGGCCGGGATCGCCAGCCCAGCCGGGTCGATGAGCGTCGTGCGCGGCGGCGACCCGGTCGGGGCTTCGGGGTAGGCGGCCACGAAGGCGGCCGCGCCGGCCGCCTGGGCGGCGACGACCTGGTCGCGCCGGAAGCAGGTCCCGGGCGGCACGACGACGATGGCGTCAGCCGGCAGGGCGCCGTAATCACCGGCCTCGCAGCCCAGCTCGGTCCGGGCGGCGGGACGGTCGACCGACCCGATGGCGACGACCGGGCCATCGACCTCGCCGGACGGCGCGAAGACGAGCGGTCGGACGTCATCGGAGGCGAAAGACCTCCCGTCGACCTCGATGCGCGAGCCGCCGTCGTCGACGAACACGTTCGCCTCGTAGGCGTCGTCGCTGACGTGCCAGCCGGCGTCGGCCAACAACGTCGATACGAGATCGGCCGCCGCGTCGTAGCCCGGCGAGCCCACCGATCGGTAGCCGGTCGAGGCATCCGTCACGGCCGCCAGCTCGGCCAGGCGATCGGCGAGGCCTTCCTCGGTGATGGCGCCGGCGACGGTTCGCGCATCGGGCGGCAGCTCGCTCCGTTGCTCGGTCGTCGGCTGAGGCGCGCTGGCGCAGCCGACAGCCACGGCGACCAGGGCCACGAGCACGGCCAGCCGACGAGTGCCATCCATGGCCGCCACGATACGGGGTCTGCTACCGTCTCGGACTCGATGGCAGCCGCCCAGCCCGACGACACGATCGTGCTCCTGCGGGGGGTCGGTGTCCGGCGTGACGGCCGGGCCATCCTGGCCGATGTCGCCTGGACGGTCGAGGGCGGGCAACGCTGGATCGTGCTGGGACCGAACGGCGCCGGCAAGACGACGTTGCTGCGCATCGTGACCGGCTACCTGCACCCATCGGATGGCGAGGTCGAGCTGTTCGGCCGGCGCCTCGGCGCGTTCGATATCCGCGACGCCCGCGCTCGCATCGGGCTCGCCGGCGCTGCGCTCGATGTCCTCATGGGGCCTGCCCGGACGACGCTCGAGGTCGTCGTGACCGGTGCCAGGGGCACGCTCGACCCGTGGTGGCACCGCTACGCGGCGCAGGAGTGGACGCGTGCCCGTGAGCTGCTCGAGCGCCTCGGGTGTGCGGCGCTCGCGGAGCGGACGTACGGCACCCTCTCGAGCGGCGAGCGCCAGCGAACGCTCATCGCTCGCGCGCTCATGCCCGACCCCGACCTGCTCGTCCTCGACGAGCCCTATGCCGGCCTCGACCTGACCGGTCGCGAGGACCTCATCGCGGCGCTGGCCGGCCTCGTCCCCGCGCCTCGACCGCTGGCCATCCTGCTCGTCGTCCATCATCTCGAGGAGATCCCCGGCGGCTTCGATCGAGCGCTCCTGCTCGCCGATGGCCGCCAGGTCGCCGCCGGTGCCATCGAGGACGTCATCGCTTCCGCGCCGCTGTCGCAGGCGTTCGGCCGGCCGCTGCGAGTCGACCGAGTCGACGGCCGATGGCGGGCGACGGGCCTGCCAGGTCCAGGATGATCGGTGCTGACGACCATCGAGCCGGCCGCGCGGCCGCGACCTGGACCCAGGGACGCCGGCTGACCCCTTGTCCACCATGACTGCTCGGCGTACGGTGACGGCCGACTGGGACGTGGGGCGCAGGAGGTCGAGATGACGGCTGCAGCGGAACGGACGTATCCACCGGCGCTCGAGGGCTTCGCGGGGCGCCTCCTCGCTCCCGGCGACGCCGACTACGACGGCGCACGTCGGATCTTCAACGCGCTGGTCGACAAGCGTCCCTCGCTCATCGCCCAGTGCCAGGGCATCGCCGACATCCAGGCAGCCGTCTCGACCGCGCGCGACGAAGGCTTGGAGCTGTCGATCCGGGGCGGCGGCCATGGCGTCGCCGGCCGGGCCGTGACCGATGGCGGCCTGATGATCGACCTGTCGGCCATGAAAGGGATCCACGTCGATCCTGCGAAGGGCACCGCGCGCGCACAGCCCGGCGTCACGTGGAAGGAGCTCAACCGCGAGACCCAGGTCCACGGGCTTGCCGTGACCGGTGGTGTCATCTCGACGACAGGCATCTCGGGGCTGACGCTCGGCGGTGGCCTCGGCTGGATCATGGCCCGTGACGGTCTCGCCCTCGACAACCTGCTCTCGGCCGACGTGGTGACGGCGGACGCCCGGGTGCTGCGCGCCAGCGCCGACGAGAACCCCGACCTGTTCTGGGCGCTCCGAGGCGGCGGCGGCAACTTCGGGGTCGTCGCCTCGTTCGAGTACCGCGTCCGTGAGGTCGGTCCGACGGTCTTCGGCGGCCTCGTCGCCCATCCGTTCTCGGCCGCGACCGAGGTCCTGCGGTTCTACCGCGAGCTGATCGCCTCGGCGCCCGACGACCTCACGGCGTACTCCGCGCTCATCCACGCACCCGACGGTGTGACCAAGCTGGCCGCGATCGTCGTCTGCCACGTCGGCACCCAGGACCAGGCGGAACGCGACCTCGGGCCGCTCCAGGCCTTCGGATCGCCGGCGGTGTCGCAACTCGGGCCGATGCCGTACACGGCCATCAACTCGATGCTCGACGCCGGTTACCCCTACGGCTCGCTGAACTACTGGAAGTCGAGCTTCATGGACGAGCTGACCGACGCCGCGATCGACGTCTTCATCGACCGCTTCGGCGACACGAAGGGTCCCATGACCGCGATCCTGCTCGAGCATGTCCACGGCGCGGCGACACGGGTCGCGGAGTCTGCCACGGCCTTTCCTCACCGCACGCCCGGCATCAACGTCCTGATCCCGTCGGTCTGGCTTGATCCGGCCGACACGGATGAGAACATCCGCTGGACTCGCGACAGCTTTGCCGCGCTCCGACCGCATATGCGTCCCGGACGATACGTGAACTACCTGGCTGAAGACGACACCGGCGAAGCGGCCGCCCGCGCGGCCTACGGCAGCAACTTCGATCGCCTGGTGGACGTGAAGACCACGTACGACCCGATGAATCTCTTCCGCCTTAACGCCAACATCCCACCGCGGACCTGAGCGCTCACTCCGGATCGCGCACGATCGTGCCAGCGATCGGATGATCGGCCTATGACGACCATCGAGCCGGGGGCTGTGCTGGCCGGCTATCGCCTTGAACGACAGCTCGGTCGGGGTGGCATGGGCACGGTCTGGCTGGCCGCGCAAGTGGCTCTCGATCGCAAGGTCGCGCTCAAGCTCCTGGCGCCGGAGATCTCGGCGGACCCACGATTCCGGGCGCGGTTCCTGTCCGAGTCACGGTTGGCGGCGTCCATCGACCATCCCAACATCGTGCCCGTCTTCGAGGCCGGCGAGGCGGACGGCGAGCTGTTCTTGGCCATGCGGTACGTCGAAGGCACGGACCTCGACTCCCTCGTGACGACGACGGGCCCGCTCGATCCGGCACGCGCCGTGCTCCTGCTAGCCGGCATCGCCGACGCGCTCGATGCGGCGCATGCGCGAGGCCTGGTCCACCGCGACGTCAAGCCGAGCAACATCCTCATCGCGCCGGGTCAGCGCGGCGAGCACGCCTATCTCTCGGACTTCGGGTTGACGAAGCGGCTCGGGTCGAGCGATGCGATGACGCGGACCGGTCAGGTCATCGGCTCCGTCGGCTACATCGCGCCCGAGGCGATCGAGGGCGGCGCGGTCGACCACCGGGCGGACATCTATTCGCTCGGATGCGTCCTCTACGCAGTGCTGGCCGGCCACCCGCCATACGAACGAGACACCGACCTGGCGGTCCTGTGGGCCCATGTCAAAGCCGAACCACCGTCGTTCGGGCCCGACCAGCCGGCACTGACGCCGCTCGACCCGGTTCTCGCGACGGCGCTGGCCAAGGACCCGGATGCCCGATTCGGCACGGCCGGGGCGCTCATGGACGCGGCCTCCGCCGCTCTCGGGGTTCCCGTTCCGGTCCGCACGGGCACGGCCGTCGGCAGAGCGACCGGAACCGGCGCTGTCGCCCACGATGCCGCTCCGGCCGGCCAGCTGCCACAAGCTGCCTCGACCGGGATCCGCAGCCGTCGGTCGCTCGGTCTGATCGCGGCCGGATCGCTCGGCGTCATCCTGATCGGCGCTGTCATCGTCCAGGGCGGCCTGCTCGGCGTCGGTGGCGCGGAGCCGACCGCATCGGCCAGCGCCGGGGGCGTGGACGGCCCGACCGGCTCCGCATCATCAAGCATCGCGCTAGCGCCGGGCGGCGAGCGCATCCTCTACGAGGTTCGTGGCCCGCGTCTCTTCGACGCCATCACGGACTGTCTCGCCGACGCCGGGGCGCTCGAGACCGCCGGCCGCTTGTGGTCGGTCGATCCGGCGACAGGCGACCAAGTCCGCGTCACCGGGCAGACCGGCCTCCTCGAGCACCAACCCGCGTGGTCGAACGATGGCCGCCGGATCACCTTCGCTGCCAGCCCGCCCGAGTTCGGCGTCGGCCTTTGGCAGGCGGCGTCCGACGGCACCGGCGTTGCCAGGATCGTGGCGACCGACGATGGGCCGTGGGCCGCACCCTCCGTCGCCGACGACGGGCGGCTGGCCTTCGTCCAGGGCTACGACGGCATCGTCACGGTGGCCAACGCCGACGGGACCGGACGTATCCGCGTGCCCCTGGCCCTGCCCGCCGTCGAGGACCCGAACCGGGATGCGCCGCCCATCGCACGTCGGGTGACCTGGTTGCCCGACGGCCGTCTGGGGATCGTCGTCCGCGCAGACCTGCTCGAGGGTGCGACTGCTGCTGGCGCCGCCGCGGCTCGGGGGACGATCTGGCTTGTCGGTCTCGACGGCACCGGTCTCGAGCAACTCGAAGGGCCGATCGACGTCATCTCGGCCGACTGGTCGCCCGATGGCACGCGCCTGGTCTATAGCGCGGGATCGACCACCGCGCACAGCGGCGACATCTGGGTCGCCGACGCCGACGGCTCGCATGCGGTCCAGCTGACTGGCCCCGACGGTGACGACGTCGACCCCGTCTGGTCGCCCGACGGTCGGCGGATCGCGTTCGCCAGCTCGCGCGACGGCAGCTACGAGATCCACACCATGAACTCGGACGGCAGCGATCGCGAGCGGCTGACGTCGTCGCCGGCGCCGCAGTTCGCCTGTGCGCCGGCCTGGGGCCGGACCGAGTCGGTGCCCCAGCCGAGCCCGGCCCCGTCACCGGGCACACCGATGGCACTCGAGCGTGGCTGGCTGACGGCCGGAACGTACCGGTCGGATGTACTGCGGCCGAAGGTCATGCTGACCGTCGGCGAGGGCTGGGAGCTCGACGTCCACGCCGTTGACGCGCTCGACCTCTACCGACCGGGCCTCGATCTGAGCATCGGCCTGGTGCAGACCGTCTTTCCGGGTGGCTGCCTCGTGGACGCGGAGGGCAACGAGGCCGGGGGGGAGCTGGCGCCAGGCACGGCGCGTGGTCTCATCGAGTGGTTCCAGGGCTTGCCCGGGCTGGCGGTCTCGGCGCCCGAGGCGGTCACGGTCGGTGGCGAACCGGGACTGGCAGTCGACCTGGAAGCAGTCGAGGGACCGGCCTGCCACGATGTCATCCCGCCGCTCGCCAAGCGGATCGGCCTCTTCCCGCTGGCCGGTGAGAACTCACAACTGCGCGTTCCGGGCAAGGCGCGTCTCATCGTCGTCGACGTCCGCGGCGTCCCGCTCACCTTCCTTTATCAGGGCGACGATCGCCTCTTCGACTCGGTCCTCGACCCGATCGTCACCAGCGTCGGCTTTCCTGAGGACTGACGGCCGGCGCCTTGTCAGCCCTCGAGGGCCAGCTTCCGAAGAACGGCCGGCAGGATGCCGCCCTGGCGGTAGTACTCGACGTCGACCGGGCCGTCGAGCCGTGCGATCGCCGGGACCGTCCGAGCCGCACCGTCGGCCGGCCGGACGGTGACGTCGACCACCTGACCAGGCGAGAGGCCGTCGGCGAGCCCCCCGATGTCGAAGGTCTCGCGTCCCGTGAGACCCAGCGAAGCAGCGCTGTCACCGGGTCGGTATTGGAGCGGCAGGACGCCCATGCCCACGAGGTTGGAGCGATGGATGCGCTCGTACGACTCGGCCAGGACGGCCCGGACGCCGAGCAGCGTCGTGCCCTTGGCGGCCCAGTCGCGCGATGAGCCGCTGCCGTACTCCCTGCCGGCGAGGACGACGAGGGGCACCCCTTCTGCCGCGTAGCGCAGGGCGGCGTCGTACAGGAACATCGGCTCGCCAGAGGGCTGGTGGGTGGTGTAGGGGCCTTCCTGCTCGGCCAGGGCGTTGTGCAGCCGGATGCTGCCGAAGGTGCCGCGCATCATGACCTCGTGGTGGCCACGCCGGGCGCCGTACGAGTTGAACTCCAGAGCGCCTACGCCACGGTCCTGGAGCCATCGCCCGGCCGGGCTCCAGGCTGGGATCGAGCCGGCCGGCGAGATGTGGTCGGTGGTCACGGAGTCGCCGAGCACGGCCAGGGCGCGCGCGTCACGGATGTCGGCCAGCGGCGCGGGCTCGCTCGCCAGGCCCTGGAAGAAGGGCGGCTCGGCGATGTAGGTCGAGGCGGGGTCCCAGGCATAGCGATCGCCGTCGGGGACGGGCAACGCGCGCCACCGCTCGTCGCCCTCGAAGACCGAGGCGTAGGTCTGGCGGAAGAGGTCGGCCGAGACGGCGTCGCCGATGGTCGCCCGGATGGCGTCAGGATGGGGCCAGATGTCGGCCAGCATGACGGGCCGCCCGTCGGCGCCGATGCCCAAGGGCTCACGCGTCAGGTCGAGGTCGACCCGTCCGGCCAGGGCGTAGGCCACGACGAGCGGCGGGCTGGCCAGGTAGCTCGCGCGGGCCAGCGGGTGGATGCGACCCTCGAAGTTCCGATTGCCCGAGAGGACCGCCGCGACCACGAGGCCATGCGCCTCGACCGCCCCCGCGACCGGTCCGTCGAGCGGCCCTGAATTGCCGATGCACGTCGTGCAGCCGTATCCGACGAGGTCGAAGCCGAGGGCTGCCAGCGGCGCCATGAGACCGGCCCGCTCGAGGTAGGCGGTCACGACGCGCGATCCTGGGGCGAGACTCGTCTTGACCGTCGGGCCGACGGTCAGGCCTCGCTCGACGGCGTTGCGCGCGAGCAGCCCGGCCCCGACCATGACCGTCGGGTTCGACGTGTTCGTGCAGCTCGTGATGGCCGCGATGGCGACCGAGCCCGAGCCGATGGTCGCTCTGACGCCGTCGACCTCGACCTCGATCCGCCCGTCGTCGCGGGCATGGACGCCGGGCAGTGAGGCGGTCGCCGTGGCGCCCTCGGCCCCTCGCTCGATGGCCACGCTGGCCTGGTCGGGCGGCAGTGACCGGACGTCGACGGCGCCTTCGCCCTCGAGGCGTGCCTCGGCCTCCGGTGCCGCCGGCTGGACGGGCACGGTCGACGGGGCAGGCGGAAAGGCGGCGCGGAAGCTGGCCGGTACATCGCCCAGCGCGACGCGATCCTGCGGCCGGCGCGGCCCGGCCAGGCTCGGCTCGACGGCCGCCAGGTCGAGCTCCAGCGTCTCGTCGAAGTCCGGGCTCCGGCCCGGCTCGCGCCACAGGCCCTGTGTTCGTGCGTAGGCCTCGACCAGCGCGACCTGCTCGGGCGCGCGGCCAGTCAGCGTGAGGTAGGCGATGGTCTCCTCGTCGACGGGAAAGAGCGCCGCGGTGGCCCCGAACTCGGGCGACATGTTGCTGATCGTCGCCCGGTCGGCCAGCGTCAGGCCGGCCAGGCCGTCGCCCGCGAACTCGACGAAGGCGCCCACGACCCCGTGGCCGCGGAGCAGCTCGGTGACCACGAGCACGAGGTCGGTGGCCGTGGACCCGAGCGGCAGCTGGCCGTGCAGCCGGACGCCGACGACCTTGGGCATCGGCTGGTAGAGGGGCTGGCCGAGGAGCACCGCCTCGGCCTCGATGCCCCCGACGCCATAGCCCAGCACGCCGAGGGCGTTGACCATCGTCGTGTGCGAGTCGGTGCCGACGAGCGTGTCCGGGAAGGCGACCGTGGCGCCGTCGGCATCGACCGCCGTGCGCACGACCGTGGCCAGGTACTCGAGGTTGACCTGATGGACGATGCCCGTGCCAGGCGGCACGACGCGCAGGTCGTCGAACGCGGTCTGTGCCCAGCGCAGGAGCTGGTACCGCTCGCCGTTACGGTCGTACTCGCGGGCGACGTTGAAGGCGAAGGCGTCGCCGTCGCCGAAGCGATCGACCTGGACCGAGTGATCGATGACCAGGTCGGCTGGCACAAGCGGGTTGATGCGCCCCGGGTCGCCACCGAGGGCGGCCATGGCGTCGCGCATGGCGGCCAGGTCGACGACCGCCGGCACACCGGTGAAGTCCTGGAGGATGACGCGGGCGGGCATGAACGGCAGCTCGGCGGTCATGCCGGTGCCCGGTCGCCAGGCCGACAAGGCCTCGACGTCGGCGGTCGTGACCACGCCATCACCGGCATGTCGGAGCAGGTTCTCGAGCAGGATCCGGACCGTCACCGGGAGCCGCGCGTCGTCGGCAACGCCGGCACGATCGAGGCGGTAGACGACCACGGGTCGAGCGCCGACCTCGAGCACGGCGCGGCTGTCGAAGGGGTCGTCGCCGACGGCGAGGGGTCGGGTCATCGAGGTCGGCCTCCACATCCCCGGTCACGCGATGGCCGGGCTGGGTCGGCGCCTGACGGGGGTGCCCGCCTCGGGTCGAGCGTGCTGGACTAGCCATTCGAGTATACGCCCGCCCGACGGGACCCCGGAATGGCTACGCTAGCGACCGATGCATGCGCCGGGGATCCCGTCCGACGAGCCCGACTCCGATGGCCACAGCCATGACGGCCTGCCGCCGGGCCACCGCCACCCGCACGGGCGTCCCGGCCAGGGCGAGGACCCGACCACGCCGCCGTCGATCGGCATCATCGGCGCTGGCCGCGTCGGCCTTGCCCTGGGACGTGCCTTCGCTGCGGCTGGCTGGCCGGTCGTCGCCGTCGCCAGCCGGGACGCCGACCGCCGGACCGCGTTCCGGGCGGCGCTGCCCGACGCGCGCGCGTTCTCGGAGCCGGCGGGCGTCCTCGACGAGGCCTCGCTCATCTTCCTGACCGTGCCCGACGATGCCGTTCGGGTGGTGGCCGGGTCGCTGCGTCTCTACAGCGGGCAGGCGCTCGTGCATACGAGCGGCCTGCTGCCGTCGACGGTCCTCGAGCCGGCCATGGCAGCAGGCACGGAGAAGGCCAGCTTCCACCCCCTCGTCGCCTTCGCCGATACCGATGCGGCGCTGGCCGCGCTGCCTGGGGCGACGATCGCCATCGAGGGCGACCAGCCGCTCATCGGGTTGCTCGGGGAGCTGGCCGAAGCGTGCGGCGCACAGCCTGTCCGCCTGCCGCTCGAGGGCAAGGCCGCATACCATGCTGCGGCCGTGCTCGCCGCCGGCGGCTTCGTGGCCCTGCTCGACGCCATCGCCGAGCTCGGCCGCGGGGCCGGCCTCGGCGAGTCCAGTGCCCTGGCCATCTACGCGCCGCTCATCCGCCAGAGTCTCGAGAACGCCGAGCGCCTGGGCATCGAGGCCGCCCTGACCGGGCCCATCGTGCGCGGCGACCTGGGCACCCTGCAGGCCCACCTGCAGGCGATGGCCGAGCTGGCGCCGGGCGCGACCGACCTCTACGCGGCGGCGGCGCGGCGGGAGATCGCCCTCGCTCGAGGCCGCGGGTCGCTGCCGGCGGTGACGGCGGAGGAGATGACCCGTCTGCTCGACGGAGCGACGTAGGCAGCGCCGTCGTGACCCGCTACCATGGCGACATGCAGAGCAGCGTCGCCGCCATCCGCCGCGGTCGCCTCCGGACCCACTTCGTGACGTCCCCCGGGCACCACCGCGTGCGTCGCTTCGGCCTCGGCGACCCCGTTCACGGGCGCCTCGTGCCGGCCATGCGCGGGCCGATCGCTGGCGACGCCCATGCCATCGGTCCGCGACACCTGCGCCGTGTCGATCGCATGACGTGGGCCCGGCCGTCGGTGCCGGCGCGCCGCGAGGGTGTCAGTTCGTCGGCGGCGTGGCCCGACTGAACCGATCTGCCAAGCCCCCTCGGCGCACGACCCGCGCGACGTCGGCCGGCGGCATCGTCATCCGCATCGTCGACGGACAGCGTCAGATCGTCCTCGGCCGGCGCCGGCGCGAGCGGGATCCGACCACCTGGACCCTGCCCAAGGGCACCCCTGACCCGGGCGAGCGGACCGAGCAGACGGCCCTCCGTGAGGTGACCGAGGAGACCGGGCTCGAGGTCAGGATCGTCGAGCGCATCGGCGATGTCGAGTACTGGTTCATGCAGGGCGGTACCCGGATCCACAAGGTCGTGCACTACTTCCTCATGGTCGCGACCGGCGGCGCGCTCGAGCGGCACGACCATGAGTTCGACGAGGTCGCCTGGGTCGGCCTGTCCGAGGCGGCCTCGATCATGAGCCACGAGTCCGAGCGACGCGTCGTCAGCGATGCCGCCGCGGCCATCGAGCGGCACTTCCCGCTCGCCGCCCCGACCGGGGACGTGGTCGGTCGGTCGGCCTGATGCGGCGGACGGCGCTCTACGACCGCCACGTGGACGCCGGCGCCCGACTCATCGACTTCGGCGGCTGGGAGATGCCCGTCCAGTACGCGGGCATCCTGGAGGAGCATCGCGCGGTGCGCGAGCGGGCAGGGCTGTTCGACCTCTCGCACATGGGCGAGCTCTGGGTCGCCGGTCCGGGCGCCGCCGACGGCCTGGCCCGCGCGCTCGTCTCCGACCCGACCCGTCTGGCCGTCGGGCGTGCTCAGTACTCCATGATCGTGGCCGAGGACGGCGGCATCATCGACGACCTGATCGTCTATCGGACCGCGGATGAGCGCTTCCTGGTCGTGCCCAATGCCGGTAATCGGGAGGCGGTCGCCGAGGCGTTGACCGACCGCCTGGCCGGTTTGCCGGCGTCGCTCGGGGACGCCTCGCTGTCGACCTCGCTGGTGGCCATCCAGGGTCCGCTTGCCCGGAGTGTCCTGGAGCCGCTGACGGACGTCGACCTCGCGAGCTTGCGCTATTACGGCATCGTCGAGGGGACGACGGCAGGCGTCCCCGCCCTGGTCGCCCGGACGGGCTACACGGGCGAGGATGGCTTCGAGCTGTTCGTGCCTTGGCCTGAGGGGCTTCGTGTCTGGGACGCGCTCCGCGCGGCCGGTCACGATCGTGGCCTCGTGCCGGTCGGTCTGGGGGCACGCGACACGCTGCGGCTGGAAGCCGGCATGCCGCTCTATGGCAACGAGCTCGACCGGACGACCAACCCGTACGAGGCAGGGCTCGGGCGCGTCGTCAAGCTCGACAAAGCGGTCGACTTCGTCGGCCGGGCGGCGCTCGAAGCATGCGTCGAGCGCGGCGTATCGCGCCTGCTGGTCGGGCTCGAAGTCCGCGGCCGGGGCATCGTCCGGCACGGCCATCCGGTCTTCCGGCCGGGCGAGTCCGAGGCCTGTGGCGTCGTCACGAGCGGCACGATGTCGCCGACCCTCGGCGTGCCCATCGGCATGGCCTATGTCCCGACGGCCGATGCCGTGCCGGGTACCATCTTGGAGTGTGGCGTCCGCGACGCGCGCATCGCGGTCGGCGTCCGGTCACTGCCGTTCTACCAGCGCGCGACCTAGCCGAAGGGAGCCTCGAGTGGAGGTCCGTGACGACCTGCGCTACTCCGACGATCACGAGTGGCTGCGCGTCGATGGCGACGTCGGCATCGTCGGGGTGACGGCATACGCCGCCGACCAGCTGGGCGACATCGTCTTCGTCGAGCTGCCGGCGACCGGCACGGCGCTCGGCGCCCACCAGGCCTTCGGGGTGGTCGAGTCGGTCAAGGCGGTCTCGGACCTCCTGTCGCCCGTCGCCGGCGAGGTCATCGAGGTCAACGCCGCGCTGGCCGATCGACCAGAGCTGGTCAACGGCGACCCGTACGGCGATGGCTGGATGATCAGGCTCCGCCTGGCCGACGGCGAGAGCGGGGGCGCACTCATGGACGCCGACGCCTACCGCGAGCTGACCCGGGCCGGCTGACCCGATGCCCTACGGCCCGCACACCGGCGACGACCGCGCGCACATGCTGCGGGCGCTCGGTCTCGAGACCATCGAGCCGCTCTTCGCCGACATCCCGGCCGCCGTCCGGGCGGCCGGCCTCGACCTGCCTGAGCCCGAGCCGGAGCTCCAGCTGGCCGCCCGGCTGGAGCGCATGGCGGCGCGCAATCGCGTCGATCTGGCGAGCTTCCTCGGCGCCGGCGTCTACCGCCACTTCCTGCCGCCAGCGGTCGATCAGATCATCTCCCGTGGCGAGTTCTACACGGCCTATACGCCCTACCAGCCGGAGATCAGCCAGGGCACGCTGCAGACCATCTACGAGTTCCAGTCGCTCGTCGCCGAGCTGACCGGGCTGGACGTCGTCTCGGCGTCGCACTACGACGGCGCCGCGGCGACGGCCGAAGCGGCGCTCATGGCCATCCGTGCCACGCGGCGGGAGCGGGTCCTCGCCAGCCGGGCCATCCATCGCCACTATCTCGAGACGACGCAGACGTACTTCCAGCCCGCCGGCCTGCAGCTCGAAGAGCTGCCGACGCTCGACGATGGGACGACCGACCTGGCCGCCCTCGAGCGCGCCCTGGCCGATGGGCCGCCGACCGCCGCCGTCTTGGCGGGCCAGCCGAACGCGTTCGGCATCCTCGAGCCGATGGCTGAGATCGGACGCCTGGCGCACGCGGCGGGCGCGCTCTTCGTGGCCGTCGTCGAACCCATCTCGCTGACCGTCCTCGCGCCACCCGGGGCGTATGGCGCCGACATCGCGGCGGGGGAGGGCCAGCCGCTGGGCATCGCGCCGCAGTACGGCGGACCGTATCTCGGCATCCTGGCCACGACCGAGGCGCTCATCCGGCAGATCCCTGGCCGCCTCGTCGGCCGCACGACCGACCTCGACGGCCGGCGGGCCTTCGTGATGACGCTGCGTGCCCGCGAGCAGGACATCCGGCGTGAGAAGGCAGCCAGCAACATCTGCACCAACCAGGCGCTCTGCGCGCTGGCCGCCACCGTCTACATGGCCACGCTCGGGCCGCATGGGCTGCGCGACGTGGCGGCCGGCGGCGCAGCCCATGCTCGGCAGCTGGAACGAGCCCTTGCGGCGGCCGGTGCCCCGCGCGTCCACGACGGCGCCTACCTCAACGAGTTCGCCGTCGCGGTGCCCGACGCGGCCCGCGTCCACGCTGCGTTGCTCGACCGCGGCGTGCTGGCCGGTCTGCCGCTGGCGCGCTGGTATCCCGACGACGCCAGCCTGCGCGATGCGTTGCTGGTGTGCGCGACGGAGGTCACGACGAGCGACGAGATCGAGCGCTTCGGCGAGGCCCTGGCGGCCGAGCTGGGCACCGGCGCCGGGCTCGTCGAGGCGGTCCGGTGATCGCGCCGCGCATCGAGATGGAGACCGGCCCCGACCTCGGGCCTCGGACGGCCGTCGGCCCCACGCTCCAGCCCACGCTCATGGAGCTGTCGCGGCCCGGTCGCGGCGGCGGCAAGATCCCGCATCCGCCGGCCGACGCGCTCGACGGCATCCCGGCCGAGCATCGCCGCGCCATGCCGGCCGCGCTGCCGGAGCTCAACGAGCCCGAGGTCATCCGCCACTTCGTCAACCTCTCGCATCTCAACTACAGCATCGACGCCGGCTTCTACCCGCTCGGATCGTGCACCATGAAGTTCAATCCCAAGATCAACGAGTGGCTGGCGCGCCTGTTCGGCTTCGCCAAGCTTCACCCGCTGGCGCCCGACGCGGTCGCGCAGGGCAGCCTCGAGCTGCTCTGGGACCTCGAGCAGTGGCTGTGCGAGATCAGCGGCATGACCGCCGTGACGCTCCAGCCGGCGGCCGGCGCGCACGGCGAACTGACGGGCATCCTCATGGTCCGCGCCTACCACGAGGCGCGCGGCGATCACGATCGACGCGAGGTCATCGTGCCCGACTCGTCCCACGGCACGAACCCGGCGACGGCGTCCATGGCCGGCTTCACGACCATCACCGTGCCCTCGGATGCCCGTGGCGGCGTCGACCTCGACGCGCTGCGTGCCGCGCTCTCGCCGCGCACAGCGGCCGTCATGCTGACCAATCCATCGACGCTCGGCTTGTTCGAGGACCGCATCGTCGAGCTGCTCGATGCCGTGCACGCGGCGGGCGCGTTGGCGTACATGGATGGCGCCAACCTGAACGCCGTGCTGGGCAAGTTCCGGCCTGGGGCCGCGGGCTTCGACGTGATGCATTTCAACGTCCACAAGACGTTCTCGACCCCCCATGGCGGCGGCGGTCCGGGTGCCGGCCCCGTCGGCGTCGGGGAGCAGCTGTTGCCGTACCTCCCGTCGCCACGGGTGTTGCGCGACGCCGACGGCACGTTCCGTCTCGAGACGCCCGGCGAGCGGCCGACGTCGATCGGCCGCGTGCGCGCCTACCAGGGCAGCACGGGCGTCCTCGTGCGCGCGTATGCCTATGTCTGCTCGCATGGCGGGAGCGGCCTGGTGGAGGTCAGCGAGGACGCCGTGCTGGCGGCCAACTACCTCAAGTCGCGCGTCGCCGAGGCCTACGAGATCCCCTTCGACCGGCCCTGCAAGCACGAGTTCGTGGCCAGCGCCAGGCAGATCAAGGCGACCACGGGCGTGCGCACGCTGGATATCGCCAAGCGGCTCATCGACAAGGGCTACCACCCACCGACCATCTATTTCCCGCTCATCGTCGACGAGTGCCTGCTCATCGAGCCGACGGAGACCGAGTCGGTCGAGACGCTCGACGCCTTCGCCACTGCGCTGGTCGAGATCGCGACCGAGGCCCGCGACGATCCCGAGCTCGTGACCACGGCGCCCCATAGCGCCCCGGTCCGGCGCCTCGACGAGGCCACGGCTGCCCGCCAGCCCGACCTTCGCTGGCGGCCGATGACCGGCGCCGAGACGCCCTGCCCGCAGTGACGTTCGCGGGCCCCGGACCCGCCGAGCCTCGAGGTCGCCGCCGACGCTGGCATCTGCCGGCCGCCCGCCGGATCGCGGCGGCCGCCCTCGTCGCGCTCATCGTCGTGACCGGCTGTGGACCGAGCCCCAGCCCGAGCGCCAGCCCGAGCCCCAGCCCGTCGTCGACGCCGCGACCGGCGGACGACGGGCAGTCGACCCTGTCATTCGCCGTCGCCCGCGATCCGTCCGGCTTCCTGCCCCCGGCTCGCGACCCGGACAGTGCCCGCATCCAGGGCTTCCTGTTCGACGGGCTGTATCGGCTCGACGATGCGCTGCGTCCGGTACCCGTGCTGGCGGCCGAGCTGCCGCGGGTCTCCAAGGACGGCAAGACGTGGACGATCCCCATCCGCGAGGGCGTCACGTTCTCCGACGGCAGCCCGCTCGATCCGGCCGACGTGGTCACCACGCTCCAGCTGGCACGATCGCCGGACTGCCCCTTCGGCGACGCGTGCCGGCTGGCCGCCGACCACCTCCAGGGCGTCAAGGCCGCCAAGGGCGCCGTCGTGCTGACGCTGACCGAGCCGTGGTCGCCGCTCCTCGCGACCCTGCTCGCCGATCTACCCATCCTGCCGGCCGACGCCCTGGCCGCCAGCCTCGAGCGTTTCGAGGCCGGCGCCCGGGCCGTGGATCGCAAGGCGCTGGCGGCGTCGATCACCGACATCGAGGCGGCGGTCAACGCGGTCGCCTGCGATGAGCCGGCGGCGCCGGCCACCTGTTCGCCCGCGGACCACGTCGTCGCGCTCACGGACTGGCTGCGTCTGGCGGGTGCGGTCGCGCCGCGACCCGAGCGATTCGCGGATGCGGCTGGCGAGGTCGATCGGGTCGCCTACGGCAGCGCCCTCATCGCCGCCGTCGACGCCATGGCCGACGTGCTCGGTCGACCGGATGCGCCGGCGACGCCCCGTCCGACCGGCAACGCGACGCCGGCGAGCATCGATCGCCTGGCCACGGCGCTGCCGCTGCTCGACCTCGCAGCGGCACCGGTGGGCACCGGTCCATATCGGCTGAAGAGCTACGGCCCAGGCGTGAGCGTCGTCCTCGAGCGCCGCGATCCCGCACCGGCCGGTGTGCCGCAGCGCGTGGAGGCGGTCGTGCTGCGTGATCCGACCGAGGCCGCCACGGCCATCCAGTCTGGCCGCATCGACTGGCTGCCGAGCGTGGCGCCGGAGATGGTGCCCGTCCTCGAGCCGGATGCGTCGCTCATCGTCGGAGCCCGTCCGTCAGGCGCCGAACGGGTCATCGTGTTCAACGTCCGTGACGGCCATCCGTATGCCGACCCGGTCGCGCGGCAGGCCTTCGCCCGCTGCCTCGACCGAGAAGCGCTCGTCGAAGCCACGCTCGCGCGTCGCGGCCTGCCCGCCTCCGCGCTCGTGGCGCCGGGATCCTGGGCGGCGGTGCCGGCACGCTCGCACGACGCCGATCCGGAGGCGGCTCGGACCCTGCTCGAGGAAGCCGGCTACGTGGTCGCCGGCGACGGTACCTACCAACGTGACGGCCAACGGCTCTCGAGCGAGATCGCCATCCGACCTGGTCGGGCGGAGCTATCGGCGCTCATGAGCGACGTGGCCGACGCGCTCGACGCCTGCGGCATCGAGCTCACCGTGCGCGAGGTGCCGTTCTCGCCGGACGTGGTCCTGCCGCTCCTCGAGTGGCCCAACGACTTCGAGACGTACCTGGCCACGGTGAGCATGAGCGCCGACCCGGCCATCGACCTGGCCTGGCTCGACGGGGCCCGGGTGACGACCGAGGACAACCCCGGCGACGCGAACTTCGGGGGCTGGCAGGACAAGGCCACCGACCAGCTCCTGGCGGCGGGCCGGTCGACGCTCGATGAGGAACGCCGGCGATCGACCTATGCCGAGCTCCAGGCGCGCATCGAGGAGCTGGTCCCTGCCTGGCCGCTCGTCCACGAGCCGGCCTATGCGGCCGTCTCGACGGGCGTCCAGCGCGATGGCGCGACCATCGATCCAGGTCTGCCGGGCTACGAGCGCGGCCTCGGGGACTGGCGCCTGGCGGCGCCTTAGACGGGTCACCCGGGGGCCTGCTCGACGCTCTGGGCTTCCTTGACAGTCTTCCGCGAGGCGGACCTATAATGCCGTAGCCGTTCCGGGCCCCACGTGGGAGACGTCTGCGCGCCTGCGCAGTCGTGGCGAGGGTCTCGCGGACGAGATGGACGATCGGCCACCGTCGCGGTGCCTGACGTTCGACACAGGAGGATGGAAGCCCATGAGTCTACGGACTCGACGAGGTCTGGCTCTGGCCGCCTCGCTCGCTTTCGTGATCAGCGCATGTTCGCCCGGTGCGTCTCAGACACCGGCGGCCAGCGAGGGTGGCGAGTCCGCCGCCCCGTCCGCTTCGGCCGAGGCCGCGTCGGACAACTTCAAGTTCGCCGTCGATGGCGAGCCGACCTACTTCTCGCTGGCATACACGGACCTGCCGACCAGCTGGATCGTCGGCCTGCTGTACAACGGCCTGTATCGCATCAACGATGCGCTCGAGGTCGTGCCCGACATCGCTGCCGAGGCACCCGTCCAGAGCGCCGACGGCCTGACCTGGACGGTCAAGCTGCGCGACGACATCAAGTGGCACGACGGCACCCCGGTCACGGCCGAGGACGCGAAGTTCACCTTCGACCTGGCCCTCTCGCCGAACTGCACCTACATCCCCGACTTCTGCTCGTCGATCGGCGACAACGTCGAGAGCGTGACGGTCGTCGATCCGACGACGGTCGAGCTGAAGCTCAAGCAGAAGTTCGCACCGTTCCTCATCCAGCTTGCCTCGCCGCTCATGCCGAAGGCTGCCGTCGAGGCTTCGTACGCGAAGTTCGCCGCCGCTGCGGCGAGCGTCGATGCGGCCGCCGTGAAGGCCCTGGCCGACAAGATCTCGACCGCCGTCGCCGCTGAGGCGTGCGCCAGCGACGCTCCGCCGGCCGAGTGCTCACCCGACACGTACACGGCCGAGGTCGAGCCCCTGCTGACCAGCGCGGGCATCACCCTGCCGAACAAGGCTGCCTACACCGTCGACGGCGCGCTTGACGCCGCTGCCTACGGCCAGGCGCTCATCGACCAGCTCAACGACCTCAACACCACGCTCGGCGCGGCTGAGACTGACAAGATCGCGGCGGCCTTCCGCCTCCTCGACTTCCAGCGCAACCCCGTCGGCACCGGCCCCTACATGTTCAGCCAGTACAACGCTGGCCAGGACGTGCAGCTGGCGAAGAACCCCAACTACCATTCCGTCGCGGTCGGGCCGGAGAACGTCTTCATCCCGATCATCAAGGACGCCGCGACAGCGTCTGCCGCTCTCCAGAAGGGCGACATCAACTGGCAGACCGAGGTCACCTCGGATGCCCTCTCGACCCTCGTGGCCGATAGCAACCTGGCGCTCTCTGAGTTCCCGGACTTCGGCTACTACTACATCGGCTTCAACCTGCGCGAAGGCCGGCTCTACGCCGACAAGGCCCTCCGCCAGGCATTCTCGATGTGCATCGACCACAAGCAGACGGTCCAGGTCGCGACCGAAGGCAACGGCATCCCGGCCAAGGCCAACGTGCCGCCCGCCTCGTGGGCCTATTCGACCGACGTTCCCGACTACGTCCATGACCCGGCCGCAGCCAAGGTCCTCATCGAGGGCGCTGGCTGGACGCTCGGCGCGGACGGCATCTACGAGAAGGACGGCGTGCGCCTGTCGTCGGACCTCTACGTCCGACAGGGTCGCCCGCAGCGTGTCCGATTCGGCCAGCTGGCCAAGGATCAGCTGAAGGAATGCGGCATCGAGATCAACGTCAAGGAAGCGGACTTCGCGACCGTGCTCCTGCCGCTGCTCTCGTATCCCAACAACTTCGACACCTATCTGGGCGGCTGGAGCACCTCGATCGATCCGGATGACTATTCGATCTTCCACTCGTCGAGCTGCACCACCCAGGAGAACCCGGACGACAACAACTTCGTCTGCTGGAACAACCCTGAAGGCGACCGCCTGCTCGAGGAAGGCCGCCAGGAGCTCGACCAGGAGAAGCGCAAGGCTATCTACGCCGAGTTCCAGAAGGTCATCCACGACGACCTGCCGTATTACTTCACGTGGGCGGACCTCGCTCATCGCGGGTATACCAAGTCCGTCGACGCGTCCGAGGGCGAGATCAACTTCTCGAGCCCATTGGACTATTGGAACAACGACACGTGGGTCGTCAACTCGGCTCGCTGATCTGTAGCCCGGTCTGACCGGAAACCCGAGGACGGTGGCAGCCGCGCGGCTGCCACCGTCCTCGTTTATCCTCCGCGCATCGTCTTCAGTCCCGTCGAGGCTGATGAGGCCCGACAGACGTAGGTGAGCCATGGCGAGCTACATCTTCCGGAGACTCCTCCAGTCGATCCCGATCCTCATCGGCATCGCCATCATCTCGTTCCTCATCGTCCACGTCGCCCCGGGCAGCCCGATCGACCGATTCCGGTCGGGGCGTGTCTCCCCGGAGACCATCCAGAACCTCATCCGGCTGTA
>DATBSD010000038.1:0-46369 GCA_036559965.1 Candidatus Limnocylindrales bacterium
GCCCGAAGATCGCCCGGATCGATGGGCACGCCGACCGGTCGTTCCTTGACCCCCTCGAGATAGTCGCTGGCGAGCGCGGCGGCCCGCTCCAGGAGCTCGTCCACGACGGAATCGTGGCAGCGCCGCAGTGTTCGGTCAACCAGCCCCGTCGACCGGCCCCATGGCACCGAATCGGCGCAAGGGCCCCCACCCGAGCAGCACAGCCGGTGCCAGGAGGACGACGACGATCGGCGTCGCGACGCCGATGAAGCCGCCCAGCGGCCAGAGGAGCACGACCCCGTAGGCGGCGGCCAGCAACCAGCGATCCTGCCACGGCCAGCCGCGCCGACCGGCCGCGACGGCGAAGATGCCGACCGCCGGCAGCAGCAGCGTCGCGTCGTAGATCCAGGCGTGCGGGCTGATGACGAGCCCCACGGCGGCGGCCAGGGCAAGGGCAGCGACCACGGCCCACGCCCGCAACGCGCGCAGGCTGGCGATGACGTAGACGATCCCGACGGCGACGCCGACGACGGCCGGCAGCGAGAAGGCGCCCGACGCCTCGGCACCCCCGAGGATGGCCGCCACGTGGCCCCCGAGGGCGGGCAGCGAGATCGCCTGCCAGCCGTTGGCCTCGAAGTCGGGACCGCTGTAGGTCGCCAGGATGGTCAGCCAGTCGGACGGCCAGGCCCAGCTGCCTCCCGTCGCCACGACGCCCAGGACGTAGTGGACGCCGACGATGGCCGCGAAGGCGACGACCGCCGGCCAGACGCCGCGCCAGAGCAGCGTCCCGGCCTGCGGCAGGGCGAGCTGAGGCTTGTAGGCCAGCAGCCCGACGACCACGCCTGCCAGCCACGGACGCCCATGGACCATCGCCCAGGCGCCGAGCACGACGAGCAGGAGGCCGAGGGCGACGTTCTGGCCGCTGACCACCCCGGCCGCCGCCGGCGCCCAGGCGAACGTGCCGACGACGGCCCAGCGCCGAGCGATGCCCACCAGCGGCGCCCCGACCCAGGCTGCCAGCCCGAGAAGGCTGGCTTCAGCCAGGACATGCAGCGGGGCCGCGATGCCGTAGGGCAGCCAGCTGAAGGGCACGTAGAGCAGCGCCAGGCCGGGCGGGTAGACCCACGGCGTGATGGGCAGGTCGTTCGCGGTCTGGAAGCCGACGATCGCGCCGAGGTCCATGAGGTCGGGCGTGAACGCCAGCGTGCCGGCGGCGTAGAAGGCGCTGAAGTCGAGCCAGCCCCGGAGTGGCATGCCGAGCAGCGGCAGCCAGGCGGCGACGATGGCGGCGCCCAGCCAGAGCCTGACCCGGCGCGCGTCCCACAGCCCGCGCCAGCCGGTCGGCGTCGGCATGCCGGCCGACGGCGTCTCGATCGGGGGCGCCGGCCGCTCGTCGCCCGACACGGCGCCGGTGGTCAGCCCCGAGCGGCGGACAGCCGCTCCATGACGAGGGCCTTGACGCTGTCGGCCGCGACACGCTCCTGGGTCATCGAGTCACGCTCGCGGATGGTCACCTTGCCATCGTCGAGCGAGTCGACGTCGACGGTCACGCACCACGGCGTGCCGATCTCATCCTGGCGGCGGTAGAGCTTGCCGATGGCCGCCGTGTCGTCATAGACGGCCATCGTGTCGCGCTTCAGGTCGTCCTTGATGCGCTGGCAGAGCGCCACGATCTCGGGCCGCTTCTTGAGCAGCGGCAGCACGGCCACCTTGTAGGGCGCCAGCTCTGGGTGCAGCGCCAGTGAGACGCGCGTCTCGCCGCGCACCTCTTCCTCGCGATAAGCATCGATGAGGAACGTGAAGGCGGCCCGGTCGGCGCCGGCGGCGGTCTCGACGATCCAGGGGATGAAGTGCTCTTCGGTCGCGGGATCGAAGTAGTCGAGGTTCTCGCCCGACGCCTTGGCATGGCTGCCGAGGTCGAAGTCGGCGCGGTTGTGGACGCCCTCGAGCTCCTTCCAGCCGAACGGGAAGCGGTACTCGACGTCCACCGCCTTGCGCGCGTAGTGGGCCAGCTCGTCGGCGGCGTGCTCACGGGTGCGCAGACGCGCCGGCGCGACGCCGTAGCGCTCGTACCACGCGAAGCGACGCGGCAGCCAGTCCTCGAAGGCCGCCGCCGCCGCATCCGGCCGCACGAAGTACTGCATCTCCATCTGCTCGAACTCGCGCATCCGGAAGACGAAGTTGCCGGGGCTGATCTCGTTGCGGAAGCTCTTGCCGATCTGGGCGATGCCGAAGGGCAGCTTCTTGCGGCTCGACTGGAGGACGTTCTTGAAGTTGACGTACGAGCCCTGGGCGGTCTCGGGCCGCAGGTAGACGACCGACGCGTCCTCCTCGACGGGGCCCATGTGCGTCTTGAACATGAGGTTGAACTGGCGGGGTGCGGAGAGTGGGCCGCCGTCGACAGGGCAGCGCAGGCCGAGCCGTTCGACGACACCTGGGTCGCGCAGCTCGGCCACGCTGAGGTTCTCGGCGCCCGGCAGCTCGTCGAGGCGGAAGCGGCGGTGGCAGGTGGCACATTCGACGAGCGGATCGCTGAACGAGCCGACGTGCCCGGACGTGACCCAGACCTGGGGATGCATGAGGATGCCGGCGTCGAGGCCGACGATGTCGTCACGCTCCTGGACCATCGCGCGCCACCACGCGCGCTTGACGTTGTTCTTGAGCTCCACGCCCAGCGGCCCGTAGTCCCAGACGGCGTTGATGCCGCCGTAGATCTCCGACGACGGGAAGATGAAGCCGCGTCGCTTGGAGAGCGAGACGATGGTCTCGAGGTTGGCCACGGCCGGGGCGACATCCTCGTCCGAGGGGGTTTGTCGGCCTGTCTTGAGCTCGGTCACGGGCGGGCGGCATCTCCGCTATGGGAACTCGCTGGGAGTGGATTGTCCCATGCACGCTCGCCAACGGAACGTTGACGGTGGCTCGCCGCCATCAGCGGTATCCTGTCGACATCACACCCACCCCACCACCGCGGGAGGTATCCGATGACCGACGAGAAGCAGCCGACCACGTCTGCCAAGCAGGGCTACGACTACGTCGCGGCCGAAGGCGAGGCGGACGCGAGCGGGGCGACCATCGTGGCCGTCGCCGGTGACGAGACCGGCGTCAAGAGCGAGGCCATGATCGCCACCGACTACACGCACACGCTCATCGTGGCGGCCTTCGCCGACGAGGAGTCGGCGATGGAGACCTACCAGGCCCTGAAGGACGCCGAGACCGCCCACGGCCTGCACATCGACGCCGTGGCCGTCGTGCGTGCCGATGACAAGGGCAAGATCCACGCCCAGAAGGTGACCGAGCACAGCACCAAGAAGGGCCTCAAGTGGGGCGTCGGCGCGGGCATCGTGCTCGGCGTCATCTTCCCGCCCTCCCTGCTCGCCGGCGCGGTCGCGGGCGGCGTGGCAGGCAGCGCCATCGGCAAGATCCGCCACACGCATCGCCTGATCGAGCTCGAGGAGGAGCTCCGCGGCGCCCTGCCGCCCGAGAGCTCGGGCATCATCGCGCTGTTCGAGACGACCGACGCACCGGCCGTCAAGGAGACCATGCCCAAGGCCACCAAGGTGACCGAGAAGCAGGTCGACGATGGCACGGCGGCCGACATCGAGCAGGCCACCAAGGAGTCGGACGCGGCCGCGACACCGGCCTGATCCTTGCCGGCTGGCTGCCGGGACACGACAGCGAACGAGGCCGGGCCGCGAGGCCCGGCCTCTTCACGCTCGGCTCAGCGACCACGTACCTCGTCGAGGAAGGCCAGCGATCGCGGCTCCCGCTCGAGCGCCTGGCGGATGTAGCGGCGCATCGCGTCCTCGACCTCGGCCTCGGTCGTCGCTGAGAGCCGCAACTGGGCGATGGCCTCGATGTCCAGGCGCCGGTAGGCACGCAGGACCTTGAGCGCGGCCAGCGACAGCGGCAACCACTCCCCGGGTGGGTTGGGATGGTTGGGGCAGATCACGCCGCCGAGCGCCGGCGCCCAGCGGAAGCTGTCGGTCTCCTCGAGCATGCGATCGCACTCGACGCAGCGCTCGACCTCGGGGCGCACGCCCAGCGCATCGGCCAGCGCCATCTCCGTCCAGCGGGCCACGCGCGACGGCCGCATGCCATCGTCGAGCAGCTGGAAGGCGCGCCGCAGGAGGCCGTAGAACGCCTCCGCCGGGGCGTGCTCCTCGGTCGAGCGATCGGCCAGCTCGCCCACGTACCAGGCCGTGGCGGCCGACTCGAGCTGATCGCGCAGCCGAAGCCAGGCGTGCAGCACGCGGGCCTGCGTCACGACGTCGAACGTCCGGCCGCGCGCCAGCTGGAGGCGCAGCTCGGCGAACGGCTCGAGCGTGCCGCCGAGCCGGCTGGTGGGGCGACGGATGCCCTTGGCGATGACGCGCAGCTTGCCCACATCGGGGGTCAGCACGGTCAGCACGCGGTCGGCCTCGCCCAGGTCGAAGCGAGTCAGGACGATGCCGGTGACCTGGTAGACGCGCGGCGCGGGCACGTTCGACAGCGTACCTCCCAGCGCGCCGCCGGCGCCGACGGATCGACACGCCGCCACCCGGGCAGGCGTGACGGCCGGTCGACGATCGGGGCTGGGTCGACCCTCAGAAGGTGACATCAGGCACTTCGACGATGTCGGCCGGCCGCCGCAGACTCGTCGGCAGAGAGAGGTGCGACCATGCGTGACCGTGGACTGGATCGCGGAGTCTCCGCGGCCGGCGTCCTGCTCATCGTCTTCGGGCTCATCGCCTTCGTCTGGCTCTTCGGCGGCAGCACTGCGCCCGCCCTCGGGCAACTGGCGCCATTCCTGGTCCCGGCGTTCATCGTCGGACTCGGCGCCGTGATCATCGTGACCGCCATGTCGGGCGGGTCGCGATCGACCTCGACGACGCCGACATCGGGCACGGCCGGCGCAAGCGGATCGATCGATGCGAGCGGGGCCCCGACGCCGGTGCCCGTCGTCGTCGCCCTCGATGCCGCCCAACGCGCCGACGTCGAGATCGCCTTCGGGGCCGGTCGTCTGGACATCGGCCGCGCGGCAGCCGGCCACCTCGTCGATGGGACCATCGTGGGTGGTGACGTCATCCGCAGCGGCCCGGGACGGGTCCGCCTGTGGAGCGACACGCCGTGGCTGGAGTGGGTGCCCGGCTTGCAGCGTCACTGGACCGTCGGCGTGACCGGCGAGGTGCCCGTGCGCATGGAGGTCAAGGCTGGGGCTGCCGATGTCGACATCGACTGCCGAGACTTGTGCCTCGACGAGCTCATCGTCAAGGCCGGCGCCAGTGCCGTGAGGGTCCAGGCGGCCCGCCATGGCGTGAGCCGCATCCGGACGGAGAGCGGTGCCGCCTCCCTCGACGTGACCGTGCCCGACGGCGTCGCGGCGAGGGTCCGGACGACCGCCTTGCTCGGCTCGCGTGAGGTCGATCTGGGGCGCTTCCCGGCGGTGCCGGGTGGCTACGAGTCGCCCGATTTCGCCCAGGCCACGGACCGCGTCGACATCGACGCCCGGACGGCGCTCGGGTCACTGCGCATCCGCTGACCTCGCCAGCCGCCTCCGCCCGGCAAACGTGCTGGGCGCTGGTATCATCTTTCACGTGCTGACGACGGCCGACATCCAGGCGCTCCTGGCCGACACCGAGGCGACCATCCTCGAGCTCATCGCCGAGGCCGAGGACGAGGCGACGCGCCCGATGTACGAGCAGATGCGCTACCACCTCGGCCTCGACGGCGAGGCCGGAGTGAGCGGCAAGCGACTGCGGCCGCTGCTCGGGCTGCTCGCCTATCAGTCGCTCACCGGCTCATACGAGGCGGCGCTGCCCGGTGCCGCGGCGGTCGAGCTGGGCCACAACTTCAGCCTCGTCCATGACGACATCGAGGATCGGGGTGAGGAGCGTCGTCACCGCGCCGCGCTGTGGACGATCACGGGCGTGCCGCAGGCCATCAACACCGGGGACGCGCTGTTCGTCATCTCGCGGCTGGCCCTCCACCGACTGACGGCGCTCGGCTTCAGCGACGCCAAGGTGCTGGCGCTCATGCGCCTCTATGACGAGACGTGTCTGGCGCTGTGCGAGGGCCAGTTCATCGACATCTGGACGTCCGAGGGCCACGGACGCCAGTCGGTCGAGCTGTACTTCGACATGATCGGTCGCAAGACGGCCGCCCTCATCGCCGGCTCGGTCCAGGCGGGGGCGATGCTGGCGACCGACGACGAGGCCGTCATCGCCGCCTATCGTGCCTTCGGCTGGGCCCTCGGCATCGCCTTCCAGCTGAACGACGACCTGCTCGGCATCTGGGGTGAGGAGACGAGCATCGGCAAGGCGCCATCGGACCTCGCCGCCCACAAGCGGACGCTGCCGGTCCTCTACGCCCTCGAGCACGGTGGCCCGGAGGACCGCGATCGGCTGGCAGCGCTGCTCGAGCTCGACGCGCCGACGCCGGCCGAGGTCGACGAGGCGGGCCGCATCCTGGAACGCTCAGGTGCCCGCGACTACACCCGCGAGCAGGCCCACCGCTATCGCGACGAGGCACTCCGCCAGCTGGCGCTGACGGGCGCCGTCGACGCCGTCGCGCGGGAGCGGCTGGAACAGATCATCGTGACCGCCATCGCGGCCTGAGCCGCCGATCAGGCCTTCGTGAAGGTCATCGTCCCCGTGTCATCGATGAATGTCGTCTGCAGCTCGTCGCCGGAGACCGTGTAGGTCGCGATGAGATCGAGGTAGCTCGTGTAGAGGCTGCCGAGCGACTCCTCGGGGCACATGGCGAGGGTCGACGGGCCGAGCACGAGGGCGAGGTTCGAACCATCGGCCGTGTAGGTGCCGGCGACCTCGTTGCAGTCCGCCTTGGCGGTGAAGGTGCCGTCGGCGTTGAACGTGATGGTGTAGTTCTCGGGATCGGGCACTACCGCCTGGCTGGGTGGTGTCGCCTCGGTCGAGGCGGTCCACTGCCACGTGCCCTGGAGAGCGGCCGATGAGCCGCCACTGGGCGAACAGGCGGCGACGGCCAGGACGGCCACGACGGCGAGGGCGGCCACGAAGAGACGAGCGCGTGCGGTCATGGGTGCTCCACTGCTGTGTGCCGGATGACCCCCCGTCGGCGAACGACGCGCGGCATTGTGCCACGCCGATGCTGGCGGCGTGAGCCGGGCTCAGTCGTCCTCGCCGTCGCTGTCGGGCTCCGGCTCGCGGTGGACGCGCACGGCGAGCACCTTGCCGACGCGCCGGCCGTCGGTCGACTCGACCGTCAGCGTGGCACCGTCGAGGTCGACCCGGTCGCCGACCTTGGGCACACCTCCGACGTGGTGGTAGACGAGACCGCCGACAGTGTCGTACTCCTCGCTGTCCTCGCCGGCGAGGGCCACGCCGAAGAGCTCGATCAGCTCGTCCACGTCGGCCCGGCCGTCGACACGCGCCTCGTCGTCCGAGAGGCGCTCGACCATCGGCTCCTCCTCGTCGTACTCGTCCTGGATCTCGCCCACGATCTCTTCCAGCAGGTCCTCCAGCGAGACCAGGCCAGCGGTGCCGCCGTACTCGTCGAGCACGATGGCGACGTGGACACGGCGACGCTGCATCTCGTGGAGCAGGTCGTCGACCGACATCGACTCGGGCACGAAGAGCGGCGTCCGCAGCTTGCTGCGCATGGGCGGCAGCTCGGCATCACCCTTCAGGTAGGGCAACAGGTCCTTGGCATAGAGCAGACCCACGATGTTGTCGATGGAGCCCTCGTAGACGGGCATCCGCGAGTGGCCCTCGCGAACGATCGCGTCGACGACCTCGTCGTAGGGCGCGGTCACGGGCACGGCCACGATGTCGATGCGCGGCACCATGACCTCGTGGATGTGGCTCTCGCCGAGCTCCATGACCGCGCTGATCATCTGCTCCTCCTCGGCTTCGAGGATGCCCTGCTCGCCACCGCGCTCGACGAGGATCTTGAGCTCCTCGCTGGTGATGGCGTCCTGGGGGACGTCCCGCACACCGAGCAACCGATTGACGGCGCCGGTGACGCGCGTCAGCAGCCACACGACGGGGCCCAGCAGGCGACCCATGACGTCGACCAGCCACGACAGCGTGAGGGCATACCGCTCGGCGTGCGCGAGCGCGAGCGTCTTGGGTACGAGCTCACCGAAGACGATGGTGAAGAAGCTCACCAGGGCCGTGACGATGAGCAGGGAGAGCACGCTGGCGTAGGGCGCCAGGATCGGGATGCCGGCGAAGAAGCCCGTCAGGCCGACGGTCAGGCTGACCGCCGCGAAGGCCGAGGCGAGGAAGCCGATGAACGTGATGCCGAGCTGGATGACGGCCAGGAAGCGGCCGGGCTGGGCGATCAGGCGCCTGACCCTGCGCGCCGAGCGGCGGCCCTCATCGACGAGCTGGTCGACCCGCGTGCGCCGGACGGTCACGAGCGCGATCTCGGCCGCCACGAGGACCGCGTTGAGGAGGATGAGGACGGCGATGATGGCGATCTCGCCGAACGTGCCCATCAGCCCTCCGTCGCGTCCGCTGGTCGCGGGCGACGCTCACGGATGCGGGCCGGCACGCCGACGGCCATCTTGCCGGGCGGTACGTCACGCGTGACGACGGAGCCGGCGCCTGTCGTGGCGCCTTCGCCGATGGTGACCGGCGCCACGAGCATCGAATCGGAGCCGATGAAGGCGCCGTCGCCGATGACCGTGCGGTGCTTCTGGCGTCCGTCGAAGTTGGCGGTGATGGTGCCGGCGCCGATGTTCACGCCCTCACCCACGTCGGCGTCGCCGATGTAGCTGAAGTGGTGCTGCTTGGTGTGCGGCCCGATGCGGCTCTGCTTGACCTCGGCGAAGTTGCCCAGCTCGGCACCGCTGCCGATCGAGGCGCCCGCGCGCAGGTGGGCGAAGGGCCCGATGCGCACGTCGTCCTCGACCTCGCACGACTCGAGCACGCTGGCGACGATGCGGCAGCGCTCGCCGACGACGGCGTCGACGAGCTGGGAGCCGGCGCCGATGACCGTCTCCGCCCCGATGCGGCTATGGCCGCGGATGAGGACGTGGGGCTCGATGACGACGTCCTGGCCGAGCTCGACGTCGGCATCGATGAACGTCGTCGTCGGGTCCTCCATGGTCACGCCGGCCAGCAGGTGCCCTTCGAGGATGCGCCAGCGGAGGTCCGCCTCGAGCGTCGCCAGCTGGACGCGGTCGTTGACCCCGGCCAGCTCGAGCTCGTCGTCGACCTCGTGCGCGACGACCCGCCGTCCGTCGGCCCCGGCCAGGCCGACGAGCTCGGTCAGGTACAGCTCGCCGGTCGCCGGCGATGGCGTCAGGTCACCGATGCGGCCGCGCAGCCAGGCGCCGTCGATGGCGTAGAGCCCGCCGTTGACCTCGTCGATCTCGAGCTCGGCCGATGTCGCGTCGCGCTCCTCGACGATGCGCGAGACCTCGTCACCGTCGCGCACCACCCGGCCGTAGCCGGCCGGATCCTCCGGTCGCACCGTCGCCAGGGCGATGGCCGCGCCGGTCGCGCGACGACGATCGAGCAGCGCGACGATGGTCGACGCCAAGAGTAATGGTGTGTCGCCGCTCAGGACGACGATGTCGTCGGCCGGCGCCATAGCCGCGACCGCGACCTGGAGGGCGTGGCCGGTGCCGAGGGGCGGGTCCTGGACGGCCCACTCGGCCGCGTCGGCGAACACGCCGCGCACCGCCTCGGTCGCCGGGGAGACGAGCACGAGCGGCCGGACCCCCGTGGCCTCGACGGCCGCGTCGATGACGTAGGCGAGCATCGGCCGCCCGCACAGCGGATGGAGGACCTTGGCCCGCCGCGAGCGCATCCGGGTGCCGAGGCCTGCCGCGAGGATGACGACCGCGGTCGTCGTCGTGGGGGGATCGATCACCGGGTGGGCATCCCGGTGCAGGTTGGGTCGGGCTCGGTGGGCATCAGGTGGCCGAAATCTTCGACCGGGCGCGGCAGGGTGTCAACCGCGGTCGGCGGTCGGCCGGTACGCGATGGCCTCGATCTCGACGCGTGCGCCGCGCGGCAACGCCGCCACGGCGAAGGTCGAGCGCGCCGGTGGCGCATCGCCGAAGAAGCTGGCATAGACCTCGTTGAGCGCCGCGAAGTCGGCCATGTCGGCCAGGAAGACCGTCGTCTTGACGATGTCGCCGTGGCTGCAGCCGGCAGCCTCGAGCACGGCGCCGAGGTTGCGCAGGGCCCGCTCGGCCTGGGCACTGATGCCGTCGGCCAGCTCGGTCGTCGCCGGGTCGAGGCCCAGTTGTCCGGCACAGAAGACGAAGTCGCCGGCGACGATGGCCTGGCTGTAGGGGCCCAGGGCAGCCGGTGCGCCGTCGGTCGAGATGCGCTGCTGGTTCATCCTGCCTCCCTCGGTCAGGCGCCGATCGACGCCACCCGGACGGCCCTCGGCTCGACGCCGTCGATGGGCCGGGCGCCGAGGTCCGCCGCGGCCGATGCGGCGGCCGTTGGCGAAGGATACAGAGCCAGCAGGGTGGGGCCGGACCCCGACAGCAGGACGGGCCGGTCGAGGCGCGCTTCGATGGCCGCGCGGAGTGCGGGCAGCTCAGGTCGAAGGCGGGCGGCGATGGGCCACAGGTCGTTGGCGTCGTGCAGCGCCACGGCCATCCCGGCCAGGTCCGCGGCCGAGCAGCCGGCGGCCAGCTGCGCGGCGAGACCGCGGGCACGGTCGCTGCTCGCGCCGGCCGTGCCAGGCCGGCCGCCCTCCCCCGCCGCGTCCCAGGCGGCGAAGACGTCCCGCGTCGCCATGCTCGGGCCGGCGGTCACGAGCACGACGCCGATCGCGCCCTGGGGGCCAGACAGCGCCTCGACGTGCTCGCCGCGACCGGTCACCAGCGCGGCGTCGACGTCGGCGGCCATGAACGGCACGTCCGAGCCGAGCCGCGTCGCGAGGGCCAGCCGCTCGGCGGCGCTCAGATCCAGCGACCAGGCCGCGGCGGCGAGCCCGAGCGCGGCGGCCGCATCGGCGCTGCCGCCACCCAGCCCCGCACCAAGCGGGATGTGCTTCTCGAGCCCGAAGGCGAGGCCCGGGGCATCCGGCCGATGGGCCTTGCGCAGCTCACTCGCTGCACGCAGCACGAGGTCGTCGGCCCGAGGCTGGTAGGCGACCGGACCGTGCGCCGCGAGGCGATCTGCGCCACCGCTCGCGACCTCGACCGTCACTCGATCGGCGAGGTCGAGGCGCACGAAGACCGAGACGAGGTCGTGGAAGCCGTCGGCTCGCCGCCCGAGCACGGCCAGGGCGAGGTTGGCCTTGGCTCGCGCCAGCGCCTCCATCAGACGCTCGTCGGGGGATCGTCGGTCCCGGCGTCCGGCCCAGCGTCGATCGGCCCAGGGTCCTCGCCGGCCGGCTGCCCAAGGGGCCCGATGGCCGCCGCCAGGGCCAGCCACTCCTCGACCGAGAGCGTCTGTGGCCGCCGATCGGCGTCGATGCCGCAGTCCGCCATGGCCGCCGCGATGCGTGCCCGCCCGACCCATGGGAGCTGTCGCGGCAGGACGTTGTGGAGCATCTTGCGGCGCTCACGGAAGCCGGCCTGCACGAGGCGCCAGAGGTCCTCCTCGGCAGCTGGGGCGAGGCGCCGCGGTCGGGTCCGCCCCACGAGGACCGCCGAGTCGACCGCCGGGGCCGGTTCGAAGGCCGTGGCCGGCACGATGCGCAGGATGGCCACGTCGGCGTGGTACTGGACGAAGATCGAGAGGTAGCTCAGGCCGCCCGGCGGGGCCGCGATCCGCTCCCCGACCTCACGCTGGACCATGAGCACGAACCGCTCGGGGCGCGGCTCGTCGGCCAGGACGTGATGGAGGATGGGGCTCGTGATGTGGTACGGCAGGTTGGCCACGAGGTCCCACGGCCGCGCCACCAGGTCGCTCACGACACGATCGAGGATGTCGTCGTGGACGACTCGCAGCTGGTCGTCCGCGATCGGGATCGCGAAGCGTCTGGCGAGCTCGTCGACCATGCGGGGATCGACTTCCACGGCGACGACCCTCGCACCGGCCGCCAGGAGGGCGCCGGTCAGGATGCCCAGCCCAGGCCCGACCTCGAGCACCGTGCGCGCCGCGCCCGCCCCGGACTCGACGGGGCGCCCGACGTCGGCCGCATCGACGATGGCCTCGAGCACCTCGCCGTCGGCCAGGAAGTTCTGGCTCAGGCGCTTCTGGGGCCGGAGGCCGAGCGCGGCGAGGTACCGGCGCAGCGACTCGGGTCCGAGGTGTCGGGCATCGAGGGGGTCGGCGACGTCGGCGGCCGAGCGACGGCCGCTCACGTGGCCAGCCGCAGCGAGGGCACCGCGGCAAGGTCGAGCCCGGCACGGACGCCGGCCAGGAAGCGCTGGCTGCCGGCGGCGCCGATCATGGCCGCGTTGTCGGTGCAGTAGCGCGGCGCCGGCACGGTGAGCTCCGCGCCACACGCCAGGGCCGCATCGGCCAGCGCGACGCGGAGCGGCCCGTTGGCGGCGACGCCGCCGCCGACGATGACCGAGCGGGGGCCGACGAGCCGGGCTGCTCGCGCGACCTTCGTCGCCAGGACGTCGACGACCGATGCCTGGAACGCGGCCGCCAGCTCCTCGACGAGCGGGGCGGGGATGGCCACGCCGTCGTCGGCCGTGCCGCCACAGGCATCGACGAGCCGACGCCGCACGGCGGTCTTGAGGCCGCTGAAGCTGAAGTCAAGCGACTCCCCCATCCACGCCCGTGGCAGGGGCACCGTGGAGCGGTCGCCTGGCCACGCCGCAGCCGCCCGCTCGATGGCCGGTCCGCCCGGATAGGGCAACCCGAGCATCCGCCCGACCTTGTCGAACGCCTCGCCGGCGGCATCGTCGACGGTGCGCCCAAGCAGCCGATAGTCGAGCGGTCCGGTCATCGCCACGAGCAGCGTATGGCCGCCGCTCACGACGAGTGCGACGGCCGGGAAGTCGGGCGGTGGTCGATCGTCGCTGCCATCAAGCAGCCAGGCGGCATGGATGTGGCCCTCGAGGTGGTTGACCGGCACGAGCGGGCGATCGTGGAGGAAGGCCAGCGTCTTGGCCATCGAGAGGCCGACCAGCAGCGAGCCGGCGAGCCCGGGGCCGTGCGTCACGGCGATGGCATCGCACTCGCTCGGGCCGGACAGGCCGGCGCGCTCGAGCGCCTCGTCGAGCACGGGCAGCATCCAGCGCAGGTGGGCGCGCGCCGCGACCTCGGGCACGATGCCACCGGTCGGCGCATGGAGCGGCGTCTGGCTGGCGACCACGGACGAGCGGATGCGCCGACCGGCGACGATGGCGACGGCGGTCTCGTCGCAGCTCGACTCGATGGACAGGACGAGCGGCAGATCGTGCCCCTGCTCGTCAGTCGGCGGCATCGGGCTCGAACGGTCCGACGATGGGCGGCTCGTCCTCGGTCAGCTCGGCGCGCAGGCGCTCGATGCGGGCGCGCATCGCCGCCGAGGGCAGCTCCTCGGTCGTCATGATCAGGGCGTCCTCGGCGTTGTCGGAGTAGTAGTGCGGGCGGACGCCGACCGGCCGGAAGCCGAAGCGCTCGTAGAGGCGCCGCGCGTCGAGGTTCGAGATGCGGACCTCGAGCGTGGCCACGTTGGCGCCCAGCTCGACGGCCAGATCGACGAGCGCCAGCAACAGGCGGCTGCCGATGCCGCTCCGGCGATGCTCGGGGCTGACGGCGAAGGTCGTCACGTGTGCCTCGTCGACCAACAGCCAGATGCCGCCATAGCCCACGACCTCGGGACCGGATCGGACCACGAGGTAGCGCGCCAGCCGGTTCGTCTCGAGCTCCTGGCGGAAGGCGTATGCCGGCCAGGGGACGGTGAAGCTGGCACGCTCGACCGCGTGCACGTCCGGGATGTCCTCGACGCGCATGGCGGCGATGTCGAGCTTCAGCGGAGGGCGGGCGACCACGCGGCCTCCACGCTGGCGTCGGCGATTCCGCGGGGCAGGCTGACGTAGGCCGGCACGAGCGTCGCGGCATCGTCGGTGCGGCCGGCCGCCAGGGCGGCAGCCCCGAGCTGCAGGAGCGCCGCCCCGAGCCTGCCGAGCGCGGCCGCGCCACGCTCGCGCGCGGCGACCGGGATCATGGCATCGTCCACGTCGACCGCGACGATGGTCGCGCCATCGACATCCGAGGCAGCCGCGTCGGCGAGCCAGGCCTCGAGCGCGGCCGGCGCCACCAGCCGGGCGTCGGGCGCGGCGACGGCCCGAGTCTCAAGATCCGGAACGGCGACCAGATAGCGGTCCCTCGGACCAGCCGGCAGGATGACGGTCGCCGGCCCGTCGATGCCGCTTGCGGCGGCCAGCGCGGCGGCGCTCGAGATGCCGACGATCGGCTGGCGCAGGCCGTGAGCGAGCGTCTTCGCGGTCGCCAGCCCGATGCGCAGGCCGGTGAAACCGCCGGGCCCGATACCGACCACGACGCCGACGACGGCGTCGAGCTTGACGTCGGCTTCCGTCAGCAGGTCGGACAGGCGGGGCAGGAGCGTCTCCGCGTGGGCATGACCGGCAGGCCAGTCGCTGAGCACGAGCGGCCGCCCATCGTCGGGCTGGCCGAGCGCCAGGATCGCCCGGCTGGTGGCCGTGTCGATGGCCAGCAGGACGCCGGTCATCGGGCGGCGGCGACCACGTAACGCCGCTGGTCGGGCGTCGCGGCGATGACCTCGATCGTCCGGGCGTCGTCGGGCTCGACCGTCAATCGCAGCTCGACCCGGTCAGGGTCGACGGCCGCCGGCAGGCGCTCGCCCCACTCGATGAGCGTCACGCCGTCGGCCTCGCGCTCATCGAGCAGCCCACCGTCGATGGCCTCGGCGGCGTCGTGCAGGCGGTACAGGTCGAGGTGGAAGAGCGGCAGACGGCCGTGGTACTCGGCCATCAGCGTGAACGACGGGCTGTCGACGGTGTCGGTCACGTCGAGGCCGGCCGCGAAGCCCTTGGCCAACGCCGTCTTGCCCGCCCCGAGCGGCCCGATGAGGGCGATCCGGTCGCCCGCCTCGGCGACCGCACCCAGCCGTCGCCCGAGGTCGAACGTCGCGTCGGCGGTCGGACAGCGCACGACGACCCGCCCGTCGGCCGATCGGCCCGGCTCGCTCACGTGGCCAGGCGTTCGAGATCGGCCAACGCGACGAGCCGCTCCTCGGGCGGCTGACCGCCACCGGCCTCGAACGCGACCCGACCCACGACGGCCATGACACCGGCCGGCAATCGTCGGCGACCGACGATCTCGATCAGGCGGCCGGTCCGGCCGGTCAGCTCGCCCGCGGCGGCGCGGACCCGGTCGCGACCGATGGGCGCGATGGCGGTCGCCGCATCGAGCAGGATCATCGCCGGGTCGGCGGCGATACCGACCTCGCGGCCCTCCGCCTCGATGAGCGCCGCCCAGACGCCCGGCGGGATGGGCCGTTTGCCGAAGCCGTCGAGGACGAGCAGCGCGAACGCCGGGCTGGCGTGGATGGCCGCCCGTTGGCGCGCCTCGGACGCGGCGAAAGAGCGCAGATCGCGCCCCACGACGCCACCGACGACGACACCGCGCACGCCCATCGCCCTGGCCCGCGTGAGTGCCTCGACGTCGATGCGGGCGCCGGCCACGACGATGGCGCCGGCACCCGTGACGTCGATGGCCGCGACCGGCAGCTCGTCGTCCGGCCGGGCCACGCCGACCATCAGGCGGCCGACCGTCGGATCGCCGGTCATGAGCGTGCCGGCGTAGCCGATGCCGTCGGTGCGCAGGACGATGGCCGTCGCCTGGACGTCGAGGACGACACCCGCGGCCGGCGCCCCGACCGTCTCCTGGTGGCGGCCGACGACCGAGCGGAGCGTGCCGCCGGGCGTGACGTAGATCGTCCGGCCGCGCCCCGGAGAGGCGACCCGACGGCGCTTGCCGCCGAGCGGCGCTCCGGCCTCGAGGAGCATGCCAGGCTCGGGCTCCTGGATGCCACCCAGGCGCGTCTCGGCCATGCCGCCGTCGCGCAGCCGTTCCGCGATCGGGTCACCCGCCCGGACGTGCACGCCGGCGGTGACCAGCGGTCGGTCGCCGAGGCCGAGGCGGATGCGCACGGTCGGCTCGACGATGGCGCTCGCGGCGGCCACGACGGGTGCGTCGAGGGTGTCGGCCAGCATCGTCATCCGTCGCCGCCCGACCAGAGCGGCCGCTGCCAGGCGTCGAGCAGGTCGCGCCGGCGCTCGGGCCGGTCGGGCAGCCGGAGCGGGATCTCGCGCGTGTCGACGAGCAGGCCGCCCAGGCCGCCGGCGACCTCGACGGCGAGGTGATGCGAGCGGACGCCCAGCCAGGCACCGTCGCGTGTCGTCAGCTCGGCCGCGGCCACGAGGCCGGGCGGCAGGTCGAGCAGCTGGACGCTGCCGGGCACCAGCTCGACCTGGTCGGAGGCGCCGTCCGTCGTCGTCAGCTTGAGGCTGCCGCGGTGTCGGCCGGCGTGGACACCGGTGGCCACGATGGCGCTGCCGAGCGGTGTCAGCGCGTCCTCCAGCAGATCGACCAGCAGCTGCCGACGGTCGGCTTCGTCCGCAAGCGCACCGATGGGCGCGAGGACGCGCGCGTGATCGAACGCGAGGGCCATGGCGCCCGGTCGCCGGAGCGTGTCGACGAGCGCCAGCGAGATGGCCGGCGCGGGCGCCACGGCGAATGCGCCACCGCTCACGACGAGCAGGTCCGCCGAGTAGTCGGGTGGCGCACCGTCGGGGCGCTCCGGCAGCCGCCAGCCGTCGTCCAGCCGGCTGAGGGCCGCACGAGCTGCTGCCAGGCGCAGCCGGGCACCGTCGCCGGCGGCATCGCGCCAGGGGGCAACGACGAGGTTCCGGACGCGGTCGCGGAGCGACGCCGGATCGGCCCGGATGGTCGACCACGCGAGGACCCGATCGGCGACGGCGTCATCGCCGATGGCTTCCGGCGGCGCGAGCGCGGCATCGACCCGGACGACGTGGCCGACGATGCCCTGTGGGTCAGCCAGGACGCGCGTGCTGGCCGAGGCGCCGACGTCGACGAGCTCGACCCGCCGGTCGAGCAGGCCGGCCAGGCTGGCCGTCGCCGTGGCCAGGGCGCGGCGTCCGTCCGGCAGCGCCGTCGCGTCACGAGCGTCCGTATGCACGGCCGCCAGGCGCTCGAGCAGGGCGCGCAGGGGATCGCGCGTGACGTCGGCCCGGTAGGCCGCCTGCGGCGCGAAGATGAGGTCGGCGCCTTCGAGCCGGTCGGCGGCCTCGACCGCGCCGCCGGCGAGCACGACCTCCGGCCAGTCCCGCCGCCGGCCGAGGGCCGCGACGACCATGTTCAGCAGATCGGCCAGCGGGCCACGCTCGACGACCGAGGGCGGATCGGCTGCCCCGATCATGACCGTCTCGAGGTCCGGATCGAGGAGCCCCTCGGTGATGGCGACCACGGTCGACGCCTCGGCCGCGTGGCTGCCGGTCACGCGCCAGCCGCTCGTGCGGGCAGCCCAGGCGAGCGACGTGGCGGCGTTCTCGGTCGGGGCGACGATGAGCATCGCCGGCGGTCGGCGCGTGGCGCTCTCGATGCGCGCCAGCGCCTGCCAATCGGCCAGGCGACCCGCCAGCTCGGGAACGTGCGTGACGACGTCGTCGGCGAGACCGGCCAGGAGCGGCTCGACGGGGGCGCCGGCGGGCTGCGCGGCGGCACCCAGGAGGCGACTGCGGCCGCCGACGGTGGCCACGAGCGCGGCGGCCGTGGAGGCCGTGCCGTGGTCCACGGTGAAGACGGCCTGGCGTCGGTCGGTCACCCGCGAATCCTCGCACCTCGGGCGGGACCGTGTCTGGTCGGGGCCTGCCCCCGCTTCGGGACCGCGGCGTAGCGCCGGTCAGGCGTCCCAGCGAAGGTCGTCGTCGAGCTCTTCGAGTCGATCGAGCAGGCGGTCGATGCCGGTATCGTCGGCGAGCACGTGGTGGACGTCGGCCAGGTCGCCGCCGAAGACGCCGCGCAGGACGGGGTCGAAGAAGAGCATCGCCTGGCTGCCCAGCGGCCGGTACGGCCGGCTGGCCTCGAGGAACATCATGGCCGGCCCGGTCAGGCCACGGATCTGGATCTCGCGCGCGACATTCTCGACGAGCTCGTCGCTCGCGTCGGGCTGGGGCACGTAGCGGGGACCGGTCATGCGGTGGTCCCGGCCACGGCCGAGCGGCCGGCCAGCGCGGCCTCGAAGGCCTGGTAGGTCGCGGCGCCCTTGAGCGCCATGATGACCGTGGTCACGCTGCGGCACGTCGGCAACTCGGCGTGGCAGGCGTCGATGACGACGCGCGCGCCCTCATCGAGCGGAAAGCCGCCGACGCCGGTGCCGAGCGCAGGGAAGGCGACGGACTCGCAACCCAGGTCGTCGGCGGCGCGCAGGGCGCTGCGGGTAGCTCGGTCGATGTTGTCGGCGCTCGTCCGGCGGTCGGCGCCCAGCGAGACGGCGTGGATGACATAGCGGCAGGCCAGCTCGCCGGCGCTCGTGACGACGGCGCTGCCGACCTCGGCCGGGCCCTGACGCACGGCTTCGAACTCGATGCTGTCACCGCCGCGGTGCTTGAGGGCGCCACCGACACCGGTCGACATCCAGAGGGCAGTGCTCGCGGCGTTGACGATGGCGTCGACCTCGAGGTCGCAGATATCGCCGTGCCAGAGCTGGATCTCGGCCACCGATGCTGCCCTCGACTAGCGCGACAAGGACTCTCCGGCCAAGGTGCGGATACCGGAAAGTCCTGCCGCGGCATGGTACACCCGGCCTACCCGGTATGCCATCGAAGCAAGCACTTCCCACGAGATCGTGGTGCGAGCGCGCGCCAGCTCCGTGGCCGTGATCCGGTCGCCGCCCTGTGCGCCGAGAAGCACGAATTCGTCGTCCAGGGAGACCTCGGGCAGCGCGCTGACATCGGCCATGACGGCGTCCATGGCCACGCTGCCGACGAGGGGCACGCGTCGGCCGCGCACGAGCGCGGCGCTCCAGCCGCCATAGGCACGCGCCCAGCCGTCGCCGTAGCCGATGGGCAACGTCGCCAGCAGCGATCGCGCTGGGGCCGTCCAGCCCGCGCCGTAGCCGATCGGCTCACCGGCCTCGAACCAGGCCAGCCGGAGCGGTCTCGCTTTGAGCGTCATCGCCGGCCGCAGCTGGGCGACGATCGGCGCCCGATCCGGGGCGACCGGGAACCCGTCGGGCAGCTCGCCATAGAGCGCCAGGCCGACGCGCACCAGCTCGAAGGCCGGCGCCGTGCCCGCGGCCAGGGCGCCGGTCGCGGCCACGTGGCGCGCCGGCAGCGCGACGCCGGCCTCGACGATGGCGGTCTCGGCAGCCGCGAAACGCTCGATCTGGCGCGCCGACGCCTCGGCGTCGTGCGAGCTCGCCAGGTGGCTCCACAGCCCGGCCAGCTCGACGCCTGGCTGACCGACGATGCGGCCGGCGGCCGCCGCCGCTTCGGCCGGACGGAAGCCCGCGCGGGCGAGGCCGGTCTCGATCTCGAGGTGGACGCGCAGATGCTCCACGGCGGCTCCAGGCCAGGCGCGCCAGGCGGCGAGCATGGCCTCGAGCGAGGCTGCCTCCGCGGCGACCAGCTCGACGCCGGCCGCGGCCGCCGCCGGCGTCGCCTCGGCGGGGATGGGGTAGAGCACGAGCAGCGGCGCCTCGATGCCGGCTGCGCGCAGCGCGATGGCTTCGTCGAGCGTGGCCACGCACAACAGCCCGGCGCCGCCGGCCAGGAACGCCCGGGCGGTGACCTCCAGGCCGTGGCCGTAGCCGTCGGCCTTGACGACGGCGGCGATGCGCGCGGTAGGGCCTGCCAGGCGCCGGATGACCGCGACGTTGCCGGCCAGCGCGTCGGTGTCGATCTCGAGCCAGGCAAGCCTCGGCAGGGGCGGCAGGCCGGCCGCGGCGAGGCGCGCCTCGATCCCGGTCAGCTGTCCGCCTCCGGCGAGGGGTCGGGTGGCGGACCGACCGCGAAGCCCAGGCGTCGGCCTTCACGTTCGCGCTCGGCCGCCGCCTCGAGGCGGCGTCGGACGCGGGCGATCTCGTCCGGCAGATCCGACGCCACGACGCCCGCCGATCCATAGCGCTCCCGCACGACCTCGCCCGCGGCACCGTGGAGGTAGACGCCCGCGCGCGCCGCCCGGACCGGGCTGCAGCCCTGGGCCAGCAAGGCCCCGATCGTACCCGCCAGCACGTCGCCCGTGCCGGCCGTGGCGAGGGCCGGGTTCTCGAAGGGCGCCACGACCACCGCGCTCGGATCCGGCTCGCCGCCGGCGACGACCGTCCGGGCGCCCTTGAGCACGACGACCTGCCCCCAGGTGGTCGCCGCGCGGGAAGCGGTCGCGGCACGGGCGTCGTCGTCCTCGGCGAGGTCGGCGTCGGCCTGGCCGACGGTCTCGCCGCCGGTCGCCATCAGTCGCGTCAGCTCGCCGACGTGCGGCGTCAGGACGCACGGCCGCGTGACACGCTCCCACCAGGACTCGATGGTCGAAAGCGAGTTGAGCGCCTCGGCATCGACGACGACCGGCGCCCGCTCGCCCTCGGCAGCCAGGAAGTCGACGACGAGGTCGACCGTGGCCAGGCCCGGTCGCAGCCCCGGGCCGATGACGGCCGCGTCGTGGTCCAGGTCGAGCAGCTGGTCGAGCGCGGCCGCGGCCGCGACCTCGCCCACGATGTCGGTCTCGGGCAGGCCGATGGTCACGGCCTCGAGCACCCGGCCGGCGACGAGCGGCTGGAGGCTCGTCGGGATCGCCAGGCGCACGAGCCCGGCACCGGCCCGACAGGCGGCTCGTGTGACGAGCAAGGCCGCGCCGAGGTAGTCCATCGAGCCGGCGATGACGAGCAGCTTGCCGCTCGTGCCCTTGTGGCCGCGCGGCGGACGGCTGGGCAGCAGGCCACGGACCTGCGCGTCGTCGAGGACCGTCGGCGCGGCGGCCGTCATGGCCGTTCACCGGCCGTGCCGTCGTCCTCGCCGGGCACGTCGCGAGCCTCGATCCGGCCCCCGTCGAGCTCGCGTGCGGCCCGGTCGAGGTCGTGCAGGCGCTCCATGCGCGCCAAGATCTGGCGCTCGCGGTCGTCCAGCCGGGCCTCGATGTCGACCGGGAAGACGTAGCTGCCACCGCTCGTGCGGATGCCGAAGGCGATGGCGACCGCGAAGCTGCGCTCGTGGCTGATGGAGACCGCCACGCGGCTCATGCCCAGCTGCTCGGCCCGCCGCAGGGCACGGTCGTGAAGGCGGACGCTGGGCTGGCCGGTCGGCAGTCGCACGATCTCGATCTCCCGCCAGCCGACGCCGCGGACACCGAGGCCGAGGACCTTGCTGACCGCCTCCTTGGCCGCCCAGCGGCCGGCGAAGTTCTCGGGCCGGTCGCGCACGTAGGCGGCCTCGGCATCGGTCAGCACGCGACGCCCGAATCGAGCGCCATGACGGGCCAGCGCGGCTCGGATGCGCTCGACCTCGATGATGTCGATGCCCAGCTCGGTCGTCCCCTCGGGCACCGGGGGAAGCGCGGCCACGGGCGCTACTCGACGGTCACCGACTTGGCCAGGTTACGCGGCTGGTCGACGTCCGTGCCGCGCGCCACGGCGGTCTCGTAGGCGAACAGCTGGAGGGGCACGATGGCGAGCACGGGGCTCAGCGCATCGATGGTCGCCGGCACCCAGAAGACCTCGTCGGCGATGCTCGCGATGGTCGGATCACCCTCCGTCGCCACGGCGATGACCCGGGCATCGCGGGCCCGACCCTCCATGACGTTGCTGATGACCTTGTCGTAGACCGCCGACCGCGTGACCACGGCGACGAGCGGGCATTCCGCGTCGAGCAGCGAGATGGGTCCGTGCTTGAGCTCGCCGGCCGCATAGCCCTCGGCGTGGACGTAGCTGACCTCCTTGAGCTTGAGCGCACCCTCGAGCGCGACCGGGTAGCCGGTGCCGCGCCCGATGAACATGAAGCCCCGCGAGTTGACGTACCGGCGCGCCACGGCAGCCATGTCCGCGCTGGCATCGAGCGCGGCCTGGACCTGCTCTGGCAGGGCACGCAGGGCGGCCACGAGCTCGGCTTCCGTGGCCGGCTCGAGGCGTCCGCGGAGCTTGGCGATGGCCGCCGCCAGGATGACCAGCGTGGTGACCTGGGTCACGAACGTCTTCGAGGCGGCGACCGCGATCTCCGGCCCGGCCTGCAGGAAGAGGATCGCGTCGGCGTCGCGGGTGATGGCCGAGCCGACCGTGTTGGTGACCGCGATGACCGGGCAGCCGCGCTCCCGCGCGAGGCGTGTCGGGGCGATGGTGTCGGCCGTCTCGCCCGACTGCGTGACGGCGATGACGAGCGTCCGCGCATCGAGCGGCGGCGGCGAGTAGCGGAACTCGGAGCCGACCGTCGCCCGGGCCGGGATGCCCGCCCAGGCCTCGATGGCGGCGGCGCCCGCGATGGCCGCATACGACGCGCTGCCGCAGGCGATGAGCTCGACGCGATCGGCGGCCGCGATGCGCTCGGCCAGCTCGGCCAGCTCGGGCACCCGGATCTCATGGTCGTGGATGCGACCGGCGATGGCCGACCGGACGGCGATCGGTTGCTCGTGCATCTCCTTGAGCATGAAGTGCTCGTAGCCACCCTTCTCGGCGGCTTCGATCGACCAGTCGACGACGTGCACGGCCCGCTCGCGGACGCGACCGTCGACGCCGGTCACGAGCACGCCGTCGGCATGCAGGTCGGCCACGTCCCCCTCCTCGAGGAAGATGACGCGGTCGGTGTGCGCCAGGACGGCCGCGACGTCGGACGCCAGGAACATCTCGCCGTCGCCGACGCCGACGACGAGGGGCACGTCCTGGCGGGCGCCGACGAGCCGCCCGGGCTCCGCGCGATGCATGACGACCACGGCATAGGCACCGACCGCCTGGGCGAGCGTCGCCCGGACGGCATCGGCAAGGTCGCCCGTGTAGGCCTCCTCGACGAGGTGTGCGAGGGCCTCCGTGTCGGTCTCCGAGCTCAGCGCATGGCCGCGCGCGGAGAGGCCGTCACGCAGCTCCTGGAAGTTCTCGATGATGCCGTTGTGGATGACGGTGATGTCGCCGCTGCAGTCGACGTGCGGGTGCGCGTTCAGGTCGTTCGGCCGTCCGTGGGTCGCCCAGCGTGTGTGGGCGAGGCCGATGGCCGCCTGCGGCGTGACGTCGAGGAGGGCCGTTCGCAGGTTGCCCAGCTTGCCGGCGCGCTTCTCGACGAAGAGCTCGCCGTCGGTCGTGACGAGGGCGATGCCGGCCGAGTCGTAGCCGCGGTACTCGAGTCGACCGAGGCCCTCGAGCAGGATGGGCGCCGCCTCGCGCGGTCCGATGTAGCCGACGATGCCGCACATGTCCGACTGGTCTCCCGGCGCTAGAGGGCGGTCAGTGTAGACGCTCGGCCGCGAGAGCAGCCAGCTCGTCGGCCAACTCCGTGACGCGCGCCGCGTCCTCACCCTCGACCATGATCCGCAGCGCCGACTCCGTGCCCGACGGCCGGACGAGGACTCGGCCGCGATCGGTGAGCTCCGTCTCGGCCGCCCGGACGGCAGCCGAGAGGCGTCGATCGGCCTGCCACTGGTCGCGATGTCGGACGGGCACCGTGCGCTGCTCCTGCGGGTACAGCGGGACCTGGGCGGCGAGCTCGGAGAGCGGGCGGCCGCTCTCGGCCATCACGCGCAGCACCTCGAGCGCGGTGAGCACGCCATCGCCCGTGGTGGCGTGCTCGGCGACGATGACATGGCCGCTCTTCTCGCCACCCAGCCCGGCGCCGGCGACGAGCATCGCGTCGAGGATGTAGCGATCGCCGACGGGCGTCCGAACGACACGTCCGCCGGCCCGCTCGACAGCGGTCGCCAGGCCACCGTTCGAGAGCACGCTGACGACGAGCGTGTCCCCGGCCAGGGCGCCACGTGCCAGGCGTTCGAGCGTCAGCAGGCCGAGCAGCTGGTCGCCGTCGACGATGCGGCCGTGTTCGTCGACCGCGACGCAGCGATCGGCGTCGCCGTCGAGGGCGAATCCGACGTCGGCGCCGCTCTCCCCCACCCGGGCGGCGAGCGCCTCGGGCGCCGTGGCACCGCAGCCGAGGTTGATGTTCACGCCATCGGGCTGGTCGAAGATCACCTCCACCGTGGCACCCGTGCCGGCCAGGAGCTCGTGCGCGACCACGCCGCCCGACCCGTTGGCGCAGTCGACCACGACGCGCAGCTGGGACGTCAGCCGATGCGCCAGCGCCAGCCGATGGGCGCGGTAGCGATCGAGCAGCAGCCGGCCGTCGATATCGCGGCCGAGACCCGCGTTGGCCGGCCCGATGAGCTCATCGGCCCGCCACACGAGGTCGTCGAGCTCGTCCTCCTGGGCATCATCGAGCTTCATGCCGTTGGCGCCGATGACCTTCAAACCGTTGTCGTCGGCCGGGTTGTGCGAGGCGCTGACCATGATCCCGGCGCCGAACGGCCCATCTCCGGTCAGGAATGCGAGCGCCGGCGTGGGCACGACGCCGAGCCGGTGGACGTCGGCGCCCATCGACGTCCCGCCCGCGACGAGGGCGGCCACGAGCATGTCACTCGAACGACGCGTGTCCTGGCCGACGAGCAGCGCGCCGCCGTCCGGCGACAGCGCGTGGACGGTCGCTCGTCCGAGGGCCATGGCGAGCGACGGCTTGAGCTCGACGTTGGCGCGGCCGCGGATGCCGTCGGTGCCGAAGAGGCGTCCCACGTCAGGGCGTCGGGCTGATGGAGGGACCGGGCGAAGGCGCCGGTCCGGTCGACACGACGACGGTCACCGAGCCCGGCGTGAGCGCCACGAGGTTCGTCCCGCTCGGCTCCCTGAAGACGACTTCGACGGTGTGCGTGCCCGGCGCCAGGTCGCCGACGGGCACGCTCGCGCTGAGGGCCGCCGGGTCGACGGCAGCCAGCGCCGCGCTCGTGCCTCCGAGCGTCACGAGGACATCGGGCACCGAGAGGCTGTAGGTCCGGCCGTCGAGGCCGCCGGTCGGGCGCAGCCCGACCCCGAAGGAGCGGCTGCCGCGGTCGGCGGCGATCTCGACCGTCACGTTGGCCTGGCCGGCGTCGACGATCTCGACGCCCGCCGGCGCCACGAGGTCGACGGTCGTGGTCAGGTCGGTCGTGCGGCCGTCGAGCGGGATCCTGGCAGTCGCCACGGAGTCCATGGCGGCGATCGCGTCGAGCGCGCCACGGACGGTCACGACCACCGGATCGACCGTCACCGAGCGCACGCTCCAGCCGGCTGCGGGGGCGCCCGTCAGCGCCGGCGCCACGGGCACCGAGCGGCTGGCCGACTCACGGCCGACGACGATGGTCACGTGCACCCGGTCGGGCTCGATGTCGACGGGCGCGACGACATCGCCCCGGGCATCGAGGGCGACGAGGTCGACCTCGCCGTCGACGTTGATGCCGGTCGGGTCGATGGCCACGCGGGCGCTCGCCGTCTCGACGCGCTCGACGAGCGAGCTCGCGCCACGGACGGTCGCCGTCTGCGCACTCAGCGTCGGGTCGCCGATGGCCAGGCCGGCTGGGATGGTGCCCCGATCGACGCTGATGGGCACGGTCCGCGTGACGACCGGATCGAGGCGCACCGCGACCCGGTCGGGCTGGAAGTCGAGGACCTTGATGCGTGGATCGAGGGGGATGACCTCGACCGGCACGGAGACCGGTGTACCACCCTGCGTCGGCGAGACGCCCGAGAGGTCGGCGATGGCCTGGAAGTCGCTGCTCGAGATGCGTGCCGCGACGTCGGCCGGAGCGTAGTAGCGGATGGAGGTCACGTCACCGAGCGACTCGAGCAGGAAGGCGCCGGCCGGCTGGTCGACCGCCTCGATGGGCACACGGCCGGGCCACGTGCGGGCGTTCTGCGACAGGGCGAGGCCCGCATAGAGCAGCGTGGCGAGGGCGATGGCGGCGACCTTGAGCGGCCAGTTGTGGGTGACGAGCCCGGTCAGCCGGGTCACGAGCCCTGCTTGCCGCCTTCGACCGCCGCCGGCACCGGCGGCGTGGCCACGGTCGTGGCGCTGGCGGGGGTCGCCGCATCACCGCCGCTCGTCGACCGACGCGGCGGTCGAAGCGAGCGGATGCCGCGCACCGTGGGCCCGGCGCCGGCCCGCGCGCTGCGGCTGCTCATGGCCTGCGGCTGGAGGAGCGCGGTGAGCGCGTTCCGAAGGCGCTCCTCGTCGAGCTGTCGGACGATGCGGGCCCGTTCCACGAGCGCGATGCCGCCGCTCTCCTCGCTCACGACGACGACCACGGCATCGGTCTGCTCGGTGATGCCGACCGCCGCCCGGTGGCGCGTGCCGAGCCGCTCCGACTGGATCGACGTCTCGCCCAGCGGCAGCACGATGCCGGCCGCCACGACCTGATCGCCGCGCACGAGCACGGCGCCGTCGTGGAGGGCCGAACGGGGCGTGAAGATGGTGCGCAGCAGCTCGCTCGAGACGTCGGCGTGGATCATCACGCCGCCCTCGGCCATGTCCTCCAGGCCGGTCTCGCGTTCGAGCACGATGAGCGCACCGATGCGATCGGCAGCCAGCAGGCCAGCGGCATGGGCCACGGCATCGGCCACACGATGGACCTCGGCCTGCGAGCCGGACCAGATCCAGCCGAGCGACCCGAAGCGGCCGATGCGCTCGAGCGCCCGACGCAGCTCGGGCTGGAAGACCACGACCAGGGCGAGCAGGCCGACGACGGCGCCGGTCTGGAGGATCTGCGAGAGGAGCTGCAGCCCGAAGAACTGGGCGGCCGCGTAGATCGCGTAGACCGAGATGACGCCGATGACGAGGCGCACCGCGCGCGTGCCGCGGATGAGGCTGAAGAGCCAGTAGAAGAGCAGCGCCGTGAGGATGATGTCGACGATGGCGATCGGCTCGATCGCGACACTCGTCAGCGCGTCCAGCAGGCGGTCCATCGTCGGCCGATTGTAGCAGCGGGCTTCGGCCCGACCGGCTCAGGCCCCGGGCGTCGAGGCCGGCGCCGGGGGCGTCGTGTCCGTTGCCAGGCCCGCGGCCAGCCAGGCGGCGATGCGCGGCTCGTCCGCGAGCGTGGCACGCGCGAGCTCCATGGCCGACGCCCGACCGGCCTCGTCACCGGTCACGAGCAGCAGCCGATCGAGGAGCAGCAGCTTCTCGGCGGCCCGGTCGCGCCAGCCGCGCGCGAGGTAGAGGCGAGCGAGCTCGACGTGCACGGTCGCCGAGCCGGGTGCCGCCTCGAGCCCCCGCTGGCAGGCGTCGAAGGCGGCGGCCGAGGCGCCCGCCGCCTGGAAGACCGTCGCCGTGGCGGCATAGGCGACGGCGGCCTCGTCGCGCCGTTCGTCGTCGAGCAGTGCGTCGGCCGACCGCAACAGCGCCTCCGGGTCGGGCGGGGCGACCGGCTCGGGGCTGGCCGCCAGCTCGACGGGCTCGGCCGGCGTGGTCGGCTCCGTGTCGGCCGGCGCCGCGGGCGCCCGGCGACGAGGCGCTCGCGGTCGCGGGATGCGCGCCGTCAGACGCTCGCGGCCGGGTTTGGCCGGCGCGTCCGCCGCGCTGAGCTCCTTGATCCGCCGTCGGCGTGCCCGCGTGCTCTGGAGTGCCTCCGCTCGGCGCAGCGTGGCGAGCCCCTCCGGTCGGCGTGCCGTGGCGACCTGGACGTCGGCCAGGCGCTCGAGGATCTCGGCCGCCTCGGCCGGACGGTCGGCGGCGATGAGCGCATCGGCCCGACCGTTGAGTGCCGCTTCGTCGCGCGGCGCCCGGCCGAGGGCGCGCGAGTACGCGGAGAGTGCCTCGTCCACCCGGCCCTCGCGGAGCAGCACGCCACCGAGGCTCGTGTGCGGCAAGGGCCGCTCGGGGGCGATCTCGGCCGCCTCGCGATAGAAGCCGATGGCCTCGTCGGCTCGGCCTCGCAGGACGGCCACGTGGCCGGCCTTGAGGGCTTCCTTGTAGCGCTCGAAGATGGGATCCGGCACGCGCGCCTCCGCCTCGCTCAGGCCTCAGGGTACGACAGGAGCGCCGCCAGGACGGCCTTCGTGGCATGCAGCCGGTTCTCGGCCTGGCGGGCGATGAGACTGGCCGGGTGGTCGAGCAGGCCGGCCTCGATCTCCTCGCCGGGATGTGCCGGCAGGCAATGCATGACGCGCGCGCCCGGTGCCGCGGACGCGAGCAGGTCGGCGGTGATGGCATAGCCCGCCAGGTCCGACCGGCGCTGGTCGCGTTCGTCCTCCATGCCCATCGACGTCCAGACGTCGGTGTAGAGCACGTCGGCGCCATCGGCCGCCGTGCGTGGATCGGCCGACAGCTTCAGGCTGCCGCCGGTCGCGTTGGCACGGGCGGCGGCCTCGTGGGCCAGATCGTCGGGGATGCCGTAGCCGGCCGGGCAGGCGAGGCGCATCCTGCCGCCCAGGCTGGTCACGGCGACGGCCAGCGAGGCGGCCACGTTGTTGCCGTCGCCGATGTAGGCGATCGTCCGACCGGCCAGACCACCGAACGCTTCGGTCACCGTCAGGACGTCCGCGGCGGCCTGGAGCGGATGCTCCCGGTCGGTCAGGCCATTGACGACCGGCACGTCGGCGCCATCGGCCAGCTCCCGCAGCGTCTCGTCGAGGAGCGTGCGAGCGACGACGGCGGCCACCCAGGCGCCCAGCGTGCGGCCGATGTCAGAAGCCGATTCGCGCCGACCGATGCCCACGTCGCCCCCGAAGAGGTAGAGCGACTGGCCACCGAGCTGGCCGATCGCCAACTCCGTGCTCACGCGCGTCCGGAGCGATGGATGCTCGAAGACGAGGGCGACGGCGCGGCCCCGCAGCGGCTCCTGGTCGTGGCGGCCATCGGCCAGCCACTCGGCTTTGAGCGACCGGGCGAGCGCCACGAGCGCCTGCCAGCCGGCCGTGTCGAGGTCGGCGGCCGAGAACAGGTCCCGGCCGCGGATGGCGGCGAGCGCGCCCGGCAAGCCGGCCGGCGTCATGCGGCCGCCGGATGGAGCGGCGTCGCTAGCGCTTCGTGTACTGCGGCGCCTTGCGGGCCCGCTTGAGGCCGTACTTCTTGCGCTCCTTCATGCGCGGGTCGCGGCTCAGGAAGCCGGCCTGGCGGAGCGGCAGTCGAGCCTCGGGGTCGGACTGCAGGAGGGCTCGGGCGATGCCGTGGCGGATGGCGCCGGCCTGGCCCTGGTAGCCCCCGCCCTCGACCTTGATCATGGCGTTGAAGCGACCCTCCGTGCCCGTCACGCGGAAGGGCATGAGGATGATCGCCTGGTCGACGGCGTTGCCGAAGTGCTCATCCAGCGATCGGCCGTTGACGACGACCTCGCCCTCGCCGGCCAGCAGGCGGACGCGAGCGATGCTCGTCTTGCGACGGCCGGTGCCGTAGAAGAAGCTCGTGGTGGTGCTCATCGGTCGGACCTCCTCAGGCGAGCGGCTCGGGCCGCTGGGCCTGGTGCGGATGCTCGGCCCCGGCATAGATCTTGAGCTTGCGTAGCTGCTGGGCGCCCAGTCGATTGTGGGGCAGCATGCCCTTCACGGCGCGGCGGATGGCCTCCTCCGGACGGCGCGCCAGGAGCTCGCCGAGCGTCTCCTGCTTGAGCCCGTGGGGATAGCCGCTGTGGCGGATATAGAGCTTGGTCTCGAGCTTGTCGCGCGTCACGGTGATACGGGCGGCGTTGACGACGACGACATGGTCGCCGCTGTCGAGATGGGTCGCGAAGGTCGGCTTGTGCTTGCCCTCGAGGACGCGGGCGATGCGCGACGCGAGGCGGCCGAGCGTCTCGTCCGTCGCGTCCACGACGAACCAGCGTCGCTCGATCTCGCTCTCTCGCGGTGTATACGTCTTCATCGTCATCGTCCATCCTCGTCGGTTGCGGCTCGTCCCATGACGACCCGTCGCAGGCAGAGCCCCTGCGGTGGGGCGACGGCGCCTGCGAACGCCCGTCGTGGCGACGCGAGTGCCGCCGCGACCTGCTCAGCGGTGGCGGTCCCCAGTCCGACTCGGATGAGGGCGGCCACGATGCTCCTGACCATCTGGCGCAGGAAGGAGTCGCCGACCACCTCGATGGTGATCGTCCGGCCCTGCCTGCGGACCCGGATCGCATAGACGGTCCGGATCGGTTGTCGACCGCCGCCTCCGAAGCCGGTGAAGTCGTGCCGGCCGATGAGGGCCTGCGCCGCCTCCGCCATCGCGATGACGTCGAGTGGCTCCCGCACCCCGAGCGCCGTGCGCTCGCGGAGCGGGCTGCGCGGCCCGTTCCAGACGGTGTAGCGGTACTCCCGGTACCGCGCCGCGTAGCGTGGCTGGAAGTCGGCCGCCACGCGTTTGACCGCGTGGACGGAGACGTCGACCGGCAGGAGCGCATCGAGCGCCCTGGCCAGCTCCCGGACCGGCATCCGTCGCGACAGGTCGAAGGCGATGACCTGGCCAGTCGCATGGACTCCGGCGTCGGTTCGTCCGGCGGCATCGACGCGCACCCGACGTCCGTCGGAGAGGCGCGTCAGTGCTGCCTCCAGCTCTCCATGGACCGTCCGGCGCCCTGGCTGGGCCTGGGATCCGGCGAAGTCCGTGCCGTCGTATTCCACCCGGGCGGCATACCGCACGGGGCCGCCCTCTCGGGCGGATGCTCGCATCTCGTTGCTAGACGAGCTCGATCTGGACGATCGGGGCTGCGTCGCCGCTGCGCATGCCGATGCGCACGAGCCGGGTGTAGCCCGACGTGCGATCGGCATACCGAGGTGCGATCTCCTTGAACAGCTTGTCGATGACCAGCGGCTCGTCGGGCATCTCGGCCACGACGCGCCGGCGGGCGGTCAGCGAGCCCTGCTTCGCGAGCGTGATCATGCGTTCGACGCGGCCGCGGACCTCCTTGGCCCTGGCCTCGGTCGTCTTGACCTGCTCGTATCGCAGGACGGCCACGGTCAGGTTCTTGTAAAGCGCCATGCGCGGGCCGGTCTTGCGACCCAGCTTGCGGCCGTCGACGCGGTTGGCCATCTCAGGCCTCGGCCTCGTCGAAGGGCTCCTCGTCCTCGTCGACCACATCGTCGAGGCTGCCGATGCTGTCGAGGTCCTCGGGCGGCAGGAAGCCGCGCATCCGCAGGCGCTCCTTCATCTCGTCGAGCGACTTCTTGCCGAAGTTGCGCATGCGCAGCAGGTCGTCGTCGCTGAGCTGCAGGAGCTGGCCGACCTTGACGATGTTGTTGCGCTTGAGCGAGTTGTACGCGCGCATCGGGAGGTCGAGATCCTCGATGGGCATGTCGAGCATGTTGGCCGGGATGGCCGGCCCGCCCGGCGTCGGGCGATCGAGGATGACCGGCTTGCCGGCCGCCGTGAAGAGGCTGAACTGGTGGACGAGGACCTCGGCTGCCTGCGAGAGCGCGTCCTCGGGCGCGATGGTGCCGTCGGTCTCGATCTCGATGGTCAGCTTGTCGTAGTTCGTCATCTGCCCGACGCGCGTGTTCTCGACCGTGTAGTTGACCTTGCGCACGGGCGTGAAGATGGCGTCGATGGGGATGACGCCGATGGGCAGCGGCTCGGCGCGCTCTGCAGCCAGGTAGCCGACCCCGCGCTCGACGGTCAGGTCGATCTCGATGGTCACGTCGCTCGAGTCGAGGACCATGAGGTGCTGCTCGGGGTTGACGATCTCGACGTCCGCGTTCTCGGTGATGTCGGCGGCGGTGACCGCGCCGGCGCCCGACTTGACGAGCTTGAGCTGGACGGGATGCGGGGCGTAGCTCTTGAGGCGCAGCTTCTTGACGTTGAGGACGATCTGCGTCAGATCCTCCTTGACGCCGGGCAGGCTGCTGAACTCGTGGTACACGTCGTGGACCTGGATGGAGGTCACGGCGGCACCCTCGAGCGACGAGAGCAGGACACGGCGCAGGGCATTGCCGAGCGTCACGCCATAGCCGGCCGGCAGCGGACTGGCCTCGTACTTGCCGTACTGGGCGTCGGCGTCACCGACCGCCTCGATCTGTGCGTTTTCCAGTTCGATCATCGGCGGCGACTACCTCGAGTAGAACTCGACCACGAGCTGCTCGTTGAGCTCGGCCGGCATCTGGTCGCGGCGCGGCAGCGCGGTCACGCTCCCGGCCAGCTTGTCCGGCTCGACGCTCAGCCACTCCGGGACCTGGGCGGTCCGGAGCGTCTCGCTCGCGGTCTTGAAGGGGGCGGTGGATCGGCTGCGCTCGCGGACCTCGATGCGGTCCCCGGGCCCGAGCCGGTAGCTGGCCACATCGGCCTTGCGGCCGTTGACCAGGAAATGCCCATGCCCGACGAGCTGGCGGGCCTGGGCCCGGCTGGACGCGAAGCCCATCCGGTAGGTGACGTTGTCGAGCCGCGTCTCGAGCAGCGTGAGCAGGTTCTGGCCGGTCACGCCGGGGCGAGACTCGGCCTCGTCGAAGTAGGTCCGGAACTGGCGCTCCAGGACGCTGTACGTGCGACGGACCTTCTGCTTCTCCCGCAGCTGGACGCCGAACTCCGACTGCTTGCGCCGGCGCACCCCGTGCTGGCCGGGCGGCGTCGGGCGGCGCTCGACGGCGCACTTCTTGGAGTAGCAGCGGGCGCCCTTGAGGAAGAGCTTCATGCCCTCGCGGCGACAGAGGCGGCAGACGGGGCCGGTGTAACGAGCCATGGCAGCCTCAGACCCGGCGCCGCTTGGGCGGGCGGCAGCCGTTGTGGGGGATGGGCGTGACGTCGGTGATGGCGGTGACCTCGAGACCGGCCGCCTGGAGCGACCGGACGGCCTGCTCGCGTCCGGCGCCGGGGCCCTTGACGAAGACCTCGACCTGGCGCATGCCGTGCTCCATGGCTCGCTTGGCGGCCCCATCGGCGCTCAGCGCGGCGGCGTAGGGGGTGCTCTTACGAGAGCCCTTGAAGCCGGCCGTGCCGGCGCTGCCCCAGGCGACCGTGGCACCGGTCAGGTCGGTGATGGTGATGATCGTGTTGTTGAACGTCGCCTGGATGTGGACGTGGCCCTGGGGCACGTTCTTCTTCTCCCGGCGCCGCGTCTTGGTCGCTTTCTTGCGCTCCGCCATGCTCGGTCAGACGCTCCTGGCTACTTCTTGCGGCGGACGCCGACGGTCTTCTTGGGACCGCGACGCTGCCGGGCGTTCGTCTTGGTGCGCTGCCCGCGGAGGGGCAGGTTGCGGCGGTGGCGGAGCCCGCGGTACGAGCCGATCTCCTGGAGCCGCTTGATGTTGAGGGCCACCTCGCGCCGCAGGTCGCCTTCGACCTTGTAGCGGCGGTCGATGATCTCGCGCAGCCGGCCGACCTGCTCGTCGGTCAGGTCGCGCACCCGGGTGTCCGGGTTGACGTTGGCCTGGGCGAGGATCTTCTGGCTCGTCGGCAGGCCGATGCCGTAGACGTACGTGAGGGCGACCTCGACCCGCTTCTCGCGCGGGATGTCGACGCCGGCGATCCTTGCCACTCGGCCTCCTAGCCTTGCCGCTGCTTGTGCTTGGGGTTGCTGCAGATGACCATCACGGTGCCGTGGCGGCGGATGACCTTGCAGCGCTCGCAGCGTGCCTTGACGGACGCTCTGACCTTCACGTTGTCCTGCCTACTTGAGTCGGTACGTGATCCGGCCGCGGGACAGGTCGTACGGCGAAAGTTCGACGCGGACCCTGTCGCCCGGCAGGATGCGGATGAAATTCATGCGGAGCTTGCCGCTGATGTGGGCCAGGACGCGGTGGCCGTTCTCGAGCTCGATGGCGAACATCGCGTTGGGCAACGGTTCGACGACCGTGCCTTCGACTTCGATCGCATCCTTCTTGGCCACAGGCGGCGCAGCACTCCTCGTGTCGGTTGATCAGACGCTTGGGGGCATCCCGGGTCCGGCGGCCGCAGCCGGCGCGGTTGGGACGCGTTGGTGTGGCACGCAGCACGCTGCGCGCACGAAGGCGGATTGTATCAGGTCGTGACCATCGCCGGCAAGCGTTGATCGGTCACCTGGTTGACGGTCAGGATCCTCGGTCCGTCGGCAGTGACGGCCAGGCTGTGCTCGAAGTGGGCAGCCAGGCTGCCATCGACCGTGCGCACGGTCCAGCCATCGTCGTCGACGCGGACCTCGTGCCGGCCGAGCGTGAACATGGGCTCGATGGCCAGGCAGAGCCCGACCTCGAGGCGTCGGCCGCGCGACGGCAGGCGATAGTTGGGCACCTGCGGCTCCTCGTGCATCTCGGTCCCGATGCCGTGGCCCACGAACGGTCGCACGATGCCCAGCCCGGCCGCCGTCGCGACGTCCTCGACGGCGCCCGCGATATCCCCGATGTGGTTGCCCGGCACGGCCGCCGCGATGCCCGCCATCATCGCCTCCTGGGTCGCCTCGACGAGCCGCCGGACGCGCTCGGGCACATCGCCGACGATGAACGTCCGAGCGCCGTCGCCGTGCCAACCTTCGACGATGGCGCCGGCGTCGATCGAGACGAGCGAGCCGTCGCGCACGATCCGCCTGGCGTCCGGGATGCCGTGCACGACCTCGTCGTCGATGGAGATGCAGAGCGCGTGGCGGAAGGGCGACTTGGGCCCGGGCACGCCGACGAACGACGCCGTCGCCCCTGCCCTCCTGATGACCTCGGTCGCCAGGGCGTCGAGCTCGAGCGTCGAGACGCCCGGCCGCAAGGCGGTCGCGACGGTGTCGAGGACGTCGGCCACGACCCGTCCGGCGAGCGCCATGCGCTCGATCTGGGCGGCCGACTTGAGCGTCACCCGCCGGTCATGGAAGGTCACGTCAGGCGCTCCGCCGGGCGGGCTGGCTGATGGCCCGCATGAGCGCTAGCGTGACGGCCTCGATGGGCTGCTCGCCGTCCACGGCCGTCAGCACGCCGCGCTCGGTGTAGTGGTCGATGACCTCGTACATCGGCGGCAGCTGGCGCTCGAGGCGCGCCCGGACAGTGGCCGGCTTGTCGTCGTCCCGCTGGTAGAGCTCCGAGCCGTCGATGTCGCACTCGCCGGGGTTTGCGGGCGGGCGCTCGAAGGTGTGGTACGTGTGGCCCTCCGCCCGACAGATCCAGCGACCCGAGAGGCGCCGCAGGAGCTCCGGCTCGCGGACGCCGATGTACAGGGCGCTGCGCACCCCGCCGACCTTCTTGGCCAGCGCGACGTCGAGCGCCTCGGCCTGCTGGCGCGTACGCGGGAAGCCGTCGAGGATGGCGCCCTCGGCGGCATCCGGCTGACCGAGGCGAGCGAGGATGAAGCGGATGGCCAGGTCGTCGGGCACCAGGGCGCCGCGCTCCAGGTAGCCGGCCACCTCGCGACCGAGACGCGTCTCGTCGCGCACGGCCGCTCGGAAGAGCTCGCCCGACGCGATGTGGGGCAGGCCCGTTCGTTCGGCCAGGATGGCGGCCTGGGTGCCCTTGCCGGCGCCGGGGGCACCGATGATGAGGTAGAGACGCATCAGCGCGTCACCGGATGAAGCCCTCGTAGTTGCGCATCATCAGTTGGGCCTCGAGCTGCTTCATGGTCTCGACGACGACCGAGACGACGATCAGCAACGACGTCCCGCCGAGGCTCAGGCTGCCGAGCACGGAGCTCGAGAAGATGGCCGAGATGATCGACGGCGAGACCGCCACGATGCCCAGGAAGAGGGCGCCCGCAAGGCTGATTCGGGTGACGACCTTGGCCAGGTAGTCGCGCGTCGGGTTGCCCGGTCGGATGCCCGGGATGAAGCCGCCGTTCTTGCGCAGCTGGTCGGCTGTCTCGTCGGGCTTGAACGTGAAGGCCGTGTAGAAGTACGTGAAGCCGACGGTGAGCAGGAAGTACATGACGATATAGAGCGGGCTGTTGGGGCTGAGCAGGCTGACGATGGTCGTCGAGATCTGGGCCACGATGTCGATGCTCGAGGTCGAGAAGTAGGCCGCCAGCTGCGCCGGCAGCAGCAGGATGCTGATGGCGAAGATGATGGGGATGACACCGGCCTGGTTGACGCGCAGCGGCAGGAACGTCGAGCCACCCTGGTACATGCGCCGGCCGCGCACGCGGCTGGCGTACTGGATGGGGATGCGCCGCTGACCTTCCTGGATGTAGACCACGGCGGCCACGGCGACGATGGCCACAGCGGCGAAGACGAGGCCGGCCGCCAGGTCGGGGTTCTCGATGAAGGCGCCGACGGCGATGGGCAGCTGGCTGACGATGCCGGCGAAGATGATGAAGCTGATGCCGTTGCCGATGCCACGCTCGGTGATCAGCTCGCCGATCCACATCGCCAGGACCGTGCCCGCCGTGAGCGTGATGATCTGCATCCACGTCTCCAGGCTGGCGAAGGCGAAGTTCGTGATGGCCGGGTCGCCACCGGTCGCCGTGGCCGACGAGAGCAGGGCCAGGTAGCCATACGCCTGGAGGATGCCCAGCGGCACCGTCAGGTAACGCGTGTACTGGTTGATCTTATTGCGGCCGTACTCGCCTTCACGCGAGAGCGACTGGAGACGGGGCACCACGCCCGTCATGAGCTGCATGATGATCGACGCGTTGATGTACGGGTTGACGCCCAACGCGACGATCGAGAAGTTCGAGAGCCCGCCGCCCGAGAAGATGTTGAGCAGCTGCAGGAAGTCGTTCTGCGACAGGATGTTCTGCACCGCGCTGACGTTCACGCCGGGCACCGGGATGTGCGCCAGGAAGCGATAGATCACGAGCATCCCGAGCACGAACAGGATGCGCCGCCGGATGTCCGGCGCGCGCAGCGCGTTGACGAGGGCCTCGAGCACGGGCGGCTACTCCGCCGACTCGGTCGTCGTTCGCTTGCGGGGCTTGGGCTTGGCCTTCGCCTTCGGGCTGGCCGTGGCGCCGGCGTCGGCATCGGCGGCAGCGTCGTCCGGACTGGTCTCGACGGTGGCCTCGGCGTCCGGGCCTTCGTCGACGGTCGCTGTCTCGGCGCTCGCTTCGGCCACGGGGGCGTCGGCTGGCGCATCGGCGGCGGCGTCCGCGACCTTGGCGGATTTGCGTCGGGTGGCCTTGGGTGGTCGTGCATCGGCGCCGGCCGCCTCGGCCTGCGCGTCCTCGGCTGGAGCGGCCTCGGGCTCGCCGGCATCGGGGTCGGCGGCGCCTGCCTTGGCCTTCTTGGCCTTGGGCGGCTTCAGTGCCTCGGTGGCGCCGTCGTCGGTCGCGCCATCGGCGGTCTCGTCCGTCCTGTCCAACCCGATGGCGGGCAGCGACTCGGCCGGGATGACGAGCGCCTGGGCGGTGCCACCGGCGGCCTCGATCTTCTGGCGCGCGCTGCGCGTGAAGGCGTCGGCGACGATGAAGAGCGGCCGATCGACGTCGCCCTCGCCGAGGATCTTGACCGGCTGACGGAGGCTGCCGATGAGCCCGGTCGCCCGGAGCATCTCGGCGTTGACCGTCAATGGCGCGGCCTTGTCGCCGGCCACGATCAGCCCGGCCGCCTCCATGGCCGCCTCGGCCTCGGCGAAGCGGCCCTGCTCGGCGTAGGCCGAGATGCGCCCGACGTTGACGACCTCATAGGTGATCTTGAAGCGGTTCTTGAAGCCGCGCAGCTTGGGCACGCGGCGGTGGATTGGCGTCTGGCCGCCTTCGAAGCCGGCCGGGATGGAACCACCCGCGCGCGACTTCTGACCCTTCGTGCCACGGCCGGCCGTCTTGCCCTTGCCGGCGGCGATGCCGCGGCCGACTCGCATCCGCTCCGTCACCGAGCCGGGTGCGGGTCGCAGGTCGTGGAGCTTCACGCGCTGGCCTCCTCGTCGTTGGCGGCTGAGCGACCCCGAGTCGCCGCCGGCACCTCTTCGACCTCGACCAGGAAGCGGACGGCGCGGACCTGGCCGCGCATGGCGGCGTCGTCGCCGACCTCGACCGTCTGGCCGATGCGATGCAGCCCGATGGCGCGCAGCGTGCCGTGGGCACGCGCGGTGTAGCTGATGGGGCTCTTGCGCAGCGTCACGCGCAGCTTACCGGCCATCGCTGCCGCCTTCGGTCGCCGGGCTCGAGGGCTGGCCGCTGATGACGCTCCGGAGCGGCACGCCGCGACGGGCCGAGAGCTCCTCGGCCGAGTGCAGGTTGCGGAGGCCCTCGATGGTCGCCCGGACGACGTTCACGGGGTTGTTCGAGCCGAGCGACTTCGAGAGGATGTCGCGGATGCCGGCCGATTCGACGACGGCGCGGACCGAACCCCCGGCGATGACGCCGGTGCCCTGCGAGGCGGGCTTGAGCACGACCGTGCTGGCGCCGAACTTCTGGCGGATCTCATGAGGGATGGTGGTGCCCACCGTGGGCACGCGGATGAGGTTCTTCTTGGCGTCCTCGACGCCCTTGCGGATGGCCTCCGGGACCTCGCCGGCCTTGCCCAGGCCGGCACCCACGTGACCGGCGCCGTCGCCGACGACGACGACCGCGCTGAAGCTGAAGCGTCGGCCGCCCTTGACGACCTTGGCCACGCGATTGATCTGGACGACGCGCTCTTCGAGCGTCAGCTTGGCGGGGTCGATGCGTGCCAAGTCGGTGGCTCCTTTCTAGAAGTCGAGGCCGGCTTCGCGGGCCGCCTCGGCCAGCGACTTGACGCGCCCGTGATAGCGGAAACCCGCCCGGTCGAAGACGACGTGCTCGACACCGGCGGCCTTGGCACGCTTGGCGACGAGCTCGCCGACCTTCTTGGCTCGATCGGTCTTGGTGCCCGACCCGCCCCGCAGCTCCTTCTCGAGCGACGATGCGGCAGCGAGCGTCCGACCGGCGGTGTCGTCGATGACCTGGACATAGATCTGGTCGATGCTCCGGAAGACGGCCAGGCGCGGGCGCGCCGCCGTCCCCGAGACGGAGAGGCGGATCCGGGCGTGGCGCTTGTGGCGCGCGGCGGTCCGGGATGTGGCCTTGGCCATGGTCGTGTCCTACTCCTCTGGGACCGGTTCGGCGATGACGCCGGACCGGCTGCGCCGCGGCTGTTCGAGGTCGCGGCCGCTGATCACTTCTTGCCGCCGATCTTGCCGGCCTTGCCGGCCTTGCGGCGGACGACCTCGCCGCTGTAGCGCACGCCCTTGCCCTTGTACGGCTCGGGCTTGCGCGTGGCGCGCACGCGCGCCGCGACGTGGCCGACGAGCTCCTTGTCGATGCCCAGCACGGCCAGCCGTGTCGGGTTCTCGACCTCGAAGCTGATGCCCTCTGGGGGCTCGATCTCGATGGGGTGGCTGTAGCCCAGGTTGAGCTGCAGCTTCTCGCCGATCTTCTGGGCGCGATAGCCGACGCCGCTGATCTCGAGGCCCTTGCGATAGCCCTCGGTGACCCCGATGACCATGTTGGCGACGAGCGTGCGCGTCAGGCCGTGGAGCTCGCGCGAGCGCTTCGTGTCGTCCGGCCGCTCGACCCGCAGGCTGCCGTCCTCATGGACGACGCGCAGCACCGAGACGAGCTCGCGCGAGAGCGTGCCGCGCGGGCCCTTGACGGTGATGGTCGCGCCATCGAGGGTCACGTCGACCCCACTGGGTACGGGGATGGCGAGGCGTCCGATGCGTGACATGGTGCGACCTACCAGACGTAGGCCAGGACCTCACCACCGAGCTGGGCCTTGCGGGCCTGTGCGCCGGTCATGATGCCTTGGCTGGTGCTGACGATGACGATGCCGAGGCCGCCGAGCACGCGCGGGATGTCGGTCTTGCCGGCGTAGACACGCAGGCCGGGCTTGCTGATGCGCTTGAGGCCCGAGACGACGGGCGCCTTGCCGCCGACGTACTTGAGCTGGATGCGGAGCATCGCGACGGGGCCGTCCTGGGCCTCGGCGACGTCCTCGATGAAGCCCTCATCCTTGAGGATGCGGGCGATCTCGCGTTTCGTCCGTGAGGCCGGCACGAGCACCTCCGTGTGGCGGGCCCGGCTGGCGTTGCGGATGCGCGTGAGCATGTCGGCGATGGGATCGGAGACGTTCATGTGGGCTACCAGCTCGACTTCGTGACGCCCGGCAGCTCGCCCAGCAGGGCGCGCTCCCGGAAGCAGATACGGCACAGGGCGAAGCGGCGCATGTATGCGCGCGGGCGCCCGCAGACGAAGCAGCGGTGGTAGCCGCGGACCTCGAACTTGGGGCTCCGCTTTGCTTTGGCGATCAGGGACTTCTTGGCCATCGTGCGTCTCCTGCCCTCTAGCCGGCGAACGGCATGCCGAGGAGCTCGAGGAGCTTCCTCGACTCTTCGTCGGTCTTGGCCGTCGTCACGACGCTGATCTCCAGCCCGCGCAGACGATCCACCTTGTCGTAGTCGATCTCCGGAAAGGCCAGCTGCTCGCGCAGGCCGAGGGAGTAGTTGCCGCGCCCATCGAACGACTTCGCGGGCACGCCCCGGAAGTCGCGGATGCGTGGCAGCGCGAGCGCCGTGAGGCGCTCCAGGAAGTCCCACATGCGCTCGCCGCGCAGCGTCACCTTGACGCCGATGGGGTTATGCGTGCGCAGCCGGAACTGCGCGATGGAGCGCTTGGCCCGCGTCACGACCGGCTTCTGGCCGGTGATGGTCGCGATGTCGCCGACGGCAGCATCGAGCGCCTTGGCATTCGTGAGTGCCTCGCCGAGACCGACGTTGACGACGATCTTCTCGAGCCGGGGGACCTCCATCGGGTTGCCGTACTCGAACGCCTTCTGGAGGGCGGGCACGACCTCGTCGCGGTAGCGCTCACGGAGCCGGCCGCTCATGCCTTGGCCTCCCGTGCCACGGGCTGACCGCAGTGGGCGCAGACGCGCACGCTGCGCCCCGTCTCGGGACGCTCGTGGCGGATGCGGGTCGGGCGGCTGCAGGCGGGGCAGACGAGCATGACGTTGCTCATCCGCAGCGGCTGGGCGATCTCGAGGATGCCGCCCTGCTGGACGCGTGGCGCGCGGTCGTTGCGGCCCTGACGGCTGCGCGGCTTGGTATGCCGCTTGGCGATGTTCAGACCGCCCACGACGACACGGTCGGGGCGCACGACGCGCTCGATCGTGCCGCGCTTGCCGGCGTCCTTGCCGGTCAGCACGAGCACTTCGTCACCGCGACGCAGCTCGGGCACCTTCGTCGCGCGGGGCGCGGCCAGGCGGGCGGGCATCACAGGACCTCCGGTGCGAGCGAGATGATCTTCATGTAGTTCTTGTCGCGCAGCTCGCGGGCGACCGGCCCGAAGATGCGCGTGCCGCGCGGATTGCCCTGGTTGTTGATGAGCACGGCGGCGTTCTCATCGAAGCGGATGTAGCTGCCATCGGGTCGGCCGAACTCCTTGGTCGTGCGGACGACCACGGCGCGAACCACGTCGCCCTTCTTGACGGCGGCGTTGGGGATGGCCTGCTTGACGCTGGCGATGATGACGTCGCCGACGCCGGCGGTCGTGCCCGTCGAGCGGCCCATGATGCGGATGCACTGGATCGTGCGGGCACCCGTGTTGTCCGCCACGCGCAGCCGGCTGTACTGCTGGATCACGCCGTGGCCTCCTCCGCCGCAGGCTCGGCCGCCTCGTGGCGTCCGGGATGGGCGGCCATATGGATGACCTCGGTCGTGGCCTCCTCGTCGGCGACGATGGGCTCACTGGCACCCTCGCTGGCGCGCTCGACGATCTCGACCAGCCGCCAGCGCTTGGTGGCGCTGAGCGGCCGCGACTCCTCGATGCGCACGCGGTCACCGATACGCGCCTCGTTGTGCTCGTCATGGGCCTTGAACTTCGTGGTCAGGCGGATGACGCGTTTGTAGAGGCGATGGCGGGTGAGACGTTCGACGGACACGACGATCGTCTTGTCCATCTTGTCGGAGACGACGCGGCCGACCTTGGCCTTGCGTTTCATCGTCGTCATGCGGGCTCCGTTCATGCGTTCGTCGCTCCGACGCCGGCCACCGGTCGACCGCTCTCATCGAGCTCGCGCTCGGTCAGGACGGTCAGGATGCGGGCGATCGAGCGACGCGTCTGGGGGATCTGGCTGTAGTCGGTCAGCTGGCGCGTGGCGAGCTGGAAGCGCAGGTCGTAGAGCTGGCGCTTGGCCGTCGTGAGCTCGGCCACGAGCTCGGCGTCGGTCAGGCCACGGACGCTAGCGATGTCCATCTGCGACGCCCTCCTTGACCACGAATTTGACGTTCACGGGCAGTTTGTGGCTGGCCAGGCGCATCGCCTCGGCAGCCTCGTCGAGGGGCACGCCGGCCATCTCGAACAGGATCCGGCCGGGTTTGACCACCGCGACCCAGTGATCGGGGGCGCCCTTGCCGGAGCCCATGCGGACCTCGGCCGGCTTCTTGGTCACCGGCTTGTCGGGGAAGATGCGGATCCAGATCTTGCCGCCGCGCTTGACGTAGCGGGTCATCGCTCGCCGGGCGGCCTCGATCTGCCGGCTGGTGATCCAGGCCGGCTCCTCGGTCATGAGGCCGAACTCGCCGAAGGCGATGGTCGTGCCGCCCTTGGCTACGCCGCTCATCCGGCCGCGCATGACCTTGCGGTGCTTGACCCGTCGGGGCATGAGCATGCTAGGCGCTCCCCGAGGTCGCCGCGGCCTCGCGCGGCAGCGTTCGCTCGGGCACGATGTCGCCGCGGTAGATCCAGACCTTGACGCCGATGGCGCCGTACGTCGTGCGGGCGAGGACCTGTCCGTAGCTGATGTCGGCGCGCAGCGTGCCCAGCGGCACGCGGCCTTCCTTCTCCCACTCCCGGCGGGCCATCTCGGAACCGCCGAGGCGGCCGGCGACGTTGATCTTGACGCCTCGGGCACCGGCTTTCATGGTCCGCTGCACGGCCTGCTTCATGGCCTTCTTGAAGGCGATGCGGCGCGACAACTGCTGGGCGATGTTCGTGGCCACGAGCACGGCATCGAGCTCGGGCTGGCGGATCTCCTTGATCTCGAGCTTGACCTTGCGCGTCGTGAGACGCCCGATCTGCTGGCGAAGCGCCTCGACGTTGGCGCCACCCTTGCCGATGACGATGCCCGGCTTGGCGGTGTGGATGGTGACCGTGACGTGGTTGATGCCACGCTCGATCTCGACCCCGCTGACGCTCGCGTTGGCGAGCCGGCGCGTGACCAGCTGGCGGATGGAGATGTCTTCCTTGAGCAGGTCGGTGTAGCCCTTGCCGGCATACCACTTGGCGTTCCACGTGCGCGAGACGCCGAGGCGGAAGCCGTAGGGGTGGACCTTGTGACCCATCGGCTAGTCCTCCCGGTTCTCGACGACGACGGTGATGTGCGTCATCGGCTTGTGGATGGGGAAGGCACGGCCCTGCGCGCGCGGCTTCCAGCGCTTGATGGTCGGTCCCTCGTCGGCCACGGCGTCGACGACGACGAGATCCTCGGCCGAGAGGTCATGGTTGTTCTCGGCGTTGGCCGTCGCGCTCTTGAGCACCTTGGCCACGTCCTTGGCGGCACCCTGGGGCATGAACTTGAGCAGGGAGGCCGCCTCCTCGACGGGACGCCCGACGATGGCCCGGGTGACGAGGCGTGTCTTGCGTGTCGAGTGGCGGGTGTACTTGGCGGTCGCTGAGATGCGCATGGCGGCCTACTTCAGGGCCAGCGAGCGTTCGGTGTGCTTGCCGTGCCCGCGGTAGTTGCGGGTGGGCGCGAACTCACCGAGGCGGTGGCCGACCATGTTCTCCGTCACGTAGACGGGGATGTGCTTGCGGCCGTTGTAGACGGCCACCGTGTGACCGATGAAGTCCGGGAAGATGACGCTCGCGCGCGACCAGGTCTTGACGACCTTGCGCTCGTTGCGGCGGTTCATCTCCTGGACCCGGCCGAGGAGGCGGGCCTCGACGAACGGGCCCTTCTTCAGGGATCGTGACATCGTTCCTGCCCCTAGCTCTTGCGGTGCCGCGAGCGGACGATGCCGCCGCTGGACTTGGATCGACGGGTGCGCAAGCCCATGGCGGGCTTGCCCCATGGCGTCTTGGGTGGCATGCCGGTCGGCGACTTGCCCTCGCCGCCGCCGTGCGGATGGTCGCGCGGGTTCATGACCACACCGCGCACCTCCGGTCGCTGGCCAAGGTGGCGGGCACGGCCGGCCTTGCCCAGGCTCTGGTTCTCGTGGTCGAGGTTGCCGACCTGGCCGACGGTCGCCATGCAGCGCAGGCTCGCCCGGCGGACCTCGCCCGAGGGCAGTCGGATCTGGGCGAAGTCGCCCTCCTTGGCCAGCAGCTGGGCAGACGTGCCGGCTGAGCGCACGATCTGACCGCCCTTGCCGGGCACCAGCTCGATGTTGTGGATGGTCGTGCCGAGCGGGATGTTGGCCAGCGGCAAGGCATTGCCGACGCGCGCCTCGGCGCTCGGCCCGGCGACGACGATGTCACCGACCTTGAGGCCGTTGGGCACCAGGATGTAGCGCTTCTCGCCGTCGCGATAGTGCAGCAAGCCGATGCGCGCCGACCGGTTGGGGTCGTACTCGATGGTCGCCAGGCGGGCGGGCACGTCGAACTTGTCGCGCTTGAAGTCGATGATCCGGTAATGCCGCTTCTGGCCGCCGCCGCGATGGCGCACCGTCAGCCGACCCTGGCTGTTGCGGCCGCTGCCGCGCTTCTGCGACTCGAGCAGCGGCTTGTGCGGTTGGTCGGTGGTGATCTCCTCGAACGTCGAGCGCGTCATGAACCGCCGCCCGGGCGAGGTCGGCTTGTAGCTTCGGAGTGGCATCGCTACACCCCCTCGAAGAATTCGATCTTGTCGCCGGGGGCGACGGTCACGATGGCCTTGCGCCAGGGCGAGGTGCGACCCTTCGTCCGCTGGCGGCCGAGTCCTCGGCGCTTCTCCTTGGACTTCGTGGTCAGGACGTTGACCTGCAGCACGGAGACCTTGAAGAGCTCCTCGACGGCGGCCTTGATCTGCAGCTTGTTGGCCGTGTCCGCGACCGCGAACGTGTACTTGCCACGCTGCGTCTCGTCCATCGACTTCTCGCTGATGACGGGCCGGATGATGACCTGGGCGGCTTCGAGCGTCATGCGTAGACCTCCGTCATCGTGGCCAGCGCCGGCTCGGTGATGAGCAGCGTGTCCGCGTTGAGGACGTCGAGCGTGTTGAGCGAGTCGGCCAGGATGACCTCGACGCGCGGCAGATTGGCGGCCGAGCGCTCGAGCTTCTCGTCGCGCCCGGGTGCCACGACGAGGACCCGGCCGGCGGCCTTGAGGTTGGCCAGGTAGCCGACCAGCTCGCGCGTCTTCATGGCGTCCATGGCCAGGTCCTGGACGACCGTCACGGCACCGTCGGCGAACTTGGCCGAGAGGGCGCCGCGCAGCGCGAGCCGCTTCATGCGCCGGGGCAGCCGCTGCGCGTAGCTCCGCGGATGCGGTCCGAAGACCACGCCGCCGCCCTCGTGGTTGGGCGCCCTGATGGAGCCCTGGCGGGCGCGGCCGGTGCCCTTCTGTCGGTACGGCTTCTTGCCGCCGCCGCGGACCTCGCCGCGCGTCTTCGTGTCGTGCGTGCCGAGGTGCCGACCGGCCAGCTGGGCGTTCACGACCTGGTGCATCACGGCGGTGTTCACGGGCGCCGCGAAGAGGCCGTCCGGCAGCTCGATCGTGCCGGCCTCGGCGCCGGTCTTGGCGTAGAGCGTCGTCGTGGCCATGCTCAAGCCTTCCTGACCAGCACGAGCGCGTCACGAGCGCCGGGCACGGCACCCTTGACGAGCAGAAGGTTGCGCTCAGCATCGGCGCGGACGACGGTCAGCTTCTTGGTCGTCCGCCTGGCATCGCCGAGGTGACCGGCCATGGGCAGGCCGCGATAGACACGACCGGGTGTCGTGCCCGCGCCGATGGAGCCTGGCTGACGATGGGAGTCGGAGCCGTGGGTCTCGGGCCCCCGCGCGAAGTGGTGGCGCTTGATGGTGCCGGCGAAGCCCTTGCCCTTGGTCACGCCGATGACGTCGACGAGGTCGCCGGCACTGAAGACCTCCTCGACCTTGAGCTCCTGCCCGATCTCGTAGCCCGAGATGTCGTCGGTCCGGAACTCCCGGATGTCGCGCACGGGCGGCAGCCCGCGAAGCTGCCCCGCCCGTGGCTTGGTCTGCTTCTCGCGCGTCCCGGCGCCGAGCTGCACGGCCGTGTAGCCGTCGCGCTCCTGCGTCCGCAGGCGGGTCACGGTGTTGGGCTCGATGGCGACCACGGAGACGGGCACGAGCGTGCCGTCCTCCGCGAAGACCTGGGTCATGCCGACCTTGCGGCCGATGAGTCCGATGCTCATGCCGCGGTCACATCTTGATCTCGATGTCGACGCCCGCGGCGAGCGAGAGTCGCATCAAGGCATCCACCGTCTTGGACGATGGATCGAGGATGTCGATGAGGCGCTTGTGGGTCCGGATCTCGAACTGCTCCCGGCTGTCCTTGTCGATGAACGGCGACCGCAGCACGGTGAACTTCTCGATCCGGGTGGGCAGCGGGATAGGCCCGACGACGTCGGCGCCGGTACGTTGCGCCGTCTCGACGATCTGGAGGGCAGACTGGTCGAGGAGCCGGTGGTCGTACGCCTTGAGGCGGATCCGGATCCGCTGCTTCGCCACCGGCTACTCCTGGATGCTCGTGATGGCGCCGGCACCGACGGTGTGGCCGCCCTCGCGGATGGCGAAGCGCTGGCCGGTCTCGAGGGCGATGGGCGTGATGAGCTCGACGGTCATCTCG
>DATBSD010000039.1:0-6816 GCA_036559965.1 Candidatus Limnocylindrales bacterium
CGCGGTAGTCGGCGACGCGCGTCTTGTTCGTCGTGCCGACCTCCACGAGGCGGAGCCCGGCGCGCCGGACGACGTCGGGGATGCGCACCCCCCCGCCGATCTCGACCAGCTCGCCACGGGCGACGGCCACCCCACCACGCCGCCCGCCGCCCGCGACGGCGGCCGCGAGTGCGAGCGAGACGGCGGCAGCATTGTTGTTCGTGACCAGCGCGGCCTCGCCGCCGGTCACGACGATGAGGTCGGCCTCCGCAGACGGAGCGCGAGGTCCGCGGCGGCCCGTCTCACGGTCGAGCTCCAGGAACGATGTGCCGCTCGCGGCTCGTTGGGCTGCATCGATCGCAGCCTGCGGCCAGCTGGCACGCCCCAGGTTCGTATGGATGATGACGCCCGTCGCGTTGATGACCGGCACGAGGGCGGAGGGTGTCGTCGACAGGTCGTCGACCAGGTCATCCGCGAGCGAATCGAGGGTCGAGGCCGGTTCGCCTGCCGCCAGGCGCAGCCGCTCTGTCGCCAGGACCTCGCGAGCGGCCGCCGTCACCGCCGCACGATCGCGCTCGCCCAGCCGCGGCCGGACCACGGACAGCAGCCGCTCGACGCTGGGTGGCCGCGGAGACGACTCGCCGGACATGGGTGGACGGTACACCGAGCGATGGCCACCGGCAGCCCTAGGGCCCGTCGACCGTCGGCGCGCGGAGCGCTTCGAAGTCGGCGTCGAGACCGTCGGCCTCGAGCTGGAAGATCGTCTCTGGGCGATGGATGCCGGCCAGGCGATAGCGGCCAAGGGGCCGGAGACGCTGCGTCGACTCTCGCTTTGGGCCGGCCCTGGCATCCATTGGCGCCACCTCCGCGGCATCCCTGGCGACGCGAGAGACGAGGATCTGGCCGCCGTGGCCGGCGGCACAGATGCGCGCCGTCGTGTTGACCGCCAGGCCGACGTAACCATCGTCCGACCGCGTCGGGCGCCCGTGATGGATGCCGATCCGGACGCGCATCGTTCGATCGTCGGGCCAGCGCCGAGCGGCCATGCCGCGCACGATGGCGATCGCTGCAGCGAACGCCGCGACTGGCTGCTCGAAGGCGGCGAAGTACTCGTCCGCCCGAGCGTCGACTTCGTGGCCGCCGGCACGCCGGACGGCCGCTCGATGGATGGCGCGGACCTCGGTCAGCACGCTCGCGAATCGGTCGCCGAGCGCCTCGACGATGGCGGTCGAGCCCTCGATGTCGCTCATCAGCAGCGTCACCGCACCGCCCGGCAGCTTGCTCGCCCGGTCGGCCGCGGCACCGGCACCGGCCTGGAGCCGGATGTTCTCGACGGCCGGTCGGACGGCTGCGACCACAGCACGCCGGCGGTCAGCATCCCGGAGGGTGGCCGGGTCGTGGACCAGCGCGGCCATGGGTCGACCGTGGCGATCGATGAGCGTCACCGCGCGGCCCTCACCGGCGGCCGGCATGCTCGCCGGCTGACCGTCCGCGGAGAGGTATGCGCCGTTCGCCTCGGACCACTCGCAGACCTCCAGGCTGGGATCGGCGAGCTCCGCCCGCAGGCGCGACTGCAGGCCGGCCAGGTCGTCGACGCGTCCGAGCTCGACAACGAGGCGTCCGGCAGCGGCTTCATGGCCGCGAGTGCGGAGCTGACGGTCGACGAAGCCGACGGGCACGATGCCGTAGCGCTTGGCGGCCGCCAGCAGCCGCTTCCGAGCGCGATCCTTGGCCGCTTCGTCCTCGAAGCGAACCTGATCGAAACGCGCCAATGCGTTGCGGACGTGCGCCTCGTCGTGGATCGGCAGCCGCCGGTTGCCGCGCGAGTCGACGTAGGCGAAGGCACGATCGGGCAGCTTGTCGCGCGCGACATCGTCGAGACGGGCCATGCCCGCGACGGTACACCGAGAGCGATGGCGGGAGCGCATGGGAGTCGAACCCACCGCGCCACGCGGAGCGCAGCGCCACTGGTTTTGAAGACCAGGAGACCCACCGGGACCCCTCCGCTCCCGGCGCGATGGTAGCCGCACCCTGCCGACGACGGCAGTCACGCGACCGACGACCGCGAGCCGGCCGCCTACCATGCGTGGATGGCCGTGACCTACGCCCTGGTCCTGGCGGTCTTCGCGGTCGGCGTGGACACCTACATCGTGGCCGCCTTGCTGCCGGCCGTGGCCGACGACCTTGACGCCCCCATCGCGGTCGTGGGCCTGCTGGCCAGTGCCTACGCCCTGCCGACGGCTCTCCTGGCGCCGATCTTCGGGCCGATCTCCGATCGGCGCGGGCGGCGCTTCGCGATGATGCTCGGCCTGAGCATCTTCACGCTCGCCGCGGGTGCCTGTGTCGTGGCTCCATCGCTGCCTTTCCTGCTCGCTGCCCGGCTGGTCAACGGTCTTGGCGCGGCGATCATCATGCCGGCCGCGTTCGCGGCCGCCGGTGACTCGCCGGACCGTGACCGCCGAGCGCGGACGATCGCGACCCTCTCGGCGATGTTCCCGCTGGCCAGCCTGCTCGGTCTGCCTATCGGCGCCCTCATCGCCGTGGTCGCCGGCTGGCGAGCGTCGTTCGCGTTCATCGCCATCGTCGCCCTGGTCGCGCTCTTGCTGTTGAGTCGGCTGCCCGCCACGCTGCCCGACCGGGCGACGACGCCCGCGTATGGGGCGGCCCTGCGCTTGGTCATCGGCGATCGGCGCGTGCTGAGCATCCTGTCGGTCACCCTGCTCTGGGCATGCGGCACGCTCGGCCTGTTCATCTATGTGAGCGAGTTCGTGCACGTCACCTACGGTGTCCCGGCGGCACAGGCCGGCCTCGTCTATGCGCTGGTGGGTGTCGTCGGGCTCATCGCCACGCGGCTGTCCGGACGCCTCATCGCACGCATCGGTCCCCGTCGCACGGTGCTCTACGGCATCAGCGGCTTCATCGTCGCCGCACTGCTGTTGCCCGTCACGGCCGTCGCCCTGCCGGTGACCCTGGCGGTCTTCGCGGTCTGGGCCTTCGCGACATGGTTCGGGATCCCGGGCATCCAGACCATCGTGGCCGAGCTGTCCGAGTCCGTCCGCGGGACGATGCTCGCGTTCAACAGCAGTGCCCTCAACCTGGGTGGCGTCATCGGCCCGGTGGTCATCGGGATCGCGCTGTCGGCCGGCGGCTACACGCTCGCGACGCCGGTCGCCGCTCTCATCGCCTTCCTCGGCCTGGTGGTCGCCTGGCGCGTGCTGCCGCGCGTCCGTCCGAGCGTCGTCCCCGTGGTCCCGATGCCGGTGGGGGAGGTCTGAGCCCCGGACGTATCATCGGCCGACCATGACCGCGCCGACCACGGACGCGAGCGACCGAGCGTCGCTGCCGCTGACAGAACAGACCGATTGCGGGGGCTGCGCCGCCAAGCTGGGCGCCGACCTGCTGGCCGATGCGCTCGCCGGGCTGGGCGCGGGAGCCGCTGCCACGCCGGATGCGCTGCTGATCGGCCTCGACGCCCCCGATGATGCCGCTGTCTACCGTCTGACGGACGACCTGGCGGTCGTCGGCACGCTCGACTTCTTTCCGCCATTGGTCGACGACCCGGAAGCATTCGGGGCGATCGCGGCGGCCAACGCGATGAGCGACGTCTACGCCATGGGCGGCCGCGTCCTCTTCGCGCTGAGCATCGCCGCCTTCCCGGAGGCACTGCCCAGCGAGACGATGTCGGCCATCTTCGCTGGCGCCGCGGCCACGGTCCGCGAGGGAGGCGGTGTGCTCGCGGGTGGTCACACGATCAAGGACCCCGAGCCGAAATACGGCCTGGCCGTCGTCGGGGTCGTGCACCCGGACCATGTCATGCGCAAAGGTGGGGCGCGGCCGGGTGACGTGCTCTTGCTGACCAAGCCGCTCGGCACGGGCGTGCTCGTGAGCGGCGATCGGTCAGGTCGCACGTCCGCGGAACACCTCGAAGGGGCCGTGAGATCGATGCGTCGCCTCAACCGGGCAGCCTCCGAGGTCCTCGCCGAGTCCGGCGTCGTGGCAGCCACCGACGTCACCGGCTTCGGGTTGCTGGGTCACGCGACCGAGATGGCGCGAGCATCGGGGACGCGTTTCGTCATCGAGGCGGGGCAGCTGCCCGCACTCGACGGCGCCCTCGACCTGGCCGCAGCTGGCGTGGAGACGGGCGGCGCAGCCCATAACCGACGTTTCGCGGCGCCGACGCTGACCATCGGCGACGGGGTCGACCGGGCCCGCGAGATCCTCGCCTTCGACCCTCAGACGTCGGGCGGACTCATGGCCGCCGTGCCCAACGATCGCGTCGCCACCGTGGTCGCCGGCTTCGGGGCCATCGGGGTCGGCTGGTGGCGGGTCGGTCGGGTCGAGGCGGGCGAGCCCGGCGTGGAGCTGGTCTCCTGAACGCCGGCGTCCGAAGGCGATGACCGAGCGCCAGCCGCTCGTGACCGACCGCGGCCCCGAGCCCCATCGGCCGGTCCGCGTCGAGCGCTGGAGCCCGGACGGCCGACAGGATGGCGACGATGTCGTTGCGGCCGAGGAGCCGCTCCAGATCGTCCTCGACGGTGAGCCCTTCGCCGTCGTCATGCGCACGCCTGGCCACGACCTCGAGCTCGTGCTGGGGCTGCTCTTCGTCGAGGGTATCGTGACGCGGCGGGCCGAGATCGCCGGCGCTGCGGTCGCGGCCTCGGGCGTCCCGGGCCAGGCTGCGCCGTTCGCGGTGCGAGCCCTGCCCGAGGCAGAGAACCTGGTCGAGATCAGCCTCGTCGAGCCACGCGCGAGAGACGATCGCGTCGGCTGGCAGCGCAACCTCGTCGCCTCGTCGGCCTGTGGCATCTGTGGCGCGGCGGCGCTCGATGCCCTGCGCGAGGATCTCAAGCCGCTGGCTCCGGGACCGAGCTTCGAGCGGACCGCCATCACGGCCATGACACCCGCCCTGCGCGACGCTCAGGCGACCTTCGAGCGGACGGGCGGGCTCCACGCGGCCGGGCTCTTCGACACGCATGGGCGCCTCGTCGCCATCCGGGAGGATGTCGGCCGGCACAACGCCGTGGACAAGGTCATCGGGCGTGCCGTGCTCGCCGGCGAGCTGCCGCTCCACGAACGCGCGCTGATGGTCAGCGGCCGTGCCTCGTTCGAGCTGGCCCACAAGGCGGTCGCCGCGGGCATACCGTTGATGGCCGCCGTGTCCGCCCCCTCGAGTCTCGCCGTCCACGTCGCCCACACCTTCGACCTGACGTTGATCGGCTTCCTGCGCGGCGACCGCTTCAACGTCTATGCCGGCGGAGAGCGGATCGTCGGTTAGGGCGAGTGCGCGACGCGTCTCGACCGAGGAGCCCGCGCTACACTCGGGCCACTTCCCCGCCGGGGAACTCGAGCCTCCACGCATCGAAAGGAGCGTGCATGGCGCGACGCTACGTTCGGCTCACGCAGCCGATGGTCCGCGACGGCGATCGCAAGACCGGCAGCCTCCGCCCCGCCAGCTGGGACGAGGCGCTCGACCGGGCGGCGACGATCTTCCGGAAGGCCATCGATGCGCACGGGCCGACGACGTTCGGGCTCTTCAGCTGCTCGAAGGCGACCAACGAGCTGAACTTCATGACCCAGAAGTTCGCGCGCGTCGTCGTCGGCAGCAACAACATCGACAGCTGCAACCGGACCTGACACGCTCCGAGCGTCGCCGGTCTGGCGACCATCTTCGGGGCCGGGGGCGGCACCAGCTCATATCAGGAGATCGAGGAGACGGATCTCGTCCTCCTCTGGGGCAGTAACGCCCGCGAGACCCACCCGATCTTCTTCCACCACCTCCTGAAGGGGGTCAATCGGGGCGCCGGGCTCTACGTCGTCGACCCGCGCAGGACGACTTCGGCCGAATGGGCCGATGTCTGGCTCGGCCTCGACGTCGGCTCCGACATCGCGCTCGCCAACGCGATGGCACGCGAGATCATCGCCGCCGGCCTGGAGCATCGCGAGTTCATCGACCGGGCGACGACCGACTTCGACGCCTTCCGCGCCCACGTGGAGCCGTACACGCTCGAATACGCCCAGCGCGAGACCGGCATCCCGATGGACGTCATCCGGGAAACGGCCCATGCCTACGCCAAGGCGGACCGCGCGATGATCTGCTGGACGCTCGGCATCACCGAGCATCACAACGCGGTCGACAACGTCGTCGCGCTCATCAACCTGGCGCTGCTGACCGGCCACGTCGGGCGCTACGGCAGCGGCCTCAACCCGCTGCGTGGCCAGAACAACGTCCAAGGCGGCGGCGACATGGGTGCGCTGCCCGATCGCCTGCCCGGCTTCCAGCACGTCGAGAACGATGAGCTGCGCGCGAAGTTCGACGCCCACTGGGGCGTAAGCGTGCCGCCCACGCGCGGCTGGCACCTTTCGCAGATGTTCGAGGCCATGGAGCACGGGGACCTGTCGGCGCTCTACGTCGTCGGCGAGAACCCGATGCAATCGGAAGCCGACCATCTCCGCACGCGGCAGCTCCTTGAGGGCCTCGAGGCGATCGTCGTGCAGGACATCTTCCTGACCCGTACCGCCGAGATCGCCGACGTCGTCTTCCCGGCCAGCGCGATGTGGGCCGAATCGGAGGGCACGGTCACCAACTCCGAGCGGCGCGTGCAGCGTGTTCGTCGGGCGCTCCAGCCGCCGGGCGAAGCTCGCGACGATGTCGACATCGTGGTCGACCTTGCCCGCGCGATGGGCACCGACCTCGGGCACCCGACCGCGGAGGACGTCTGGAACGAGGTCCGAGCGCTGTCGCCGGTCCACGCCGGCATGAGCTACGCCCGCCTGGAGGCCGAAGACGGCCTCCAATGGCCGTGCTACGACGAGCAACACCCCGGCGAGCTCTTCCTC
>DATBSD010000040.1:0-6868 GCA_036559965.1 Candidatus Limnocylindrales bacterium
ATCCCGGCCACCGTCTGGCTGGGCTGGGTCGCGGCTGCGTCCTCGGTCGCCGCGGGGGTCCTCCACGTCGCCGTCGTCGAAGACCACGCCGAGGCCTACCTGCCGTTCGGCATCGCGTTCGCGCTGCTGGCCGCCTTCCAGCTCGCTTGGCCGCTGGTCTATCTCCGGCGCCCGAGCCGACCGGCGGCGCTGCTGGCCATCGTCGTGAACAGCGGCGCGATCGCCGTCTGGGTCTGGTCGCGCACCATCGGCCTGCCGATCGGCCCGGTCGTCGGTGAGGTCGAGGCCGTGGGTGTCGTCGACAGCGTGACCACCGCGCTCGAGCTCGTGCTCGTGCTCGGCCTCCTGCCGACGGTCCGGGGCGGCGACCGGTCGACGCGGAGTCTGCGCCCTGGCAGGGCCGTCGTGGCCGCCTGCGTCGCGACCGGCATGGTCGCCTTCGCCATGCTCGTCGGCCTGTTCAGCCTCAGCGGTCCCGTCTGATCCGCGCGCCAGACGCACGTCGGGCCCGGTGATCCGAACCCGATACTCGCGCGTACACGCTACTGCAAGTCGTTGCAACAGCAGGACGATGCGACGTATCATGCCTGCCTGAGGCCCCGGCGGCCGAGGCATCACGGGAGCGGTCGATGAGCGCGTTCACGAAGGGCTCCATAGGGGTCGGGGACGGGGTCGAGGCGCTCCACGCCCCGGATGGCTTCCTGTCGTTCCCGATGGCGGCCGTGATGTGGCTGATCACGCTGCTCGTGCTGGCCTACGCCGTGCGCCAGACGAATCGCACGCTCGACGACCGCGCCATCCCACTGATGGGCGTCATGGCCGCCTTCATCTTCGCGGCCCAGATGTTCAACTTCCAGGTCATCGGCGGCACCTCTGGCCACCTGCTCGGCGGCGTGCTCGCGGCTGTGCTGCTCGGGCCGTGGGCGGGCACGCTCGTGATGGCCTGCGTCATCGCCGTCCAGGGGCTCGTCTTCCAGGACGGCGGGCTGGTCGTCATGGGCGCCAACATCTTCAACATGGGCATCATCGGCACGCTCGGTGGCTACGCCTGCTATCGCGCTCTCTGCCGGCTGTTCGGTGGCGAGCAGCGTGCCCGCATCCCGGCCGCCGGCATCGCCGCCTGGGCAGCCGTCGTCGTGGCATCGCTCGCTGCGGCCGTCGAGCTGGCGCTCTCGGGCACGACCGACCTGTCACTCGCCCTCCTGGCGATGGGTGGCGTCCACGGCGTCATCGGCATCGGCGAGGCGCTCATCACGATGGCCGCCCTGGGCTTCATCCAGGCCACGCGACCCGACCTGTTCGCCCTGCGTGACGCACGCACGCGTCTCGGGTCGACGGCGCCGGCCGCCGCGGCTGCGTAGGCGACGGGTCGTGGAACACCTGCGACGTTCGTGGTGGCTCGTCGGCCTCGGCGTGGCCGTGCTGGTCGTGGTCGTCCTGGCGCCGCTGGCGTCGGCCGATCCCGACGGGCTGGAAGCCGTCGCCGCGTCGCTCGGCTTCCTCGAACGAGGCCAGGAACAGCCCTATTCGATCATCCCCGACTACGCGGTGCCCGGCATCGACGACCCATCTGCGTCGACCATCGTGGCCGGCCTGGTCGGCGTCGGGCTGGTGTTCCTGCTGATGGTCGGCCTGGGCTGGTTGCTGGCTCGACGTCGCCGGGCGTGAGCGAGGGACGAGGCCCTGCAACTCGACCGCTACGTCGCGCGCCGGAGTCCTCTGCACGGCGCTGACGCCCGCCTGAAATTCCTGCTCACCATCGCGTTCATCGTCGCCATCAGCCTGCTGCCGGTGGGCGCCTTCGGAGCCATCGCCGTCGCCTGGCTGCTGCTCGTCGGGCTCTCGTGGTGGGCTCGCCTGGGACCACTGCGGACCGCGCGATCGGCCTTCTTCGCGCTGCCGTTCATGCTCGCCGCGGTGCCCCTCCTCTTCGCGCCGACGACCGAGCCACTGGTCACGCTGACACTCGGGCCGCTGACCCTGACCATCGGCGCCGACGGGCTGGAGCGCTTCGTGTCGGTCGCGGCCAAGAGCTGGGTGAGCGTCCAGGCGGCGCTCTTGCTCGCCTTCACGACGGCCTTCCACGATCTCATCGACGGGCTGCGGGAGCTCCGCCTGCCGCGCATCCTCATCGCCATCATCGGCTTCATGTACCGCTACCTCGGCGTCATCGGCGAGGAGGCCGGACGCATGAACCGGGCCAAGGCCTCGCGGTCGGCGGTCGTGGCCGGGCGCGGTGGCGGATCGCTGCGTTGGCGGGGATCGGTCACGGGCCACATGGTCGGCTCGCTCTTCCTGCGCTCGTATGAGCGCAGCGAGCGCGTCTATGCGGCGATGCAGGCACGGGGCTTCGACGGCACGTTCCGCTCGTTGCCCGGACCGCCTCTCCCGCGTCGGCAGCTCGTCGCCTTCGGGTTCGGGCTCGTCGTGCTCGTCGTGCTCGAGGCGAGCGCGCACGCCTGGCGCGCCGGCGCATGAGCAGCGCCGAGGCGGTCGCCGTCGCCGACGCGCCTGGCACGGACGCCGACCAGGCGGCCAGCTGGGTCGACGTCGCGCACCTCCACTTCGCGTATCCCGACGGCTTCGAGGCGCTGCGGGGCATCGACGTCCGGATCGCCCGCGGGGAGAAGGTCGCGCTGGTCGGTCCCAACGGGGCGGGCAAGAGCACGTTCATGCTTCATCTCAACGGCATCCACCTGGCCAGCCACGGCATCGTGCGCGTGGCCGGCATGACCGTCGAGCCGGGCAGCCTGGGCCGCGTCCGGGCCGCCGTCGGTCTCGTCTTCCAGGATCCCGACGATCAGCTCTTCAGCCCGACCGTCTTCGAGGATGTCGCCTTCGGGCCCATCCACATGGGCGTGCCGGCGAGCGAGATCCATGACCGGGTCGAGCGAGCGGTGGCGGCCGTGGGTATGGCCGGGTCGGAGCGCCGCATCCCGCAGCGGCTCTCGATCGGTCAGCGCAAACGGATCTCCCTGGCCACGGTGCTCTCGATGGACCCCAGCGTGCTCGTCTTCGACGAGCCGTCGGCGGGGCTCGATCCCCGAGGGCGTCGCGAGCTCATCGGCCTGCTCGACCAGCTCGAGCAGACGCTCATCGTGAGCACCCACGACATGCGCCTCGTGGCCGAGGTCTTCCCGCGCACGATCGTCATGGACGGCGGAGCCATCGTCGCTGATGGCGAGACGACGGCCGTCCTGTCGGACGACGCCCTGCTCACCACGCACGGCCTCGAGCGACCCTGACCGGTCCCGGCCCTAGACCGGCACCACGACCGCTGCGCGAGGGTGGGTCTCGGCCATCCGGACAAGGGCGACGAGCCCGGACAGGCCGGTCACGGCGGCGACGGCCCAGATCGCGGCGGGCATGCCGAAGCGATCGGCCAGGATCCCGGTCACGATGGCCCCGACGGCGAAGCCGGCGTCGCGCCAGAAGCGGTAGGTGCCGACGGCGGTCGCGCGCCATGTCGGATGGGCCACGTCGCCGACGACGGCCAGGAGCGTCGGGTAGACCATCGCCGTGCCGATGCCCAGCAGCGCGGCCGCGAACGCCCATGCCGCGAGGCCGTCGACGGCCGCGATGAGGCCGATGGCGACGGCCTGGACGAGCATGCCCCCGACCACGAACGGCTTGCGCCCATAGCGATCGGACAACCCGCCGCTGACGAGCTGGCCGAGGCCCCAGACGGCCGGGTAGATGGCGGCCAGGAGGCCGACCTCGGCGACATCGAGGCCGGCCGCTGCGTAGGTGAGGGGCAGGAGGCCCCAGGCGAGCGCGTCATTGAGGTTGTTGACCAGGCCCGCCTGACAGGCCGCCGAGAGGGACGGTTCGCGGAGGGTCGTGAGCGCGAAGACCTGGCCGGCGGTGGCGTCGGCAGCCAGGGTCCCTTCGGCTCGCGTGGTCGCCTCGTGGCGAGCGTGTCCCTGTGTCTCACGCACGAACAGCGCAGAGAGGCCGAGGCCGAGACCGGCGTACGCGAGGCCGAGCAGGAAGGGCGCCGGCCGGAGGCCGAACTGCTCGGCGAGCAGGCCGGTGGCGAAGGCCGTCAGCGCCAGCGCGCCATAGCCGGCCGCCTCGTTGAACCCCATCGCCAGGCCGCGCCGCCGTGGGCCTACGAGGTCGATCTTCATGATCACCGTCGTCGACCAGGTGAGGCCCTGGCTGACCCCGAGGAGGACGTTCGCGACGATGACCCAGGCCCAGCTCGGGGCGACGATGAGGAGCACCGGGATGGGCAGCGCGATGAGCCAGCCGGCGACGAGGACCGGCTTCCGGCCATAGCGATCGGCGAGGGTCCCGGCAACGAGGTTGGTGACGGCCTTGGTCAGCCCGAAGGCCACGATGAAGGTCAGAGCGGTGGTGAACGCCTGGAGGCCGAAGATCTGGTCGGCCATGAGCGGCACCACCGTGCGCTCCTGACCGACCATGCCGCCGACGAGCGCATTGACCGCGACCAGCAGTCCGAACTGACCGAGGTTCTCGCGCAGGCCAAGCCGGACCGACGGATCGCCAGCCATCGCGACCGACACGCCAGGCTAGCCGCCCGGTGACGAGGCGTCGACGCCGTTCTCGATGCGAGCACCGCCGGCCGCCATCGCCGCCAGCGCGCGCTCGCCGTCGCCCGGCCGCAGGTCGACCGCCGCGATCGCCGAGCGCAGGACGGTCGTCTCGAACCCGAGCTCGATCGCATCGAGCACGGTCGCCAGGACGCAGTAGTCCGTCGCCAGGCCGACGATGGCGACTCGTCCGACGCCGCGTTCGCGGAGCGTCGCCTCAAGGTCGGTCGGTGTGGTCTGACCGGTCAGGGCATGGCGCATGGTGAAGCCGGAGTAGCCGTCCTCGCCGCTCACGCCCTTGTGCACCACGGGACCCGCGATGACGAGCCCGGGATGGAGCTCGGCGCCCCAGCTGTCGGCCACGCAATGGACCGGCCAGATGCCGCCGTCCTTGGCGAAGTGCGGCGTCGTCGGTGGATGCCAATCCTTGGTGTAGACGACCGACGCGCCGGCCGAAACCGCTGCCGCCACCTGCGTGTTGACAGCTTCGACGACCGCCGCGCCACCGGCCACCGAGAGTGAGCCGGCGGGATCGGCGAAGTCGTTCTGGACGTCGACCACGATGAGGGCCGCGTCCCGCTCATAGCGCATCGGAGCCATCCTACGCGATGCTCCCAAGAGTAACCGGTATGGACACTCAAGCCGGTTTCCACTACCATGCGCGGACGGCTCAACGATAGCCCGGTCTCGACCCGTCTGGAGCCCGCGATGCCCGCCAGAACGTCGTCCTCAGCCTTCCTGTGGATCCTCTTCGTGGCGCTGGCGTTCGCCTGGGGCAGCTCCTATTTCTTCATCAAGGTCGGCGTCGAGGCGGGCATGCTGCCGTTCAACCTCGTGGGCTGGCGGCTGGCCATCAGCGTCGTCGGCCTGGGCCTGCTCGTCGCGGTCACCCGATCCCGCGTCCCGCGTGACCCACGAGTGCTGGCGAAGATCGCGGTCATGGGCATCGTCTACGTCGCCATCCCGTTCTCGCTCATCACCTGGGCGGAGCAGAGCATCGACTCCGCGCTGGCCGCCATCCTCCAGGCGTTGACACCACTCTTCGCGCTCATCATCGCGGCGGTCGTGCTGCACGACGAGCCGATCACGGTCAACAAGGTCGGTGGTCTCGTGCTCGGGTTCGCGGGCGCGGTCGTCATCCTCGCGCGGCACGTGGCACCCGCGGCGGGCGTCGACCCAGGTGGCGAGCTGACCGGCGAGATCGCGCTCGTGCTGTCGTGCCTCTCGTATGCCATCGGCGCGACGTACCTCCGGCGGACCATCGGCACACGACCACTGATGCCCGATCCGGTGACCGGCCCGCGGGCGTTGCGGCCGGTCGAGATCGCGCTCCCGCAGAACATCGTCGCCCTGCTCATCATCGCGCCCCTGGCGGCCATCTTCGAGCCCGCCAGCGGACTCGCAGCACCGCCGACGACCGACGCATGGGTGAGCGTCATCTGGCTCGGCCTCATCGGGTCGGGCATCGCGTACCTCATGTTCTATCGGCTCATCAACGCCTGGGGCGTCTACCGCTCGTCGCTCATCACGTACGTCATGCCCGTCATCGGCATCCTGCTCGGTGTCATCGTCCTGGGCGAGACGATCGGGGTCCAGACGTTCATCGGGACGGCCATGGTCATCGGTGGCGTCGCGCTCGCCAACGCGCCCATCGGCCAGCGACGGCTCTTCGGGCGCGCTGCGCCGACCGTGTCCCGGCATCGGCCCCTGGAGGGCCCCATCACGCCCGATTGATCCGGGCCGATCGTCAAGCCTCCAGGTCGGCCCAGCCGGCGATATCGACGCCGTGGTTGTCGGGCGAAGCGAGGATCCACGTGCGCTGATCCTCGTATGCCTTGACGATGCGCCCACCGGCCGCGACGGCTGCCTGCACGCGCTTCTCGGCTTCCTCTGCGGGGACCGATACATCGATGTGCGTCCGACCACGCCTCGCGCGCGGGTCATGGAGTTCGTGGAACATCAGGTGCGGCCCGCGCCGGATGGGGTCGGTCAGGTCCGTGTCGCCGTTGGGTCGGTACCCGAACGCCGCCTCCCAGAACGGGCGAGTGTCCACGCCGGCATCCTGGGCGACGGCGATGCCGACCACCACCAACGCGGTCGGATCGGATTCGAGACGCATCCGGTGCGCGGCCGCGCTGATCTGCCCTGCGAGGTCGGCGTCCGCTCGGCTCAGGGCGCCGTCAGGCCGTGAGCAGGTTCGGACCGTGACGCCCTCCGGCCGCACGTCGACGTCGGGGTCATGACCCACTGTCCGAGCCGCCTCGGCGATGGCGGATACGAACTCGGCGGCCTGGTCGAACGAGGACGTTCGG
>DATBSD010000041.1:0-12242 GCA_036559965.1 Candidatus Limnocylindrales bacterium
GAGGCCCCCGAAGAGGAGCTCCCGGGGCTGTTCGTGCCCTTCCTCGACGCGACGAGCGGCCACGAGACGTATGGCGCCGGTCGCTACCTCGACCTGGAACCGGAGGATGACGGCACCTACACCCTCGACTTCAACCTCGCCTATCACCCGTCGTGCGTCTACGACGTGCGTTTCTCGTGTCCGCTGACGCCGGCCGAGAACCGCCTGCCGGTCCGGATCGAGGCCGGCGAGCGGCTGCCCGCGGGATACGACGAGGGCCACTGACCCGTCCTGGGCCCGTCCCCGGCCGGTATCCGGAGCTAGGCGTCCTCGGCAGGCCTGGTTGTCGAACCATTTCGAGCAAGCGAAACCATCTGGCGCGGGCGAACGGGACACGACGCAGGCGTTCCACCCGGCAAGTCGTTTCGCTTGCTTGGAACCATCTGAAAGACGGCGCGCTGGGCGGGCCGATCTCCGTCCAAGAACAGGCATAGGCCGGTCCTACGCGGACCTCGGCCGAGAAGCCGCCCGGTCCTTGAGGATCCGCTGCGCCGCCAGCTTGCCGGGCGCGCCCATGACGCAGCCGCCGGGATGCGTCCCGGACCCGCACTGGTAGTAGCCGTCGATCGGCGTCGCGTACTGGCTCCAGCCGGGTGCTGGCCGGAAGAAGTACATCTGGGGCGCCAGGAATTCGCCGGCGAAGATGTTCCCCTCGGACAGGCCGACCATCCGCTCGATGTCGAGCGGTGTCCGGATCTCGCGCTGGAGCACGAGGTCCCCAAAGCCCGGGAAGAATGACTCGAGCGTCGCCTGGACGGTGTCGCCCAGCCCCTCCTTCTCGGTGTCCCAGTCGCTCCCACGCAGGTGGTATGGGGCGTACTGGACGAAGCAGCTCATGACCGCCTTGCCGGGCGGCGCCATGTCCGGATCGACCATCGACTGGACGGCGCAATCGAGGTACGGCCGCTTCGAGAACCAGCCGTACTTGCCGTCGTCGAAGGCCCGCTCCAGGTACTCCATCGACGGCCCGATGTTGGTGAACCCGCGGTACTGGTCGGTCCGGTCTCCCAGGGCCGGGTAGCGGGGCGGCGCGTCGAGCGCGAAGTTGACCTTCGCGGACGTGCCCTGGAACCGGAAGCGCTCAATCGTCTCGACGAGGTCGGTCGGCAGCTCGCGCGGCTCGACCAGCTCGAGGAACGTCCGTCGCGGGTCCAGCGCGGACACGACGACCGGGGCGTGGAATTCCGTCCCATCCGACAGCGCCACGCCGGTCGCCCGGCCGTTCTTGGTGATGACCCGGTCGACCGCGGAATCCAGGCGGATCTCGGCGCCGAACGCCGTGGCGGCCCGGGCGAGGACCCGGGTGAACCCGCCGTTGCCGCCCTTGTGGAACGACCACGCGCCGAACTCGCCGTCGTGCTCGCCGAGCAGGTGGTAGAGCAGGACCAGCCCGGACCCCTGCGAATACGGCCCGACCTTGGTGCCGATGATCGCGGAGGAGGCCAGATACCCCTTCAGGATGTCCGACTCGAAGTAGTCGTCCAGGAAGTCGGCTGCCGAGCCGGTCAACAGCCGGACCGCGTCATGAAGCACCTTGCGGTCCATGCGCCGAAAGCGGTTGCCCAGGGCGGCCAGCGCGATGAGCTCCTCGGGGTCGTCGCTGAAGATGTCCGGCGGGACCTGGTCGAGGAGGGGCTTGAGCGCTCGCAACACCTGGTTGACGTCGTGGTTGAACGCGTCATACGCGTCGGCGTCGTGGGGGCTGTGACGGGCGATCTCCTTGAGGTTCTCACCGTGATCCTGGCCCAGGAGCAGGTAGTCGCCGTTCTCCATGGGGCAGAACGTCGTGGGCATGAGGATGGGCATGAAACCGTGCTTGACGAGCTCCAGGTCCTGGACGATGTCGGGCCGGATGAGGCTCAGGGCGTAGGAGAAGGTCGTGAACCAGAAGCCCGGTCGGAGCTCCTCGGTGATGGCCGCGCCGCCGACGAGGTGGCGGCGCTCGAGCACGAGCGTCTTGAGCCCGGCCTTGGCCAGGTAGGCGCCGTTGGTCAAGCCGTTGTGGCCGGCACCGATGACGATGGCGTCGTAGCGTCGATCGACCCGTCCGCCGGAGCGTCCGGCGGCGCCCGACGACGACCGCCGCGCGGAACCCTTGGCGGCGGCCGGCGCCGCACGCCGGGACTTGGCTGGCGACGTGGTCTTGGGCATGTCAGGCCGTCCTTCGCTCGGGGTTGTAGAGGGGCAGGCGGGTGACGTGGGCGTCGAAGTACTCGTAGCGGTGGTTGACCGCCAGCTCGAGCTTGACGCGTGAGCTGGGTGCCTGTCGATCGATGGGCACGCGGGCCAGCGCGATGTGGCGCTGGAGGATGGGCGAGTACATCTGGCTCGTCGCGTAGCCGAGCTGCTCCAGGTCGTCGTCGTAGATGTAGTACTCGTCCTGGATCGGCGTGTGGTCCTTGGGTGGGATGAGCCCGGCGGCGTCGTAGATGCGGTCGTAGTCGCGCCAGTCGACGACCAGACCGGTCAGCCGCCAGCGCGACGACCCCGTGGCCAGCTCGCGGCGGATGGCGTCGCGCCCGATGAACGGGCGATCGTCGGTCTCGAGGCCACGCAGCATCCAACCCATGCCCAGCTCGGTCGGCGTCGTGCGATCGGCGTCGGTCCAGGCGTAGCGGCTGGAGTGGAAGTCGACGTCGAGCAGGACGAGACCGGCTTCGATGCGCGCCATGTACAGCGCGGTCATGCCGATGGGGATGATGTGGTGACCCTTACCGGCCGTCCAGATGGCGTCGAAGACCCGCAGCGCGTCGGCGGCCGGGACCCAGATCTCGAAGCCCAGGTCGCCCGTGAATCCGGTCCGTGAGATGTGCACCGGGACCTTGGCGATGGTCGTCGCGACGATGCCGAAGTAGGGCAGGCCGACGACCGCCGGCGTGACGCTGGCGATGAGATCGCGCGAGCGTGGACCCTGGACAGCCAGCACTGCCCAGCGATCGGAGACGTCTTCGATGCCCACGTCGAGTCGACCCGTGAGCCCGTCGAGCCAGGCCAGGTTCGGCTCTGCCGTCGTGAGCACGAAGTCGTCCGCGGCGTGACGCAGGATGACGCCGTCCTCGACGATGTAGCCGCGGTCGTCGCACCAGAGCGTGTACTGGGCGTGGCCGGGCGGGCAGGTCCGGATGTCGCGGGTCAGGACGCCGGCCAGGAAGCGTTCGGCGTCGGGGCCCGAGATGCGGTACTTGTAGAGCGGCGACGTGTCGAACAACCCGGCGCTGTCCCGGATGGCCACGTACTCGAACTTCTCGGACATCTGGTAGCGCGTCGCCGTCAGGTGGTTCGACCAGTGCTCCCAGAGGCCGGTCTCGTTGAGCTTGCTGAGGCGCTCGTGGAAGGGCGTCGTGCGGATCATGCGCTGGGACGCCTTCCGGCTGCGCGGTCGCTCGTCGCGCCGCGTTCGTCGAGCGCAGCGCCGAGCGCCGACTCGAAGGTCGTCACGACCGTGTCGATGATGTCGGTCGAGGCATGCGCCTCGGACAGGAACCACGGCTCGCGGAAGTCGGGTTCGGGCATCACGCCGCGCTCGATCATGGCCTTCGCCACGGTGTCGTAGAGATCGTGGTCCATGGCCGCCCAGGCGCGGTAGTCGGGCGGCATCGCGTCGCCGAAGATGATGCCGAACATGGCCGGCACGCCGGTGAAGACGTGAGCCAGGCCGCGCTCGTTGAGCACCTCGTGGACGCCGGCCTGGATGCGCCGCCCCGTGGCGTCGATGGTCGCCAGCGCGTCGGTGTCGCGGATGATGCTCAAGGTCTTCGACGCGGCCGCGGCAGCGACCCGGTTGCCGGCGTAGGTGCCGCCGTGGCTGACGTGGTCGGGGAGCACGTTCATCACGTCGCGCCGGCCGCCGAAGGCCGCGACCGGGTAGCCGTTGCCGCAGGCCTTGGCATAGGTCGCGAGGTCGGGCGTCACGCCGAACAGCTCGGCGGCGCCGCCGCGGGCGACGCGGAAGCCGGTCTTGACCTCGTCGAAGATGAGCAGCGCGCCGAACTCGCGCGTCAGCTCGCGCACGCCCTCGAGGAAGCCCGGCTGCGGAAGGATGGCGCTGGCGTTGCCCATGATGGGCTCGACGATGACGGCCGCGATGGTCGGCCCGTGGCGCTCGAATGTTCGCCGCAGCGCGCCGAGGTCGTTGTAGGGACAGGGGATGATGGTCTCGGCCACGGCCCGCGGGATGCCTCGGCCGTCGGCCACCGGCGTCGGCGCGTCTCGATCGCCGAACTCGCTCGTGTCGTCGGGCAGGACGCTGATGAGCGCGTAGTCGTGGACGCCGTGGTACTGGCCCTCGAACTTGACGATCCGGTCGCGCCCAGTGAAGCCGCGCGCGACGCGCATCGCGTGCATCGTCGCCTCGGTCCCGGAGACGGTCAGCCGGGCCATGTCGCAGAAGGTCATCTCGGTGATCAGCTCGCAGGCCGCGACCTCGTCCTCGCTCGTGAGGCTGAAGCTGACGCCCTCGCGCAGCCGACTGATGACGTGCTCGTCGACGCGATCGTCGGCGTGACCCAGGATGGCCGGTCCGTAGCCCATCCGGAGGTCGATGTAGGCGTTGCCGTCGAGGTCCCAGATGCGGGCGCCCTTGCCGCGCGCGACGTAGACGGTCTCGTCGCCCCAGATCCGGAAGTTGGAGTTCGTGCCGCCGGGCATGATCCGGAGTGCGCGACGCCGCACGGCGTCCTGTCGGTCGCGGACGCGCTGGGCGGTCGGATCTGCCTGCACGGCGATGTCTCCTGTGTCGCGGTCGGACGGTCGGGTCAGGGGGCGGCGATGGTCGACTGCGAGGCCATCAGATCGACGACCTGCTTGTCCGTCGTGTAGGCGTCGCCGGCCAGGCCCTGGGTCACGAACAGGACGCTGCCCCCGGCGCCTCGATCGACGAGGTAGAAGTACCGCAGCGTGCCCGACGGATACGTCGCTGAGCCGACCCACGACGCCTCGACCTTGGTCGCCGGCAGGCCGGAGACCGTCGCGTCGGCCTCTGAGCCGACCTTCCACTTGGCGGGGTCGGTCAGCGCGGCGAGGGCGTCCTGGTAGGGCGTCTCGTCGGCGAGCACCGCGACCGGGGCGTCGGGCACCGTCTGGTCGGGATCGATGACGATGGGCGACGCGTCGAAGAAGCTGCACGCATACTGCGGCGGCTCGTCGACGGTGTACCAGTCCTTGGGGTAGACGACGGTCACCCCGGTGTCGGGCTGAGGGCAGGAGGCCGTCTGGCCCGGTGCCTCGGTCGGGGCCGTCGTCGGGCCTGTCGTCGGTGCCGTCGTCGGGCTGGCGCTCGGTCCGGAGGTCGGCTCGGCCGACCCCGATGCGCTGGCGCTCGGCGAGGGACTCGGACTGGGCGAGGCGGACGGGCTCGGGCTGGGGCTCGGCGAGGGGCTGGGCGATGCGCTGGCGGTCGGCACGACCGTCGGCGACGCCGTCGGTGGGATCTCGCCGGGATTGACGAAGGCGCGGAAGAGCAGCGCCGCGACGAGGACCACGCCGGCGATGGCGGCGACGAGCAGCCACACCGAGGAGCTCGATGCGCCGCTCGGCGGGACGGCCGCGGGGGGTGGCGCCGGGTCGGTCATCGCTCGATGGTCCCTCGGTCGGTGGCATGGCGAGAGCCTCGCGCTGCCGTCGTCGGGTGCGACCGCGCGTGGGACGTGGGTGCCGGACGGCGTTGCCGGGCGTCCAGCCCGAGGGTACCAGAGCGGATGCCGCGTGCGACAATCGCCGCCGTCAGGCCGAGCCGTGAGGAGACCCGATGGCCGTCACCCAGCCTCCTACCAGCGCCCCGTCGAGCGGGACCATGTCGTCGGCCGAGATGGTTCGCCTGGCTCGCGAGCACACGTTCTTCTCCTGGTCGGTCCAGGGCCAGCTCGACCCCATCGCCATCGACCGCGCCGAGGGCGTCTACCTCTACACGCCCGAGGGTCAGCGCATCCTGGACTTCAACAGCCAGCTCATGAGCGTCAACATCGGGCACGGCGACCGGCGCGTGATCGACGCCATCACCGCCCAGGCGACGAAGCTGCAGTACGTCCAGCCCGCCTTCGTGACCGAGTCGCGGGCGCGATTGGGCGCCAAGCTGGCATCGATCCTGCCGGGTGACCTGGACAAGGTCTTCTTCACGCTCGGTGGCGCCGAGGCTATCGAGAACGCCATCAAGCTCGCCCGCCACTACACCGGCCGGACGAAGATCCTGTCGCGCTACCGCTCGTACCACGGCGCCACGCTGGGCGCGATGACGCTGACCGGCGACCCGCGCCGCTGGGCCAATGAGCCCGGTCTGGTGGGCGTCGTCCGCTACCCCGACACGCATCGCTGGGGCGAGGCCGAGCCGCGGCCGGCGGCCGAGTCGCTCCAGGGCCTCGAGGATGTCATCCGCTACGAGGGCGCGCACACGATCGCGGCCGTCTTCCTGGAGACGATCGTGGGCACGAACGGCATCCTCATCCCGCCCGACGGCTACATCCAAGGCGTGCGCGAGATGTGCGACCGGCACGAGATCCTGATGGTCGCCGACGAGGTCATGGCCGGCTTCGGGCGGACCGGCAAGATGTTCGCCATCGAGCATTGGGACACCGTGCCCGACCTGATGACGATGGCCAAGGGCCTGACCTCGTCGTACCTGCCGCTCGGCGCCGTGGCCATGCGCCGCCACGTGGCCGAGGCGTTCGAGTCGAAGATGTTCTTCGGAGGCCTGACCTACTCGTCGCATGCCGTGTCATGCGCGGCCGCCCTGGCGACCATCGCGGTCTACGAGGAGGACGGGCTCGTCGAGCATGCCGCGCGGATGGGTGAGGTCATGCGCCGACACCACGAGGACCTGCTCGATCGGCATCCGAGCGTCGGCGCCGTACGCAACCTTGGCCTCTTCGGCATCCTCGACCTCGTCCGGTCCCGGGACCCGTTCGTGCCCATGACGCCGTTCAACGGCTCGTCCGACGAGATGAAGGCCGTCGGCAAGTACCTCCGGGAGCACGGGCTGTACACGATGATCGCCAACAACTCGATCCACACCAACCCGCCACTGCCGATCACCGAGGAGCAGCTGGCCGAGGGCTTCGCGATCATCGACGCGGCCCTCGACATCGCCGACCAGGCCGTCACCGGCTAGCGGCCGCACGAAGCGGCGGGGCGCTCGCACGGTGCGGGCGGTCCGAAGCGCCCGCTGATTCGGTCGCCTCGGCACTGGGGCCGTGGACGGCCCGCTGCTTCGATGTTGACCGGCAGCGCACGCAAGGCCGGCCGTCGGACTCGGGACTCCGGAGCTGCCCTGCCGTGACCCCGACGCGCGTCGGGGACATGCCACGGGAGGTCGACGAACCATGTCCGCACCGTCAAAGATCCGACTCGCCGACGCTCTCGCGTGGGCGGTCGTCGTGCTTGTCGCCATCGCCTCGGCCGCGGGCGTCCTGCTGCCCGACCTCTATCGCGACAACGCGGCGATGATCGCCCAGGCCCAGGGCTCGGACTTGGCCACGATCCTGGTCGCTGTGCCGCTGTTGCTCATCGGGCTGTGGGGCGCCGGGCATGCGGCGCCCGCCGCTTCCCTGGAAGGTCGGCTCACGGCCACCGAGACCTCCGCCAGCCTGACGTTCGGGAGCTGGCCGCTGACGCCGATCACGACCGGCCGACTCGTCGCCATGGGCGCGCTGGGCTTCATCGCCTACACGTACGCGATCTATGCCTTCTCCGTGGTCATCAACCCGGCGACGCCCTTCCACATCGCCATCCTGTCGCTCTCGACCTGGTCGCTGGTGCTGATGCTCCTGGGCCTCGACTCCGCCGCCATCGCGCAGGGGATCGGCGCACGCCTGCCGCGCCTGCCGTCGGCCGCCTTCCTCTTCGCCAGTGTCGCCCTCTTTGCGCTGACCTGGTCGTCTGGGATCGCCGGCGCCATCGTGTCCGGTGAGCTTCCGGAGGCGGTGACATCACTCGACCTGCCGACCAGCCCGGTCTACGCGCTCGACCTCGCCTTCGCCCTGCCGCTGCTGTCCGTTGGCGGCGTGCTTCTCGTGCGACGCGATCGGCGCGGACCCGCCGCTGCCATCGCCCTGCTCACGTTCGTCGTCATCATGGGCCTCGCTGTCCTCGGCTCGTTCGGCTACGCCGCGGTCCGAGCCGAGCCCATCGACCCGTTCGTGACCGGCATGTTCGCGATCATCACCGGGCTCGCTGCGCTCCTGCTCGCCCGAGGTTGCTGGCCGATGCGCCGTCAGCGCTTCCGTTCGCAGACGGCGCACATCTAGCTCCAAGGACGGCTGGACCGCTCGGTCGGGGGCATGCGACGCGGGGTACTCTTCCGCGCATGACGTCCCCCAGCCGTCGATGAGCGACCGCGAGGCACCGAAGCCGCCGACGACCACCGACGGCCCGACAGCCGCGCCGCGACGCACGTCCGACACCGTCGTCTTCACGGGCTCGATCAAGGACTTCCTGGCGCAGGAGGCAGCCGGTGACGCCGGTCCGCCGACGGCCGGGCCGATGGTCGAGTTGACGGGCGTGCGCAAGGTCTTCGAGACGACGGGGCGCAACGCGACGACCCAGGTCGAGGCCCTGCGCGATATCGACCTGTCCGTGGCGAGCGGCGAGTTCATCTCGCTCATCGGGCCCTCCGGGTGCGGCAAGAGCACGCTCCTGCGCATCGTCGGCGACCTGACGAGCGTGTCCGGCGGCACGGTCACGGTCCGGGGCAAGCCAGCCCGCCAGGCGCGACTCGATCGCGACTACGGGATGGTCTTCCAGGCACCCGTGCTCTTCGACTGGCGGTCCGTCCAGAAGAACGTCGAGCTGCCGCTCGAGATCACCGGCATGTCCAAGGACCAGCGTGCCGCTCGCGCCCGGGAGATGCTCGCCCTGGTCGAGCTCCAGGACTTCGGCGGCCACCATCCCTGGCAGCTCTCTGGTGGCATGCAGCAGCGCGCCGCCATCGCCAGGGCGCTGGCGCTCGACCCCGCCCTGCTGCTCATGGATGAGCCGTTCGGGGCGCTCGACGAGATGACCCGGGAACGCATGAACCTCGAGCTCCTGCGCATCTGGGATCGCACGGCCACGACGGTCATCTTCGTGACCCACTCCATCCCCGAAGCGGTCTTCCTGTCCAACCGCGTCGTGGTCATGAGCCCTCGTCCGGGCCGCATCACGACCATCGTGCCCATCGACCTGCCGCGCCAGCGCGACGTCGAGACGCGCGAGATGGACCGCTACTTCGAGCTCGTGACCGAGGTCCGCGAAGCGCTGCGCGCCGGCGAGGGCGGACCGGGCGGCGGCCAGGATCGTCCGGGCGCCGGCGCCACGGGCGACGCGGCTCGGCGCGTGGCTGCAGAGGGCATCGGCGGGTGACCGGCAGGAGCGTCGGCCGCCAGGCGCTCACGGTCGTCCTCTTCCTCGTCGCCGTCCTCGTCATCTGGGAGGGCGTCAAGCTGCTCGGCGGTGACCCGTGGCGGTTCCAGGATGCGAGCGGCCAGGAGATCGTCTACCAGCCGCCGTTCGAGTGGGAGGTCGCCGGCGATCGGGCGCTGCCGCATGTGTGGACGATATGGAACGCGCTGGCGGCGCCGGTCCAGCGCCAGCAGACCGAATCGCTCGGCGCGTTCTTGGTCGGTGCGGCGCTCTACACCGGTCGCGAGGCTGTCCTCGGGTTCATCGCCGGCGCCGTCCTGGGCGTCATCCTGGCCGCGCTGTTCGTCCACTCCAAGCTCGCCGAACGCGCCTTCGTGCCGTACGTCGTGGCCAGCCAGACGATCCCCATCCTTGCCCTCGCCCCGCTCATCGCCTTCGCCTTCGGCAACGGCGTTGTGGGCATCGTCATCGTCGCCACCTACCTGACGTTCTTCCCCGTCACCATCGCGGCGCTGCGCGGCCTGTCCGCGAGCGACCCGCGGGCGATGGAGCTGATGCGCGCCTGCGCGGCGTCCAAGTGGGCGATCTTCTGGAAGCTCCGCTTCCCGTCGTCCCTGCCGTACCTCTTCTCGGCGCTCAAGATCGCCGCGACCGCGAGCATCGTGGGGGCGATCGTCGGCGAAGGCAACCCGGGCGGCAGCCAGTTCGGACTCGGCCGCTCGATCCTCAACTTCAACGAGCAGTACGGCAGCGGGCCGGAGAAGCTCTGGGCGGCCATCCTCGCCGCGTCCCTGCTGGGCATCGTCTTCTTCCTCGCCGTCCGTCTCGTCGAGCACGTCGTCCTGCGCGGTCGGCCCAAGGCGGACGTGGGCTGACGATGGCCCTCCAGGCGGCCGCGCGACCCGACGATCTGCCGCTCACGAAGCGACTCGGTCGCACGCTGCGCTACAACCTGCCGGCCATCCTGCTCTTCTTCGGCGTGCTCATCGTCTGGGAGCTGGTCGCCAGCATCCTCAACCTGCGGCAGTTCATCCTGCCTCGTCCGTCAGCCATCGGGACTGCCCTCGTCGCCGAGTGGGCGACGCTCCAGAAGGCGGCTTCGAACACCCTCTTCGAGGCGCTCGGCGGGCTGGGCATCGGCGTCGTCATCGGTGTCGTCGTCGCGTTCGCGGTCGCGCGATGGGCCAAGGCGCGCGAGGCCATCCTGCCCGTGGCCATCGGCATCTCGGCCATCCCGATCATCGCCGTGGCACCCATCATGAGCAACTGGTTCGGGATCACGAACCCGATGGCCAAGATGGCCGTCGTCGTGCTGCTCGTCTTCTTCCCCATCATGATCAACGTCGCTCGCGGCTTGTCCGAAGTCGACGCCCGAGCCATCGAGCTGATGCGCGCGAATGCGGCCAGCGAGGGCCAGATCCTGCGCAAGCTGCGTCTCCCGAACGCCCTGCCGTACTTCTTCACCGGCCTCAAGGTCGCCACGACGCTGTGCCTCATCGGCGCTGTCGTGGCCGAGTACTTCGGCGGCTCGAGCGACGTCCTCGGCCGGGTCATCGTCCAGAGCTCGAGCCGGCTGCGCTTCGACATCACCTGGTCGGCCATCGTCGTGACCGCGGTCGCGGGCATCACGTTCTACCTGCTCGTCGTCGTCGTCGAGCGCCTCGTCATCCCCTGGCATTCGTCGCTCCGACTGCTGGAGTCGTAGACTGCGCGGCAACGTCGAACAGACGGGCGGTGCCGGGACCGCCGGGGAACGGAGGAGGATCTGATGCTCAAGGGGACGAGGAAGTCGCTCGTCGGCATGGCCGTGGCGGGGTTGCTCTTGGCGGCCTGCGGCGCCGGCGCTTCGCCGACACCGGGTGAGCTGACCGATGTCAAGCTTCAACTCCAGTGGGTGCCGCAGGCTCAGTTCGCAGGCGAGATCGCGGCCTCGAAGCTGGGCTATTACGCCGAGGAAGGGCTCAACGTCGAGCTCCTGACCGGCGGACCGAACGTCGCCAACATCACGGTCGGCTGCGCGCCTGATGGGCCCGAGTTCACGCTCGGCTGGGTGCCCAAGGCCCTCGAGGCGGTCGAGTCCGGCAACTGCGACCTGGTCAGCATCGCCCAGATCTTCCAGCGCTCGGGCACCCGCTCGGTGTCGTGGAAGGACAGCAACATCACGAAGCCCGAGGATTTCGCGGGCAAGAAGGTCGGCGTCTGGGACTTCGGCAACGAGCACGAGGTCATCGCCGGCGCCCGCAAGGTCGGCCTCGAGGTCGGGACCGACTTCGAGAAGGTCATCCAGGACTTCAACATGGACGCCCTGCTGGGTCGGGACATCGATGTCGCGGAGGCGATGACGTACAACGAGTACGCGCAGGTCCTCGAGGCCATCAATCCCGATACCGGTGAGCTCTACACGGCCGACGACCTCAATGTCATCGACTGGAACGAGGTCGGCACGGGCATGCTCCAGGATGCCGTCTTCGCTCGCAAGGCCTGGCTCGAGCAGGAGGGCAACGCGGAGGTCGCGACCAAGTTCCTGAAGGCGACCCTGCGTGGCTGGATCTACTGCCGCGATAACCCCGATGCGTGCGTCGATTACGTGCTGGAGCTCGGGCCGACGCTCGGCAAGGGCCACCAGGCGTGGCAGATGAACGAGGTCAACCCGCTCATCTGGCCGTCGCCGGCCGGCATCGGCATCACCGACCAGGGCCTTTGGGACCAGACCATCAGCATCGCCAAGGAAGGCCTCGTGCTCAAGCAGGATCCGGCCGAGGGCGCATTCCGTAACGACCTCGTGCAGGCTGCGCTGGACCAGATCACCGAGGACAAGGTCGGCGCGGACTTCCAGAAGGGCACCGTCGAGGTGACCGAGGGCGGCAACTAAG
>DATBSD010000042.1:0-34241 GCA_036559965.1 Candidatus Limnocylindrales bacterium
CGACGACCCGCACGTGGCGCGCATGGCGCGCACGTGCCACGGCCGCATCGTCTACTTCTCGATGGCCACCGACCGCGAGCAGGACGGCTGGCTGCGGGTCGATTCGCACTGTGGTCGGGGTGGTGCGGCGATCGTGCTCCAGGAGACGGACGAGGGCGAGCTCGTCGTGTTGCGCCACGGGCCGCGCATCATGCCGCTCCTCCACACGCACCTCATCCCGGCCACGTTCGGCGGTCGGGCCCGAATGAACGTCGCCAATGCGCTCGCTGCCGCGGCGGCCGCGTGGGCATCGGGCGCCCACATGCACGACATCCGACAGGGCCTGCGGACCTTCTCGACCTCCTTCTTCCAGGCGCCCGGGCGGCTGAACATGATCGAGATGAACGGCTACCGCGTGATCATCGACTACTGCCACAACGTCGACGGCATGCGTCGCCTGACCGAGTTCGTCGACGCGCTGATGGTCGGCGATGAGCCCGCCAAGCGGGTGCGCGGCCGTGCCCGTGCGAGCGACGGGGCCAAGGCGGGCAACGGCGTCGGGAAGGGTGGCAGCGGCGCCCGCGGCGACGCCCAGCCGCCGGCTCGGACCGGCCGGGCGCTCGGCGTCATCGGCATCCCGGGCGACCGGCCCGACGGCGATCAGAAGGACTACGGCCGCGTGGCCGCCGGCTCGTTCGATCGCATCTACGTCCGCGAAGATCGCAACCGGCGCGGCCGCGAGCCCGGCGAGACCGCGGCCAACGTGCTCGCCGGAGTCGCCGCGGCGACGAAAGCGGGCAAGGGCCGGACCGAGATGGCGGAGCCGGTGCTCGACGAGATGGACGCCACCCGACGGGCGCTGGCAGAGGCGCGACCGGGCGACCTCATCGTCGTGTGTGCCGACGACGCGGCGGGCGTCTACCAGGAGGCGATGGGGCTCAATCGTGCGCCGCGTCGGGCCACGGCCATCGTGGCGCCCGGCGAGATGGCTGTTCCGGAGGGCTGACCCGCTGCGTCAGGCCTTGGGCATGTTCCGCTGGACGGTGCGCATGATCCAAAGGATCTCGAGCGCCCCGATGACGACCAGGACGACGCCGACGATGCTCTCCACGTGTCCCTCCAGTCCGTCGGCACCGGACGCCGACCGATGGCGCCATCTTGCGCCCCACCAGGAGGTCGCCGCAAGCCTTCACGTCCCACGATAGGGACGACCCTGGAGGCGCGGCATGAGCTCGGGCAGGTCGACGGTGGGGTCGACGGGCCGAGCGCCGAGCTCCTTGAGCAGCGCCTCGACGCCATCGCGATCCTCGTGGCACATGATGGCCACGACCTCGCCGCCGTTGGCGCTGCTCCCCGTCGTCGGTGTCGGGCGGCCGTCGGCGCCATTGAGCACGGCTCCGAGGGCGGCTGCCTCGCTCTCGTAGACGGGCACCTGGCGCGGATCGACCCCGGCGTCGGCCAGACCGGCCTGGAACTCACCGACGACCGATTCCGGCGTCCGGCCGCGCAGGTAGCCGAGCGTCTGCTTGATGACCACGCGATCGGCCCGCCCGCCGGCCAGCCGGCCGATGCCGCGCAGGGTGTCGTCGGGTCGGTCACCCGCTGTGCCGATGATGAGCGTCACCGGTCGCGTCCGACCGGCCGCCCCGGCGGCGATGCCGTGCGCGACATCGAGCAGGACGTTGACGCCGGCCTCGTTGTGGGCGAAGTCGACGATGACGACACGATCACGGAGCCGGTAGAGGTTCAGGCGGCCGGGAGTCTGGTCGGGGCCTGGCTGGAAGCTGCGCAGGCCATCGGCCACGGCCGAGACCGGAGCACCCAGCGCCATCGCGCCGGCGGCGGCCGCCAGCGCGTTGGCGACGTTGTGGCTGGCCAGACCGAAGAGCGTGGAGGGCACCTCGGCGATGGCGACGACCGGCTGGGAGTCGCTGCCGGCTCGGGCGACGATCCAGTCCCCGTCCACGAGCACGGCCCGGCCGCCTCTCGCAAGGTGGCGCGCCACGGTCCGCCCGGGCCGTCTGGCGGTCGAGAACCAGGTCACCGGCGCGCGTACGCGGCGTGCCTGGTCGGCGACCAGAGGATCATCGGCGTTGAGCACCACCTGACCGGTCGTGTTCGTGATGCGCGCCACGACCGACTTGACCTCGGCCAGCTCGGGCAGCGTATGGATGCCTTGCAGGTCGAGGTGGTCGGAGCTCACGTTCGTGAGCACGCTCGCCTCGTTCGACTCGTAGCCCATGCCACGCAGCAGGATGCCGCCGCGCGCCGTCTCGAGGACGGCGACGTCGATGTCCGACCGATCGAGGATCTGCTTCGCGCCGCTCGGCCCGGTCCAGTCCCCGGCGTCAACGAGCCGGCCGTCGACGATGACGCCGTCGGACGTCGTCGTTCCTACTCGGCGCCCAGCCGCCCGGAGGATGGCCGCGATCATGCGCGTCGTGGTCGTCTTGCCGTTCGTGCCGCTGATGCTCACGATGGGCACGCGCCGATCGGCATCGCGCAACCAGGCGGGCGGCGTGTCGCCCGCGGCACGGATGCGGGCGAGGGCGCGGGTGGCGGTGCGGCTGCGCGGGACGTGTGTCGTCGGCGGCAGGCCGCGCTCGCAGCAGCGCCAGGCGCCTTCGGCGATCTCCAGCGCGCGCTCGTGCTCGCGCCAGGGGAAGGCCACGATCCAGCCGCCGGGCTCGCCCGTGCGGTGGATGGTGACCGGCACCCGCCGTCGGTTCCGCCGCTCCCGACCGGGCGGCTCGTCCGCCAGCCAGGCATCGGCGTGGCTGAGCCGATGGAAGCGACGGATCCAGGCCGCCAGGTCGCGCACCACGCCGGGCGCGGCGCGCGCGCCGACCGGGCGGCCGAGCTCGACGACCGCGTGGGCGCCGGGCTGGCGCTGCCCGAACCATGATCGGCGCCGTCCGACGGCGACCTCGATCTTGACGGTCGGCTCGAGTCGATAGAGGTTGGGGCCCTCGAGGAGCCGGATCTCGATGAGGCGCACGGTCGCCGGAGTATAGGTGGCGGCCGCTGCCGTAGACTGCCCGCCGATGCCCTCCACGACCGCCGCTGGAACGACTCGCGCCGACGGTGACGGACGCCAGGACGTGACGCGGCTGGTCGCCGTCCGCTCGGCCGTCGAAGGCGCCCTGCCGCGCTTCCTGGGCGAGCTCGCCAGGCTCGTGAACATCGACTGCGGCTCGTACACACGCGACGGTGTCAACGAGGTCGCGACGTGGGTCGCGGCGGCGCTCGCGGAGCTCGGCGCGACCGTCGACCGCCGACGGGACCCATCCGGCCGGCTGGGTGACACGGTCGTGGCCACGTTCGAGCGCGATCGATCGGGTCCGCGGCTGCTGCTCATCGGCCACATGGACACGGTCTTCGATCCTGGCACGGCGGCCGCCCGTCCCTTCCGCGTCGCGGATGGTATCGCGACCGGGCCCGGCGTGACGGACATGAAAGGCGGCCTCCTGGCCGGCCTGCACGCCCTGGCCGCGCTGCGGGCGACGGCCGCAGACGCGGCCGATTGGCTGCCCGTCGGGCGGCTCGTGTTCATCGCCAACCCGGACGAGGAGATCGGCTCGCCCTCGAGCACGCCGCACATCCGTGCCGCGGCGCTCGAGTCGGACGTGGCGTTGGTGCTCGAGTGCGCGCGCCAGAACGGCGACATCGTGAGCGCGCGCAAGGGCATCGTCGACCTGCGGCTGACCTACCATGGCCGTGCCGCCCATGCCGGCGTCGAGCCGGAGAAGGGCCGCAACGCCCTGCTCGCCGCCGCGCACCAGGTCGTCGCCCTGCAGGCGCTCAACGGACGCTGGCCGGGCGTGACCGTCAACGTCGGCGTCGTGCGTGGCGGGACGCGGCCCAACGTCGTCCCCGAGTCGGCCGTCGTGGAAGTCGACCTGCGCAGCCCGACTCGCGCCGACCTCGAGGCCGCCGAGGCCGAGGTCCGGGCGATCGCCGCGTCGAGCCACGTGCCCGACGTGACGACGACGATCGAGGAGATGGGCCGCCATTGGCCGATGGAGCGCCTGCCGGCCGCCGAGCCGCTCATCGCTGCGGCCGTTGCCATCGCAGCGCGGCTCGGATTCGAGCTCCATGACGCGTCGACCGGCGGCGCCTCGGACGCCAACACGACGGCCGGGCTGGGCGTGCCCTCGCTCGACGGCCTGGGTCCCGTCGGCGGCAACGACCACGCACCCGGGGAGTACCTCGAGGTCGCCTCGATCGTGCCGCGCACGACGCTCCTGGCGCTGCTCATCGAGTCCATCGGGGCGTCGGATCCGCCACGCACCGGCGGTCCCTCGGCCGCCCGAAGGTAGCTCAGCCGCCCAGGAGCCGCACGATGGCGACGATGAGCACCGCCGCCAGGATGCCCAGGAAGACGTTCCGTCGCCAGCGCACGATGACGACGCCGATGACGACGCCGACGAGCTCGATGCCCACGTTCAACTGCTGGCCGGCGGGCTCGACGCTGACGACGAGGATGGCCACGGCCGCCAGCGCCGCAAGCACCGCCGGGCCGACGAGGCGCAGGTACTCGGTCGCGAGGGTCGGCAGGCGGTCGAAGCCGGGCGCCAGCAGGGCGACCGCGCGCCAGGGATAGGTCACCGCGCCCATGAGCAGCGCGAGGATGACCAGATCGTCGGTCATCACTCGTCCAGCGAGGGGTGGGCGTGATGGCCGATGGGGCCGGGCGCGTAGTCCTCGGCCAGCTCCTGGTCGGACGGCGGGCTCGAGCGCGGGACGAGCAGCGCCACGGCCGGTGCCAGCAGGCCGCCGACGACGATGCCGGCCGACGGTCCGATGAGCAGCCCGGCGCCGACCGCGAGCACGGCTCCGGCGACGGCAGCCACCAACTCACGGCGTCCGCTCACGAGGGAGGCGGCGATGCCGGCCATGGCAGCCGGGAAGACGATGTCGATGCCGAAGCGGGACGGGTCCGGGATCGTCTGGCCGCCGATGAAGCCGATGAGGTTGGCGCCGATGAAGGTCGGCACGATGAACAGCGTGGCCAGCCAGTAGCCGGGCACATCGGCGCGCCCCACGCGCCGGAAGTGAGGCAGGGCAAGGCCGAACGTCTCGTCGGTCAGGACATGGGCCATGGCGGCGCGGGTGAGGCGAGGCCGTTCGGTCAGCCACGGCGCCAGCGCGGCCGAGTAGAGCACGTGCCGGGCGTTGAGGAGCGTCGTCAGGAGCACGATGGCCGCCCATGGCGCACCGCCGGTGATGAGGCCGATGGCCGCGAACTGGGCGGCGCCCGAGAGGACGAAGACGCTCATCGCCGCGACTTCGATGAGCGTGAAGCCGGCCGCCCGCGCAGCGAGGCCGTAGACGAGGCCGAACGCGACGGCCGAGACCGACAGCCCCGCGGCGTCGAGGATCAGGCGCCGTCGCGCCGCCCGCAGGTCGGCGCCGTCGGGATCAGCGGAGGAAGGAGCGGCCGCAGTCGTCGCAGATGGTGTAGACGGCATGCCGTTCACGGGCGTGGCCGGCGGCATGGAGCCGCCCATCGAACTCGCCCGTCGGGCAGACCCAGACCCACCAGCGACCGCCGTCGTGCGGCTCGCCGAGCGGCGTGGCCTCGGCGGCGATCCGCTCCGCCAGCCCATCGAACGCCGCCACGGCACGCTCGACGGCCGCCGCGCGCTCGGCCTCGGTCTCGCTGCCGTACGGGTAGTTCTGGGCCACGTTCGAGGTCATGGTCCGGGGCTCCTCAGGGCGTGCTCGCAGGGAGCGGAGCAGCAAGGGCGGAGGTGGCCAGCCGCGGAGGTCGTGAGCGCGGCGCGACCGGCCGGTGGCGAGTATATCGCGCGTTACCAGACGCCTGGTGCACCCTCGCTCCGGGGATCCGTGGCCGCCGCAAAGGCACTCGGCAGTGCGGTGTCGACGTCGTAGCGGAGCTCGATGGCGTGCGCGTGCCCGAGGCCTGCGTCGAAGGGTCGGCGGATGTCGACTCGGTGGCCCCGTTCCCGGAGGCCCGCGATGACGTCGGCGTGGTAGCGCGACTCGATGGCGGTCAGGTCCGGTGGCGCGTGGTGGTCGGGCATGTCGGCGGCCCAGCGTGGCGCCGCTACGGCCGTGGCGACATCGAGCCCACCGTCGACGAGGCCGCTCACGACCTGGGCGAAGACCTGTGGCTGGATCTCGCCGCCCATCGAGCCATGGACGACCCACGGCCGCCCATCGCGGAAGAGCATGCCCGGCGTGAGCGTGTGCATCGGCCGCTTGCCCGGCGCCAGGACGTTCATGTGGCTCGCATGGAGGCTGAACGAGGCGCCCCGGTTCTGGTAGCCGATGCCCGTCTCGGGATCGACCAGCCCCGAGCCGAAGCCGAGGTAGTTGGACTCGATGAGGCTGACGACACCGCCCCGACGATCCGCGGTCGCGAGGTAGACCGTGCCGCCGCCGGCCGGCCCGTCGACCGCAGCGGCTGGCAGCCGAGCCCGTTGTCGATCGATGCCCGCCAGGAGCGCCTCGGCGCGAGCGTCAGAGAGCATCCCGTCGAGCGCGCCAGTCGCCATCGCGTCGGCGTCGGTCAGCCAGCGTTCGCGCTCCGCGAGCGTGGCGCGGCCGGCCTCGAGCCCCATGTGGACCCAGTCCGCGTCTGCCACACCGTGCCCGTCGAACACGCTCGGCGGCGGCGCTTCGACCCGAGCCAGCACGTTGAGCAGCTGGAGCGCGATCGGTCCGCAGCTGTTGGGCGGATGGCTCGTCGCCTCGACATCGCGGTAGCTCGTTCGGATGGGCGTCGTCCAGGTCGATGTGTGGCCGGCCAGGTCGTCGGCAGCGAGCGGCGAGCCGCGTGAGGCGAGATACGTCGCCGCCCGCGACGCCAGCGAACCCGTGTACGGGCTCGATGGGCCGTCTTCGGCAAGCCGTCGGAGGGTCGCCGCGAGACCGGGCACGACGACGATCTCGCCCTCCCGCCAGGCCCGGCCGTGCGCGCGAAAGGCACGCGCCCAGTCGGACGTGGCCCCGAAGACGGCCAGCGAGCGCTCCACGGCCGCGACCCACGACCAACCGGCGGGGAAACCGCTGGCCAGCTCGATGGCCGGTGCCAGGAGGTCGGCCCACGAGAGGCGGCCGAAGCGGGCGTGGGCATCGCCCCACGATCGGATCGCGCCCGGCACGGTGACCGACCATGGCCCACGGACCGGCAGTCGGTCGCCGTTGGCGGCTCGCGCGGCGTCGAGCGTCGCCGCGGCGCCAGCGCGGCCGCTGCCGTTCAGGCCGTGCAGCTGGGTGCCGTCCCAGATGAGCCAGAACGCGTCGCCACCGAGGCCGCACCCGTGGGGTGCCACGACGGCCAGGACGGCGTTGGTGGCCACGGCCGCGTCCACGGCGTTGCCGCCCGCCCGCAGGACACCGATGCCGGCTTCGCTTGCCAGGCCGTGGGGACTGACGACGGCGCCGTATCGGCCGAAACGCGGGCGCAGCGGCGCGTCGACCGGGGCCCGCTCGACCGGCGCGAAGTGGTCTGGCATGCGCGGCGAGGATACGATGCCGCCACGCTGCCGGTGATCGCCCGTCAGCGACCCATCGACGCCCAGGCGAGGCAGGGAGAGCCATGTTCGCGACCATCGTCGGTCCCTACCCGCGCCCGCCGGGCCTCGACGATGCGGCCGCCCGGCGTCTGGCGCTCGAGGATCAGCTGGCGGCCGACCTGGGCATCCTGGCTGACGGCCTGGCGATCCCGGCCGCGGATGCACTCGCCGCGTGGCGGGCCGCCGACGCCGAGGCGACGTCTATCGCCGGTGAGCGTGACCTGGACGCGCGACCGGTCAAGGCGCGACTCGTCGGGCCGTACTCGATCGCCGCAGCCTCCGGTGGCACCGCGCGGGCGCGGCGCACCCGCGCGCTGCGCGCCGCCGATGCCGGACGTGCCACGCTGCTCGCCCTGTTCGATGCCGGCGCGCCCATCGTCCAGGTCGAGGAGGACGGTCTGACGGCCATCGGCCCCGACGACGACGCCGCTCGTTCGCTGGCCATCGATGCCCTCGTCCGGCTCATGGACGGCGTCGAGGGCCACGTCACGCTGAGCATCGTGGGCGGCGACCCGTCGGGCGCAGGACCGGAGGTCTGCTTCGCGGCGCCCTTCTCGAGCCACTGCTTCGACCTCGTGCTCGGGCCCGATGGCTGGCGTGTGGCCCGTCAGGCGCCCGGCGAGCGCGGCCTCATCGTCGGCGTCGCCGATTGCCGCACGACCAGGCGCGATCCCGAGCCGGTCTCGGTCTGGGGCGCCCGATACGCAGCCTCGATGCACCGGCGAGGCCCCGACCGCGTCGGGCTGGCACCGTCGGCCGGCCTCGAGCGGCTGTCGCGCGATGCGGCGCTGGCCAAGATCACGGCGCTGGCGAAGGCCGCGGCGGTGGCCGGGCTGCGCGGCGAGGCACTCCGACAGGCACTTCCTCGGCCCGCGGTCACGCGAACCAGGCGCCGTCCCACGCGTGCGCCCGACCCCGGGGCCGGATGACATGGCTCGCCTGTTCTGGCGCCTCTTCTTCCCGTTCCTCTATTTCTTCCTGCGCGTGACCGATCCGTTCTTCACCCGGCTGACCGAGCGACGGGGCCTGGTCAACTCGGTCGAGCTCCGTGTCCGTGGTCGCCGCAGCGGGCGCGAGCGGCGACTCGTCCTGGGCCTGCTGGCGGTCGGTGACCGGCGCTACCTCGGCCACGCCACCGATCGGGCGGCCTGGACGCGCAACCTCACGGCGGCGGGGGAGGGCAGCCTCGTCGTCGACGGCGGCGCGCCCATCCACGTCACCGCCACGCCCCTGGTGCCGGGCGAGGAGCAGGATGAAGCGGTCCGTGCCGGCGGGCGTCAGCATCCGTTCCCGGTCGACGTCGCCTACCGGCGCGCCCGCGCGAGCATCCGCCTGGACGGCGTCTTCTTCCGCGTCGAGTCCCCCGACGGCCGGCCGATCCCGCTGCCCGCTCGCGCGCGAGGGGACGGCTGAGCGCGATGGAGCTGTTGCACCGGATCGTCGGACCGGCGTTCACGAACGTCTGGGTTCTGGGCGAGGAGGCGAGCCGCGAGGCGATCGCCGTCGACACCGCGACGCCCAGCGCGCCGTGGGTCCTGGAGGCGCTGGCGACGCAGGGCTGGACGCTCAAGCTCATCGTCTCGACCCACCGCCACTGGGACCACATCGGTGACAACACCGCCGTCGCCGACGCGACCGGTGCGCAGATCGCCGTCCACACGCTCGACCGCCACGGGCTCGAGCACCCGGTCCAGTCGCTCGGCGCGCCGTTCACGATCGTGCCCAGCCTGCCGGCAGTCGAGCTCGCCGAAGGCGGCCTCGTGGCCTTCGGCACGATCCGCCTGGAAGTCCTGCACACGCCCGGCCACACGGAGGGCTCCGTCTGCCTGCTCGAACGGGAGGCCGGGCTGCTGTTCAGCGGCGACACGCTCTTCGCCGGCGCCTGGGGTCGCACCGACCTGCCAGGCGGCGATGATGCCGCCATGGTCGACTCGATCTCGCGCCTGGCGCGCCTCGAGCCGACCCTCCAGGTCTTCCCAGGCCACGGCAGCACGACGACCATCGAACGCGAACGATCCTGGATGGATCTCGTGGCGCGACAAGGCCGCCTCTTTGCCTGAGCCCGCGATGGCTAGGCGAATGGCCGCTCGAAGACCGTGCCGCTGATCTGGACGGCGAAGCCGCACGACTCGTAGAGGGTCAACGCCTGGTTGGGATTGTCGACGTCGACGCCCAGGCCCGCACTCGTCTCGCCGTGTTCCCGCAGGGCGACCAGGGTCCGTGCGATGAGCGCCCGGGCGAGGCCTCGCCGGCGCCATGGCTTGCGGACGGCCACAGAGTCAAGGATCCCGCGCTGGACCCCGAAGCGCTCGTTCTCCTCCGGGTTCACGGTCACGAGCACGTGGCCGGCGATCTGGTCGCCATCCCAGGCCACCTGCCAGAGCGCCGGCACCTGGTGGGGCTCGCCGAGGAATCGCTGGAAAGCGTTCTCGGTCGAGTCTGCCGGGTCCCAGTCCTCGCTGAAGGCGTCGATGTCGGCCTCCCACACGGCCCGCCAGTGCTCCGGCTCGACCGGCCGGACCTCGATGCCCTCAGGCAGAGGCGCCTCGGACAGATCGTCGAGCGTCGGGCGGACCAGCTCGAACCAGCGGTGGGCGGGCATGAAGCCGGCAGCCACGTGGGCAGCCACGAGCCGTGGATCCGAATCGTGGATCCAGGCGCGGAACCGGTCACCCGGACGCCCGACCCGGTCGGCATGGTCATACCTGAAGCGCCGAGCCCCTTCGGCCAGCAGGGCGCAGTAGCCCGCCTCGCTGGCGACCTTGGGCGCGAGGATGACGGTCGTGTCGTAGGCGCGGTCGCCCGTCCGGTCGTCGGTCTCCCACTCGTTCCGGGTGTAGCCGACGATCTCGCCGTCGAGCTCCAGCGCGAGGCAGTCGCGGTACGGGTCCGAGTTCGTGAGGTGAGCGTAGAGGTTGTCGAGGGCGTCGACCGTGACCAGCTCGGTCACACCGATCGACGCCCGCCAGGCGTTACTGGCGGCGGCCATGGCCGGATGATCCGACGGTCCGAGGTACGGCCGGACGCGCAGGCCGGGGATCGGTGGCAGGCCCGCGATCGCGATCGTGTCGGTCGTCGTCATGCCTCGTCCCAGCCCCACGGTGAGCGACGGCGCTCGGCCTCGCCCGACATTCGCTTGGCCATCTTGCCCCAGGCGCGCTGCTCTGCTCGCGCCGTCACGCCGCCCTTGCGTCGCGTGAGCGACGCCATCTCGCGCTCGAGCTTGCGCTGGCTCTCGAGCCGCCGTTCCGAGAGATCCCCGGCGGCGATCGCGCGGCGCACGGCGCAACCTGGCTCGGCGGCATGCCGGCAGTCGGAGAAGCGGCAGGTCAGGGCGAGCGCCTCGATGTCGGCGAATGCCTGCTGGACACCCTCGTCGTCCCAGAGTGCCAGGGAGCGCATGCCCGGCGTGTCGAGCAGGATGGCGCCACCCGGCAGTCGGATGAGCTCGCGCGACGTCGTCGTATGCCGGCCGCGTTCGTCGTCGGCGCGCGTCGCGCGGACGAGCTGGCGCTCCTCGCCCAGCAGGGCGTTGACGAGCGTCGACTTGCCGACGCCCGACGAGCCGAGCAGGGCGACCGTCCGCCCAGCCTCGAGGTAAGGCCCGAGACCATCGAGGCCGGTGCCCTCGGTGGCGCTCGTCGCGTGTACCGGCGCGCCGATGGCGACCGACGCCACCTGCCCGAGGGCGGCCTCGAGGTCTTCGCACAGGTCGGTCTTGTTGAGCACGACGACGGGCTGGGCGCCGCTCGACCAGGCCGCCCCGAGGTAGCGCTCCAGGCGACCGAGGTTGAAGTCGCGCGTGAGCGCCATGACGATGAACACGCTGTCGACGTTCGTGGCCAGGACCTGGGCCTCGGTCCGGAGGCCCGGCGCGTGACGCACGAACGCGCTGCGGCGTGGCAGCACCGCATCGACTCGGGGTTGGTCGGGATCGGTCGTGTCGACGACGACCCAATCGCCGACCGCCGGCAGCGCCGCCGGATCGGTCGTGGTCTGCTTGAGGCGTGGCCCGACGACCGCCCGCCGCTGCCCGTCGGGCATGGCCACGACGAGGTCGCCGGCAGTCACCGTGAGCACGCGGCCAGGCGCCTGGCCGGCCTCGGCCACGGCCACGAACGCTGCGGCGTGCCCATCGTCCCAGCCCCAGTCGAGGTGCTCCACGCCGTTCATCCGACCCGCTTGAGCTTGCCGGTCCGCTTGGCGTAGCGTTCGGCGGCGCCGAAGACCTTGACGCCCAGCGGGATGAACACGACGGCCATGATGACGAGCGGCCAGATGTCGTGCGTCAGCTCGCTCAACGGCACGCCGTCGATGAGCCCGGCTCGCACGCCGTCGAGGATGTAGGTCGCCGGCGAGAGCCGGCTGAGCACCTGCATCCACTCGGGCAGGATGTCGACCGAGTAGTAGACACCGCTCACGAGCAGGATGAGCGACTGGAGCACGAAGGTCATCTGCGCGCCCCGCTCGACGTAGAGCAGCGGCAGCACGGCGGCCATGATGCCGATGCCCACGAAGGACAGGGTCCCGATGGCCATGAACACGACCGCCGTCGCATAGTTCGCGCCCGACAGGTCGAGGCCGAAGAAGGCGACCAGCACGGTCATCACGATGACGGTGCTCACGAGCCCGTAGAGGACGGCGTAGGTCGTTGCCCCGAAGAGCTGCGAGGCGCGGCGGACCGGCGCCATCATCGTGTACTCGAGCGTGCCTTCCCAGCGCTCCCAGGAGATGGTCTCGGCGATGAAGCTGAAGAGCACCGACAGGTAGTTCCAGAAGACCGCCCCGATCATGAGCGTGAGGATGAGCGTCGGGTCGTTCTGTTCCTGGCCGATGAGCGTGACCGAGAGTGCGCCTGCGATGGCATAGACCATGAAGGCGGCTTCCCAGCCCCAATACCGGCGGGTGAGGTTGAAGTTGCGCTCGACGAAGGCGAAGCTCGCCCGCATCTCGCGCGCCATGGTGGTCATCGGAGTCTCCGTGTGGTCCCCGACCGGGCCCTAGCGGGCACCGGTCGGGGTGGCGCTCGGGTCGGCCGCGAGGCGCGACCCGAGGCTGACCATCGACCGACCGACGACGCGACGCAGGGAGCGTCGACCCGACGGCAGGCTGTGATGGCGCTGGACACGCCGGGACTCGGACTCCCGGCGCAGATCGTCGATCCGGCGCTGGTGATGGCGCCGGACCAGGCGGTCATCGTGAACGAACATGATCTGGCTCCTTTCGGTCAGTCATCGTCGGACTCGTCGTCCTCGACGTCGTCGTCGAGAGAACGGCCGGTGTAGGCCATGAAGAGGCTCTCCATGGTCGGTGGCAGGTCCCGGTCGATGGCGACCCGGACCTTGAGCTCCTCGGCGGTGCCGTTCACGATCACCCGACCCTGGTCGAGGATCACGATCTGGTCACACAGCCGTTCGGCTTCAGCGAGGTCGTGCGTCGTGAGCACGATGGTGGCGTCGTGGCTGTCGCGCAGCTCCTCGATGAAGGCCTGCACGTCGAGCTTCGATCGGGGATCGAGGCCCGTGGTCGGTTCGTCGAGCAGCAGCAGCGTCGGGCTGGTCAGCAGAGCTCGCGCGATGGCGACCTTCTGCTGCATGCCCCGGCTCATCTGCTCGACCGGCCGGTCGAGGCGCGACTCGGCGATGCCCAGTCGTGCCAGGATGCGGATGGCCTCCCGACGCGCCGTCCCGTGGTCGATCCCGTAGAGCCCCGCCGCGTAGGCGAGGTTCTCGGCCGGCGAGAGCTTCTTGAAGAAGGCCGCGTCCACGCTGACCCGATTGATCAGGCGCTTGACGGCCATCTCGTCCCGCTCGACGTCGTGGCCGAAGACCTCGATCCGGCCGCTGTCGATGGTCAACAGCGTGCTGATCAGCCGGATGAGCGTCGACTTGCCGCCGCCGTTGGCGCCCAGGACGCCGAGGATGGCGCCGCGCTCCACGCGGAGCGTGACATCGTCCACGGCGACGACGCGCCGCTTGCGACGACCGACGACGAAGGCCTTCGAGACGTGATCGAGGAGGAGGGCCGGGACCGCAGGGGCGGCCTCGACCTGGCTCACGGCCGACACGCGCCCATCGAGACGGGCAGCGGCCGGCACGGCGGCCGGGGCGTCCCCGGTCCGACGGGGTTCGGTGGTGATGCTCATGGTCGTTGCTCCTGTGGTCGGGTGCGCCTGGTCGAGCTGGACGGGCCCCCGCGATGCGGGACGTTCGGCTCTCCTGGCACCCTGCCTGTACAGGGGCAACAAAAAAGCCGGGGGGCCGATCCGGGCCCTCCGGCTCCAGCGTCCTGGCGGCTCAGCCGCCTCGGTCGCTAGGTCGTGAAGGGCACAGATCTCCCGCTTTCGGCGGCGCCGACGGGCGCGGCCGTCCGCAGCCGAAGGGCCGCGGGGCTGAGGCGGAAGGTGTTGGACATCTGTGCGCCATCTCCTGCATCTGGTCATACGCCGGCCACGGCTGGCGGCGGGGGACGGCGGGCAGGATAGTCCGCCGCCGTGCGCCGTGTCAAGGCTCTTTCGCTGTCAACCTGCCGACACCGTCGGTGCGGATCTCGCCGGCGGTCTGGGTGTTCTCCGGAGGAACGCAAGCGACGAGCTGCGCCCGCGACGTGCTGGATCCGTCCCGCCCAGGAACAGATGCGACCGATCCGGCCGTCCCCCGCCGATCCCGGTCCAGGTGGGAACAGTTGCGACGAGTTCCCGCGCCGGGCTGCTCGTTACGTTCCCCACAAGAACGCCGCGCGGCGACCGAGGCGCGGGCGGAACGCGTCGCGGTCCTCGGCCCCGACGCCCGGGCGGGCCACAGCGCGGCCACGCTCGATCCCTGCGACCGACCGGCCGAATCCAAGGTCGCCCCCCGACGGTTCGTTCGTCGTTACGGTCCTCAGGAGACCGCGCCGCCGCCGAGAGTCGCGCCGCCGCCGATCAGGGAATTCGACCGCGAACCTACGGCGCGCGTACCCGATAGACGACGCCCGAGGAGGTGGCTGCGTAGAGCTCGCCGCCCTCGCCCTCGCCGAATGAGGTGATGTTGGCCGACGTGTTGGCCCGGAGCGTCTTGGACGACCCACCATGCGACACCGTCCAGATGCGCCCGCTGCAGTAGTCGGCGAAGACGTACTGCCCGACGAGGTTGGGATAGGCGCTGCCGCGATAGACGTAGCCGCCGGTGATCGAGCAGTTGCCGTTGGCGTGCGAGTACTCGACGATCGGCAGCGTATCCCCGGCGAGCGGGCACTTCGACGGCTTGTAGCAGTGACTACCCTCCATCGCGTTCCAACCGTAGTTCCGGCCGCCGCCGAAGCCGGCCGGCTCGCGATCGACCTCCTCGTAGCGGTTCTGACCGACGTCGGCGATGAACAGCTTGCCCGTTCCCCGGTCGAACGAGATGCGCCACGGGTTGCGCAGGCCGTAGGCCCAGATCTCGCCGCGACCCTTGGTCGGGCCGGCGAACGGGTTCGATGCCGGCACGGAATAGCGGTCGTAGGCGCCGCTGCCCGTGCCGTCGATGTTGATGCGCAGCACCTTGCCCAGCAGCGTCGACGACTTCTCCTGGGCGTCGTTGCCCGGGTCGCCGCTGCCGCCACCGTCACCGACGGCGATGAACAGATAGCCGCTCGGCCCGAAGGCCATGCCGCCGCCGTTGTGGTTCGTCTGGTTGCTGTGCTCGATGCGCAGCACGTACCGCCCGCTGCTCTCGTCGACGTTCGTGCGCGCAGCGTTCGTCGTGTATCGCTCGACGACGATGTCGCCGCCGTTGCGCGTGTAGTACACGAACAGCCGACGGTTCGACGCGAAGTCGGGGTGGAAGGCGAGGCCCAGCAGGCCGCGCTCGCCGCTCTCGGCGACGAGCGAGCGGATGTCCATGAAGTAGCCGGGCTGCACCGCGCCGTTGTCGATGACGCGGATGGTGCCGCGCTTCTCGACCGCGAACAGTCGTCCCGAGCCGTCGCCTGCGTTCGTGATCTGCGTCAGGGCCTGGAGGCCGCCGGCGACCTTGCCGAGGGTGATCGCGAACGACCCGGCCGTGGCGCTCGGGACGACGAGCGCCGACATGATGGCGGCCACCGTGACGATGGCCCCGATCCGGGCGATGACGGGTCGGTGACGATGGGGCATCCGGTTCACCTCGCTGCTGCTGCGTCGGCCAGGGCGCGATGGAGGAGGCTCATCGCCTGACCCCGCGTCACGTCTCCCGTCGGACAATACAGGCGCTCGCCGCAGCCGGTCGCGATGCCGGCCTCGGCGAGGGCGTTGATCTGGGCCTCGAAGGTCGTCCCGTCGTCGTCGTCGAAGTGGTCGTCCGTCGCCGGTGGCAGGGCCAGCGCCAGCGCGAGCATCGACGCCAGCTGCGCTCTGGTGACCCGCCGGGTGGGACAGAAGCGGCCATCCGCGCAGGGCGGCGCGATGCCCGCCTCGGCGATGCGGTTGATGTCGGCCTCGTGGGGGTCGCCCGTGTCGTCGGTGAAGTGGTCGGCCGACGCGTCGGGGTAGTCGAAGGCGCGGGCCAGGAACGTCGCCGTCTCGCCGCGCAGCGCTCGGTCATTGGTGCAGAACATGTCCGCGTCGCAGAACGCGCTGATGCGGGCCTCCCGCGACCAGGTGATCGCCTCGGCGTGCGGTGTGGTGCTGTGGTCGTTGAGGCACTTCTTGCCGCGATCGAGGATCTTGAGCTTGGAGCCCGAGGCCGGGATACGGATGTGCGCCCAGTCGCAATTGTTGGTCTCCGAGAGCTCGGTGAACTTGCCGTACAGATCGACCGCGGATCGCAGCGTGTACGTTCCCGCCGGCAGCCCACTGATGTCGATCCATTGGAAGGCGAAGTTCCAGGGGTACTTGTCGCCCCAGCCGACGGAGATCCCGTTGCGGGTCTTGAGCGACGCTCGTCGACCGCACATCGACTCGAGGTATTTCGGCCGAGACGGCGAGCGGGGCAGGCTGCCGTTGATAAGGTTGGTGTCGAAGAAACAGAACCCGACCTTGCTCGATCGAAGCGTCCCCGTCGCCCCCCAGAGGTGATAGGTCAGCATCCGGCGGACATGCCAGTGATCATGTCCGTCGCCGGCGTACTTCATCCGGGCGCTCGTCTCGATGCGCCGGTAGGTGCCGTTGCTCCTGTAGACGATCTGGTCGACGTCCCAGGTCGTGGTCGAACGGTTGGGGCGCATGGCGCGGGTCTCGAACGGCCCGGCGCCCTTGTTCCACATCACGCCCGTGAAGCGCAGCAGTCGGCGGCCGCCGGACTTGACGATGCGAAGGTCGCTCATCCGGGCGACCCGCAGGTCCGGCAATCGGTCGGACGCCGCCGCCACCTCGGGCGGCGCCATGGCGCTCGACATCGCCACCAGCACGACGGCGATGAGCAGCCGAAGGCCGACGCTCGTCCGGCCAGCTGACGTGGTTGGCATCGGTCGACCGGCCGCCTCCTGCGCTCCCGGCTGCGACCATGCCGTACCTCGTGCGAGGCTGTCAACCGCGCTGCCGATGTCGCCTCTTTGACAATCCTGGCGTCGCCTGCCGGTCGTTGCGCTCGCGTGGCCGACCTCTAGACTGCTCAGCAGACCGGGCCCGTGGGTTTGGGAGCGGTACAAGGAGATCAACCCATGACCAGACAGACGATCCAGATCCTTGGCGATCCGGGCAGCGGCGGCGTCTCGGCGTCGGTCGACGCCACCGAAGCCGAGGAGATCCTCAGGCTGCTCGGCGGCTCGGACGGACAATTCGAGCTCGGCCTGGCGCCGGAGGACGACGACGACGTCGAGGGCCACCTTTTCGGGGCCGGCGCCATCGTCCGCCTCATCGTCCGCAAGCCGGGCAGCGAGGACGACGTCGAAGGTCACGCGCTGACGCTGCACTTCATCTCGGCCGAGGAGGCCTCGAAGTTCAAGACCAAGGTGCTCGCCGGCGGACTGCTCGTGGGCACGCTCATCGCGCCGGCTGCCGGCCTCACGGGCGGCGCGGCCGGCACGGCCGACCTGAGCGAGAACGCGGCGCCCCAGGCGGCCGCCACCACGATCGTCCAGGACTACCAGGCCGGCGGCAGCGACCTCCAGATCGTCATCCCCGACGACGGTGGAGGCGCCGGCGGCGCGGACGTCCAGGCGAGCGGCGGCTCGGGCGAGGACAACAAGATGGGCTCGGCGGTGGCCTGGTCCACTCGCGCGGACGAGGGCCGCTGACCGACCATTCCAGCGGGCACGGGCGCCCATCACATCGAACGCTCCATCCGCACGAACGGCGGCCGACCCACCGGCCGCCGTTCTCGGCGTTGACGGGTCGTCCGGCGCGCCGATAGGCTCGCCGACGATGGCCGACCACGATGACGCGCTGGCGACCGACCCAGGCCGCCTCGGGCAGCCCGCTGATGGATCGCCGCCGGTCGGCGGGCCGCCGACGGTCGTCGACTGGATGGCGGCGGGCGCCATCGACGGCCTCCTGGCGGCTGCTGTCTGGCTGCTCGCCGAGGGCGGTGTGCCGGTCGTCGCGGCGGGCGACGATCTTGGGGCGGCAGACGAGCTGGCGGCCGCGCTCGACGTCTTCGGCCGACCGCCGGCGTTCCTGTCGCCGTTCCCGCGCAGTCTCGGGGCGAGCAGCCTCGAGGACGTCCTCGACTGCCTGGGCAGGCCACCCTACGAGCTGACCGAGGATGCGGCCCGATCGGTCGGGGTCGTGCTCGTGGTCACGGTGCTGCCGGATGGCCGCCGCCGGATCGTCGCCGCCCACTATGTCCGGCCGCTCGAGCAGGACGGCCACGGCCACCTGCAGCGTCGGCCGCCGGCGCTGCTGGCGGCCTGGGACCGCGACGCGGATCGCCTCGACGATTACGCTTGGGGCATCTCGGCCGAGCTGGGCAGCCGGATCGGCATGGCGGCGCCCGCATTCGAGCTGGCGCGCGCCGAGCGCGCCGAGCTGCTCGTCGGGCTCGCCGCCGCCGGCGCGCGGACGCCGGAGGCCGTGGCCGGCGCGATCGCGGCGCACGGCCTGAGCGTACGGCGCTGAAGTCTCGGGACCAGGCGCGGTGGTCGTCGCGCCGGCGGTAGGATTCGGACCACGGCCATGCCGGCCGACCCCGTCACCCTGAGCGGAGACCGCCGATGTCCCAGCCGACCGTTGCCCAGACCGTCGCCGAACTGTTGACGGCCATCGAGCCGAGCGTCGGACTGCGCGACGGCGGGTTGGTCATCCATGACGAGGCCGGCCTGCGCAGTGGCGCCATCCGCGACATCGTCTGGACGGCCACCTTCACCGACGACGAGCCCACCCGCGAGGCGGCACGCTGGCTGGTCGCCGAGGCGGCCTGGCAGCTTGGCTGCGGCTCGGCCTCCATCCACGAGCTCTACATGGCCCGCGGCCGCGGCGACATCGGCGGCTTCACGGTGCCGGCGCTCAACCTCCGGACGCAGGTCTTCGACATGGCCGCCGCCACCTTCCGGGCGGCAGCGGCTCGTGACGTCGGGACGGTCATCCTCGAGCTGGCCCGCAGCGAGCAGGAGTACACCTACCAGCGGCCCGGCGAGTACCTCACCAGCGTCCTCGCCGGGGCCATCTCTGCCGGCTGGTCGGCGCCGGTCTTCATCCAGGGCGACCACTACCAGTTCAACGCCAAGAAGTACCAGGCCGACCCGGAGGCCACGGCCGAGGGAGTCCGGCGGCTGGCGCGGGAGGCGGTCGCCGTCGGCTACGGCAACATCGATATCGACAGCTCGACGCTCGTCGATCTCGACGAGCCGACCGTCGACGACCAGCAGCGCGTCAACTACACCCAGGCGGCCGAGATCGCCGCGCTCATCCGCAGCCACGAGCCGGCCGACATGACCGTCAGCATCGGCGGCGAGATCGGCGAGGTCGGCAAGGAGAACTCGACCGAGGACGAGCTGCGTGCCTACCTCGAGGGCTTCCGGCGCGAGCTCGACCGGATGGCCGGGCCGACGGCCGTGGGCATCAGCAAGGTCAGCGTCCAGACCGGCACCAGCCACGGGGGCGTGCCCCTGCCAGGCGGCGGCGTGGCCGAGGTCAAGCTCGACTTCGGCACCCTCGAGCGTCTCTCCGCTGTCGCCCGAGACTTCGGCCTGGCCGGCGCCGTCCAGCACGGCGCTTCGACCCTGCCCGAGGAGCTGTTCGACCGGTTCCCGGCCGTCGAGACCGCCGAGATCCATCTCGCGACCGGCTTCCAGAACCTGCTCTACGAGCACGCCGCCTTCCCGAAAGACCTGCTGACCGAGATCGAGGCCTGGTGCGGTGCCAACTGCGCCGACGAGCGGAAGCCCGATGAGACCGAGACGCAGTTCGTCTACAAGACGCGCAAGAAGGCGCTCGGGCCCTACAAGCGCACGCTCTGGGAGCTGCCCGCCAAGGATGAGATCGTGGCCGCCCAGGAGGCCAAGATCGGGCAGCTCATGGAGCGCCTCGCCGTGTCCGGCACCGCCGAGCACGTCGCCCGCTACGTCCGCCTGCCGCGCCGGGTCGCGCCCAAGCCGGCGTCGCTCGACGATATCGTCGCGCCGGCAGGCTAGCCAGCGCTCCTCAGCCCAGGTTCACGCGCCGGCGGCGACCATGGCGTCGGTCAGCACGGATAGCGCGAGATCGACCTCGTCGGCCGTCGTGACGAGCGGCGGGATGACGCGCACGACCTGGCCGTAGCTGCCCGCCGAGAGCACGATGAGGTCGCGTTCAAGGGCTGCGGCCAGGACACGCTTGACGAGCTCGGCGTCGGGTTCGCGGCCGTCGCCCGCTCCGAGGCGAACGAACTCGAGTCCGACCATGCAGCCCAGGCCGCGCACGTCACCGAGGCTCGCGAAGCGGGGCTGAGCGGCACGCAGGCCCTCGAGCAGCTGGCGACCACGGGCGGCGGCGTTGCCGACGAGGTCCTCGTCCTCGATGACGTCGAGCGTCGCGTTGGCAGCCGCGCAGCTCACGACGTTGCCACCGTAGGTGCCGCCGTGCGCGCCCGGCGCCCAGGCCGCGAGGAGCTCGCGGCGGGCGATGATGCCCGACAGCGGCATGCCCGACGCGATGCCCTTGGCCATGACCAGGATGTCCGGCTCGACCGCCCAGTGCTCGATCGCGAACAGCCGCCCCGTCCGCCCGAAGCCGGTCTGGACCTCGTCGGCGATGAGCAGGATGCCGTGCCGGTCGGCGATCTCGCGCAGGCGTGGCAGGAAGCCCGTGGGCGGCACGATGTAGCCGCCCTCGCCGAGGACCGGCTCGACGATGAAGGCGGCGACCTTGTCGGGGAAGATGAGCTGGTGGAAGAGGAGGTCGAGCTGGGCCTCCCAGTCGCACGTGCAGGCGTCGATGGGGTGCGGACCGCCGGGCGCCCGATAGCAGTACGGGTAGTCCGCGTGGTAGATCGAGCCGGGCAGTGGCTCGAAGTGACCGCGATAGATGTTCTTGGCGCTCGTCAGCGCCATCGTCTGGCCGGTCCGCCCGTGGAAGCCGCCGCGGAAGGCGACGATGGCTGGCCGGCCGGTCGCCACGCGCGCCAGCTTGACGGCCGCCTCGACCGCCTCGGCGCCCGAGTTCGAGAGGAAGGCGCCCCACGGGCCGCTCGGCAGGGCGCGGCCGAGGCGTTCATAGAGACGCAGTCCGGGCTCGTGGAAGACGATGTTCTGCTGGCCGTGGATGAGCTTCCCGGCCTGCTCGGCGATGGCTGCGGCCACCCGCGGGTGTGCGTGTCCGGTGTTCGTGACGCCGATGCCTGAGCTGTAGTCGAGGTAGCGGCGACCCTCGCGATCGATGAGCCACGATCCCTCGCCGCGCTCGACGTCGATGGACGTGATGCGGCTCCAGACGCCGGGCACGACGTCGTGATCGGGCAGCGTGCCCATCGGCGCGGTGCGGACGCTCATCGATCGACCGGGCGCAGCCGTCGCTGGGCGCGGTAGTTGCCGACGATGGTCGAGATGAGCACCAGACCGACCGCCAGGCCGAAGAAGATCGTGCCGATCACGTTGACCTGCGGCGGCAGGCTGCTGCGGACCGTCGTCCAGACCCAGACGGGGAAGGTGTTCACGACGCCCGACGAGAACTGGGTGATGATGAAGTCGTCGATGGACAGGGAGAAGGCAAGCAGCGCGCCGGCCATGATGCCCGGGAAGATGAGCGGGAACGTGACGCGCCAGAAGGCCTGCCACTCGTTGGCGTAGAGATCGGCCGCAGCCTGCTCGAGGTTCGTGTCGAAGCCCTGGATCCTGGCCCGCACGGCCACGACCACGAAGCTGATGCAGAACATGATGTGGGCGATGACGATCGTGTTCAGGCTGAGCGGGAAGAGCGCGCCCTCGGGGATGATGCTCGAGAAGGGCTCCAGGCTGGCCGAGCCGACAAAAAGCGTCAGGAGGCTGGCGCCGAGCACGATCTCAGGCGCCGCCATGGGCACGAAGATGAACAGGTTCGTGGCCGACCGGCCGCGGAACGAGTAGCGCGTCAGTGCCAGCGCGATGAGCGTGCCCAGGGCCGTCGCGGCGATGGTCGCCACGATGGCCACGATGAGGCTGTGGAGGAGCGCCTCGGGCAGCCCTGGCCGGGCCAGCGGGTTCATCCACGCCTCGAGCGAGAACTCGTTCCACTGGTAGTTGAAGCGCCCGACCGGGTCGTTGAACGAGAAGATGATCATGACCACGATGGGCAGCAGCAGGTAGCTGATGGCGAGGACCGTGAACAGCGGCAGCACCCAGCTGTCGAGCCGCTGCAGCGTCCGCCGCGACCGGGCCTCCTCCTTGGCCACCGCGACGCGAGGATCGGCGCTCATACCGCACCCGCCGAGAGCTCTTCCGTGCCCAGCACGCGTGCGTAGATGAAGATGGCGATGAGGATGGCGCTCATGAGGATGAACGCCAGGGCGCTCGCAGTGCCGTAGTCGTTCTGGTTCAGGAAACGACCCTGGATGACGTTGCCGATCATAAGCGTCTTGGGGCTTCCCAGGAGCTCGGCGTTGACGTAGTCGCCGACCGCCGGGATGAGCACGAGGAGGGAACCTGCGAAGACCCCCGGGATGCTGAGCGGGAACGTCACACGCACGAACGCCTCAGTCACGAGCAGGTGGGCGACGAGCGTACCGATGGCGCCGCAGATGGCCGCGCCGAGCCCGATGAGCGCCAGGTTCTGGTCCGGTCCGACCACATCCGCGTAGCCGAGGCCGACGACGATGGCGGCCCCGAGCAGGGCGCCGAGGATGCCGCCGATCATGGTCCCGCGCGGACGCCACGGCCCGGCATACAGGTCCCGGGCAGCCTCGATGAGACGATGGTCGACCTTCTCGAGCGAGACGTAGAGCGGCAGGACCATGAAGGGCAGGAACTCGTAGGTCAGGCCGGCGACCACGGCCAGCGGCGTGCCCAGGATGCTGAAGTTGGCGGGCACCAGGCCCAACGTGTCGCGCACGATGCCCAGGAACGGCCCGTCATTGCCGAGGATGATCTTCCAGGAGATCGTCCGGATGAGGAAGCTCGTGAAGAACGGCGCGATGACGATGAACAGCAGCAGGCTCTTGTAGCGGCCGCCGCGGAAGGCGATGGCATACGCCAGCGGGTAGCCGATGAGGATGGTGAAGATGGTCGCCAGGCCACCGTAGGCGATGGAGTTGCGGAAGTTGTCGGCGTAGCGCGTGACCGCATCCGGGTAGTTCGACCACGCCCAGACCTCGGGCGGTTGCTGGAACGTGGGTGAGAACGCTCGGCCTTCCGAGAGCGAGTACAGGAACATCGGGATGCCGGGCACGACGAAGAACAGGAACAGCCAGAGCAGGCCGGGCAGCAGGAGCAGGTACGGGATCCATCGCCGGTAGCGATGGATGAGGCGACCGATCACGATCGACCGATCGCGACGTGGGCGAGCACCGAACCGCCGGACCTACGCGCCCATGAGCTGGTCGATGAGGTCCTGGAAGTAGGCGTCCTTCTCGTCGTCGTAGGCCGGGTACTCGTACGTCCGGGCGACGACGTCTGCCGGCGGGAAGAGGAGCGGGTTCTCGGCCAGCGCCGGATCGATGTCCTTGATCGCCTCGGCGGCCCCGAAGACCGGCGAGATGTACTTGATGCCGGCCGACAGGCGGGCCGCGATGGCGACGTCGTACAGGAAGTCGATCATCGCCATCGCGCCGTCGGGGTTGACGGCGCCCTTGGGGATCATCAGGTTGTCGGTCGAGGCGACGAGGCCCTCGGTCGGATAGGCGAAGACGTCGTCGGCCCCGCCCGAGTTGGCGAGGTCGCCTGACCAGACGATCGAGACCCACGTGTCACCGCTGCCGAATTCCTGGATGTACTCGTTGCCCTGGAAGGCGCGGATGAACCCGTCGTCCACGAACGGCTTGAGGTAGGCGAAGATCTTGTCGCCGTCCTCGTTCGTGAACTCGGCCGGCACGTTGGAGATCTCGCCCTGGTCGCGGAGCATGAGGCCGATCTGCGAGAACGTGTCCTGGTAGGCGTTGATCATCGTGACCTTGCCCGAAAATTGGGGCAAGAACATCTCGGCGGAGGTCGTCAGATCCTGGCCGGTGCTGACCCGGTTGTAGCCGACGCCGTCGGCGAAGGTCTGATGCGGGTAGTGGTGGGCCTGCTCGGGATCCCAAGGTCGGCCCTTGTAGCTCTCGATGAGGTTGGCGACGGCGTTGGGGACCTTGGCCGGGTCGATGACCTCGATCCAGTCACGCTCGATGAGCCTGGCCGCCATGTAGTCGGTCAGCGTGATCATGTCCCAGCCCGTGTCGAGGCCAGCCTCGAGCTGCGGGTTGATCGTCGCCACGAAGTCCTCGTTGCTCTCGATCTCCTCGCTGTAGTTGACGGCGATGCCGGTCTTCTCGGTGAACTCGGTCAGCGTCGGCGAGGTCACGCCATCGTCGAGGTAGTCGATGTAGCCCGGCCAGTTCGCCCAGTTCAGCTCTCCCGAGCCACCACTGCCACCGCTACCGGCGGGCGACTCGCCCGAGCCACCGCCGCAGGCGGCCAGGAAGGCGGCCGCACCCGCGACGGCCGTGCCCTGGAGCACGACGCGGCGGCTGACAGGGGTACCGAGCAGGGGTGCGATTCCCGTGTGGCGCTGCATCATGATCCTCCAATGACGGCCGCTCAGCCGAGCGCCGCATCCTCCTGGGCCGGCGGTTCCCCGCCGTCGACGACGAACGTGTGATCGGGCGACCAGACGACCTGCGCCTCCTCGCCGCGATCGAAGAGCGAGTCGCGCGCCGTCCGCGCGACGTTCTGTTCGTAGACGGTGACCTTCTCGCCCGAGCGGAGGTCGACGATGTACTGCGTGCTGACACCGAGGTAGCTCGCGTCGCGCACGACGCCCCGAGCGACGTTCATGCCCGCCGGGGCGGTCTCAGAGGTCTCCAGCAGCCGGACCTTCTCGGGCCGCACGCCGACCTGCGGCCGGCCATTGCCGTTGACGAGCGCGGCCGGCACGCGCACCGCCGTGTCATCCGCCAGGCGACAGAGGGCATAGCCGTCGGCGGTCCCGTCGGGCCGCGTCTGCAGGAGGTTGCTGACGCCCAGGAAGCCGGCCACGAAGCTCGTCTTCGGCCGCTCGTAGAGCTCCTCGGGCTGGCCGAGCTGCTCATAGCGGCCCTGGTTCATGACGGCGATGCGGTCGGACATCGTCATCGCCTCTTCCTGGTCGTGGGTGACGTAGATGAACGTGATGCCGACGTCCTGCTGGATGCGTTTGAGCTCGACCTGCATCTGCTTGCGGAGCTTGAGGTCGAGCGCGCCGAGCGGCTCGTCGAGGAGCAGCACGGCCGGCCGATTGATGAGCGCCCGGGCGAGCGCGACGCGCTGCGCCTGGCCGCCCGAGATCTGGTTCGGCTTGCGCTTGTCGAAGCCCTGCAGCTCGACCAGGGCGAGGATCTCGGCCACGCGCGTCTTCACCTCGGCGTCCGCCACGCGCTTGCGGCGCAGGCCGAAGGCGACGTTGTCCCAGATGGACAGGTGCGGGAAGAGCGCGTAGTTCTGGAACACGGTGTTGACGTTGCGCTGGTACGGCGGCAGCCACGTCACGTCCTGGCCCTGGAGCTCGATGAGCCCGCTCGTCGGTTGCTCGAAGCCGCCGATCATGCGCAGCGTCGTCGTCTTGCCGCAGCCCGACGGTCCGAGCAGGGAGAAGAACTCGCCGTCCTCGACATCGAGGCTGATGTGGTCGACGGCGTTGAAGTCGGCGAACGACTTGGTCACGTCGACGAGGCGAACGTCGATGGTGGACACCGGTTCCGGCCGCTCCAGCTGTCTCGGCACGACGAGGACACCCGTCCCTCGCGGGTAGAACCGCGCGAGTATGCGGCGCTCGAGACGACGATGTCAATTCGTCGCTCGCTGCTCCCTGTCGTGCGAGATTCGTGCTGGCGACGTCTACCAGGCACGGGATTCGCACGCGGGTGCGCGATCATCCGTTGGTCGGGGTCGTCGGATGGCCAGATGCGCGGCGCCGGATACCATGATGCCACCGGGGTGGCTCCGGACCGACCGAGGAAGGGACTGACGCATGACCAGCCAACGCCGTCCATGAGCCTGCTCACCGAAGCCAGCATCAGAGACGCCCTGAGCAACGTCCAGGAGCCCGAGCTCGGCGGTGACCTGATCTCGCGGGGCATGGTCAAGGAGGTCGGCATCGAGGACGACCGGGTGGCGCTGACCATCGAGCTGACGACGCCTGCCTGCCCGCTCAAGGACCAGATCGAGGGCGACATCCGCGGCGTCCTGGAGCCGCTCGGTGCGACCGCGGTGGCGGTCGAATGGACGTCGATGGTCCGTCGCGCGGCGCCCCAGGCTGCCCAGCAGCTCGTGCCCGGCGTCAAGAACATCATCGCCGTGGCATCGGGCAAGGGCGGCGTCGGCAAGACCACGGTGAGCGTCAACCTGGCCGCCGCGCTGGCCATGGAGGGCGCCTCGGTGGGCCTCCTCGACGCCGACATCACGGGGCCTAACGTGCCGCTCATGATGGGTGTCGAGGGCCAGCCGACGGCCAGCGCGGATAACCGCATCATGCCGCTCGAGCGGTACGGCGTGAAGGTCATCTCCATCCAGTTCTTCGTGCCCGAGGGCCAGCCCATCGTGTGGCGAGGACCGCTCGTCGGGGGCGCCATCCAGCAGTTCCTGCGCGACGTCGAATGGGGCGACCTGGACTACCTCGTCATCGATCTGCCGCCCGGCACCTCCGATGCCCAGCTGACGCTCGCCCAGGCGGTGCCCATCAGCGGCACCGTTCTGGTCACCACGCCCCAGGAGGTCGCGCTGGCCGACGTCGAGAAGGCGCTTGCGATGTTCCGGCGGATGAGCGTCCCGGTCATGGGCATCGTCGAGAACATGAGCTCCTTCGTGTGCAGCCACTGCGGCGAGGTGACCGAGATCTTCGGCCGTGGCGGCGGTGAGCGATTCGCCCAGCGGCACGAGATCGAGTACTTCGGCGCCATCCCCCTCGACGTCCGCGTCCGGCAGGGTGGCGATGCCGGCATCCCGGCAGTCGCCCAGCGCGAGACGGGCCCGGCGGCGGAGGTCCTGCGCGACCTGGCTCGGACGGTCGCCGCGCGGATGAGCGTCCGAGCCGCGCGTCAGGCGCCGGTCCTGTCGATCAGCTGACCTCCGGCCGGTCGACCGACCCGAGGCGCATCCAGAGCTCCGCTGCTGCCGTGATGGCCGCCCGACGGCGGCCCACGTCGCCGGCCAGGAAGGCGGTCCGGGTGACGCGGTGGACTCGTCCCTCGATGTCGGTCGCCACGGTGACCGCCATGTCGCCGCCGCGCTCACGGGCGCGCACGGCCAGGCCACAGGCGACGCCGGCGACGTCGCGCGCCCGCGTCGCCGATGCGGCCAGATCCGCATGGGTGGACGCGATCGGGGTATCGGGGGCGACCAGCTCACCGACGGCGAACCACCGTGCGGCGCCGAGCAGGGTGCCGACCTGGCCGCCGGTGCCGACTTCGACGACGGCCAGCGACCGGCCGGCGAGGCGGGCGCCGATGGCATCGATCCAGGTCTCCTCACCGCGGGCGAAGGCGTATGGCGCGAGCGCTGGCGCGAGCGCGGCCTCGGCAGCCGCGAGCACCTCGCCCGCGGTCCGATCGCCTTCGGCGAGTGCCGTGATGCGCACGTCGACGGCGTCCGACCGGGCGTAGGTCGCGACCGTCGGATTCGCCGCCCGGAGGCGGTCCTCGCCGATGACCACCACGAGTGCCGACTCGCCGATGCCGGTCAGCCGCCAGGTGCTGACGGCCTGGTCGCGTCCCAGGCCGCGCGCCCGGAGGCGCGGCAGGACGAGCTCCCGCCACATCGGCAGCATCTCCCTGGGCGGCCCGGGCAGCGCCACGACGACGCCGCCGTCGGAGCGATCGACCCACCAACCGGGCGCTGTCCCGAAGGGGTTCGGAAGGGCCGTGGCGCTCGGGATGAGCCACGCCTGCTTGAGGTTGGCGTCGGGCATCGGCAGTGCCCGCCGCTCGAACATCGCTCGCAGCTCGGCCGCCAGCCGGGGATCGACGACCGGGACTTCTGCGAGCGCGGCGGCCACGGCCTCCCGCGTGAGGTCGTCCGGCGTCGGCCCCAGGCCGCCGGTCACCATGACCAGGTCGCTCGACGCGACGGCGTCGGCGATTGCCGCCCGGACACGCTCGAGGTCATCGGGCAGCGCCTGGAGACTTCGCACCGCGACACCCAGGCCGGCCAGCGCGTGCGCCAGGTCGCCGCTGTTCGTGTCGCGCGTGGCGCCCGTGGTGAGCTCGCTGCCGATCGCCAGCAGGGTCGCGTTCGTGAGCGGTCTCGGGTCCACGCGAGGACGGTAGCGCAGGCGGACCATCGGGGGATGGTGTCGGGGCTCCACGACGAGGCTATGCTGCCGCCATGCCAACGGACGACGCTCCGATGGGATCGAACGGCTACGAGCCGACCGGCTTCGCGGCCTTCGATCGGCTGGCCGACCTCTTCCGGGCGACCCGGGCGTTGCTCGACGCGGCCTTCCGCGACCCATCGCTGCCGGACGGCGGCGCCGCGCTCATCGCCGACGCCGTGCTGCCCCACGTCGAGCTCGTGGCGGTCGGCTTCAGGGCTACGCTACGCGCCGGCGACGGCGAGCTGGCGGAGCTGCGCGCCCTCGTCCAGGCCGTCGGGCTTGCCGCTCCGCCGGCCACCTCGCGGGCCGAGATCCGGGCCGCCCTGGTCGAGGCGCTCCAGACCCGCTCCGGGACGGGCGGCCAACGACCCCTGCTGACCGAGTCGGCCGAGCCGCTGACTGCCGTCGGCCACGCTCGAGTCGTCTGGGCGCTCCTGCCGCAGACGCCGCCCGATGCCGTCCACTTCCCGCTCGGTCCGCGGACGTACGGCGACATCCCCGTGCCGCGCTCACCGGGCGAGATGGCGGCCCGCATCGAGGAGCTCGAACGGGAGCTCTGGTCGGTCGCCACGGGGCACGGCCCACGCGACCGGACAGGGGCCTACCGGCGGACGTACGGCTTCTTCGACGCCGCGGTGCGGCTCTCGGACGGCGGACTCCGACTCGCCAGCTGAGGGCCGCTCGGCAGGCCGCTGCTATCCTGCACCGAACGCGCCCCGCTCATCGTGAGGTTCCGCCCTGACCGACGATCGCGATCCGATGCCGCTCGAGCCGCCGGCCGACGAGCCCGCGCCGCCGGCTGACGACGCCACGGCCGCAGCCGCGATGCCCGACGAACCGACGCCGGCCGCGAACGAGCCAGCGGCGCTACCGCCGCCGGATGCAGCGGATGGCGGCGCCGGAGGCTCCGGCCCCGGCGGGACCGGGCCGGGTGGTCCGACTGGGCCTGGCGGTGGCTCGGGGCCGACCGGCGGACGCCGCGGCTCGCGGCCGCCGCGCCCTCGCACGCCGGGCGTGCGCGAACAGCTGGGACGGGTACGTGCCGCGGCGCAGGCGCTCATCCAGGCTCACGTCGACCTGCTGCGTGCCGAGCTGGCCGTCATCGGCGAGCAGATCCAGCAGATCGCGGCGATGGTCGGAGGGATCGTCGCCCTCGCCATCTACGCCGTCCTGCTGCTGGCCATCGGCGGCACCCTCTTCATGGGTGAGTGGCTCTTCGGTTCCATCGGCTGGGGCGTCCTGCACGGCATGCTGCTGGCCATCGGCATCATCATCTCGCTCGCCCTGTTGGTCATCGAGGCGCCGCGCACGCTCATCACGCGACCACTCCTGTGGGGCGTCGTCGCCGGGGTCGCGTTGACCCTCGTGCTGGGCCTCAACGTGCCGCACAACCTGTCGGTCGTCGTCGGCGAGTGGGTGACGGCGAACGTCGCGCCGACGCTCGACCCGGCCTGGGCGCCGGCGGTCGTGGCCGGCGTCATCTTCGCCGTCATCTTCGCCATCGCCGGCCTCGTCATCGGTGCCCGTGGTCAGGGCGTCCTGGGCGCTGTCTCGGGGCTCGTCGTGGGCGCTCTCGGCGGCTTCCTCGTCGGGCTGGTCTTCGGCGGCCTCGTCTTCGGTTGGCAGCCGGCCGCGGCGGCCGGTGTGACCGCCGGCCTGAGCGTCTGGATCGCGCTCATGGCCAGGGCTGCCTCGCAAGCGAACCTCGATCCCCAGGCGCGCTTCGAGAAGCTGTGGCCGCGCCAGAGCTATGAATCGGCACTCGAGACGAAGGAGTGGGTGGAGCAGGAATGGACGACCCGACTGCGGCGGCCCGGCAGCGAGTGATCGAGGCCAGGACGGCGCTCCTGGCCGAGGTCGACGGGCTGGGTGGTTCGACGCGCGCCGCGCTCGACATCCCGGCCAAGGTGCGCCGCAATCCGACGAAGATCGCTGCCGGCGTCGGCGGGCTCGCCTTCCTCCTGGTCGGCGGGCCGCAGCGCTCGGCGCGCCGCGTGACCCGCATCCTGCGGGGCGGCCGGCCGCCGACGCCCAAGGCGGTCCTGCCCGACGAGATCGACCGCCTGGTGCGGGACCTGGGCGGTGACACCGACCTCATCCGGGCGCGCCTGGACCGCGAGTTCGCGAACTACCTGGCCGGGCAGAAGCGCGGCGGGCGCCTTCGGAGCGGCGCCTCGAACACGTTCTGGCGGGGCGCCAACGTGTTCACGACCGTGATCGCAGCCCGGTCGGCGGGCGAGCTCGCACGGCGACTCTTCGCGGTCGATGACGACAAGGTGCCCGAAGACGACATCCCGTCCGACGAGGACCTCGACGGCGTCTGATCAGGCGGGCTGGGGGCGAAGCACTAGACTCCGCCACGGGCGAGTGGCGGAATGGCAGACGCGCCGGCCTTAGGAGCCGGTGCCGCGCGAGCGGCGTGTCGGTTCGACCCCGACCTCGCCCACCAGAGTCTGGCTGAGTCGGTGCACCTCTGATCTGGGCGGTTGTCCCGACGCTGGGCGAGGCGTAGGCTGCGGGCATGTGGTTCGAACCGATGTTCCTCCACGAGCCGAGCATCCTCGGTGTGCCGCTTCCCTTTGTCATCCTCGCCGTCGGTGGTGTCGGTGCACTCATCGGCCTGCTCTGGATCCACAGGATCACCGGGCCTGACGAGGATCCCGGTCGGTCGATCTTCCGTGATCGCGAGCCTGGCGTCGGGTGGCATCTGACGGAGCTGCTCGACCTCGTTCCTGGCTTGTTGGCCGTGGGCATCGCGCTCCCGATGCCGATCCGACGGCGGCTGACCGTGCGCTGGCTCGTGACCCGCCTGGAGCTGGGCGCGGCGATCGCTGGCGTAGCTGTGGCGTCCCTCGGACTGTCGAGCATGATCGGCCTCGACCGGCCGACTATCCCGGGACCGGACTGGGTCCTGGTCTTGGCGATGGCGGGCACCGCGGGTGCAATCGCCGGCACCATCTGGATGTTCCGGATCGCCTACTCGGAGCCGGCCTCGAACCTGTCGATCTGGCGCACCCGCGACGACTGACGAGCCGCGCCCGGTCCATCGAGGGTGCCCGGCCTATACTCCCGGGCGATGAACGTGACCGCCACCACGGCCGACAAGAGCACGGTCGTGCTCGACGTCGAGCTCGAAGCTCAGATCATCCAGCGCGCCATCGACGAGGCCGTCCGTCACCTCGGACGACGCACCCGAGTGCCCGGCTTCCGGCCGGGCAAGGTGCCCCGCCCGATGCTCGAGCGCGCTCTCGGCGTCCGCCGGTCGGACCCGACGGCGCCGGATCCGATCTACGACGACGCCAAGGAGCACCTCTTCGAGTCGTCGGTCGTCGAGGCCATCACCGAGCGCGATCTCGACATCCTGAGCATCCCCCAGCCCGAGTGGCTGCGCTTCGTCGAGGGGGAGGGGGCCGCCTACCGCGTCGTGCTGCCCATCCGGCCGGCGGTCAAGCTGGGCGACTACACGAACTACCCCTTCGGCATCGACATCGACGAGGTCGACGACGAGAAGGTCGATCAGGTCGTCGAGCAGCTCCGCGAGCAGAACGCGAGCCTCGTGCCGGTCGAAGGCCGCGGCGCCCAGGAGGGCGACTACGCGGTCATCGGTTTCGTCGGGCGGCGAGATGGCGAACCGTTCGAGGGCGGCACCGCCGAGCGCTACCCGCTGCGTCTCGGATCGGGGCGCATGATCCCCGGCTTCGAGGAAGCACTCGCGCGCATGGTCGAGGGTGAGGAGCGGGTGGTCCCGCTGACCTTCCCGACGGACTACGCCGAAAGCAGCCTGGCCGGACAGCCGGTCGAGTTCACGGTCACGCTGCGCGAGCTGCGCGTGCCCGACCTGCCCGTGGCCGACGATGCCTTCGCGCAGTCCATCGGCAGCTTCCGCGACATGGATCATCTGCGCGACGACCTGCGTCGACGGCTGGCGGCCAACGCCCGCGACCGGGCGCGCCATGGCTTCTCCGAACGCATCATCGAATACGCCGTTGCCAACAGCACCGTCGACATCCCCGACCTGCTCGTCGAGCGGGAGGTCGAGGTCATGCACGACGAGCTGCGAGTGCGCCTGGCCGAGCAGGGCATCGAGGAAGCGGCCTATCTCCAGGCCGTCGAGAAGACGAGCGACGAGCTGCATGCCGAGTGGCGCGACCCGGCGGAGCACCGCGTCAAGGTCCTGCTCGTGCTCTCGGCGGTGGCCGATGCCGAGGGCGTCGAGGCGAGCGACGAGGCCGTGCAGGCCGAGATCGACCGCGCCCGCGAGCGCAGCCCGGAGAACCCCAAGCTCATCGCCTACTTCGACTCACCGCGTGGCCGCGCCTACCTGCGCGCGACGCTGCGCCGCACCGCGGTCGTCGAATCGCTCGTCGATCGCTGGCTCGCAGCGCATCCCGAGGTCGGGCCACTGCCGCACCTCGAAGATAGCCCTGGTGCTGCGGCCGAACCCGGCGCCATGGCGCACGACCACGACCACGACCACGGCGCCCACGATCATCATGACCATGCGACCGCCGCCCAGCCCGAGCCCCAGGAAGGGATCCCTGCATGACCCGACCATCGACGCCCAGCCAGCGGGCCGCCCTGCGGGCCGCCGAGACGACCACGCGGGCCGCCTTCGGACGCGACTCGGTCGCCCTGGCTGCCGCCCTCCAGACGCGCGCGATGCTCGTGCCCATGGTCATCGAGACCAGCAGCCGGGGCGAGCGTGCCTACGACATCTACAGCCGCCTGCTCAAGGAGCGCATCATCTTCCTGGGTGATGCCATCGAGGACCACGTTGCCAACCTCGTCATCGCCCAGCTCCTGTTCCTGGAGTCCGAGGATCCCGAGAAGGACGTCAACCTGTACGTCAACTCTCCCGGCGGCATCGTCACATCCGGCCTCGCCATCTACGACACGATGGAGTACCTGCGGGCACCGATGGCGACCATCTGCATCGGCATGGCCGCGAGCATGGCGAGCGTCCTCCTGGCGGCCGGCGCCAAGGGCAAGCGCTATTCGCTGCCCAACAGCCGGATCATGATCCACCAGGGGTCGGGCGGCTTCCGGGGCAACACGCCCGACGTCTTCATCCAGGTCAAGGAGCTCGAGACCCTGAACGTGCGGCTGCACGAGATCCTTGCCCACCACACCGGGCAGACGGTCGAGAAGATCACGAAAGACACGGAACGGGACTATTTCATGAGTCCCGAGCAGGCCAAGGCGTATGGCATCATCGACGAGGTCATGGGTCGCCCCGGCGATTCGCTCATCGCGCAGGCGAAGGACGAACGGGCCAAGGGCGACAAGGGGGCCGCCGGGGACTGACCCCGACGGCGGCGCAGGAAGAGGTCGAACGGGAGACGGGTGGCGACGACATCGGGCAAGAGCCCCAAGGTGCCCTACCGCTGTAGCTTCTGCGGCAAGAGCCAGGAGCAGGTCCGCAAGCTCATCGCGGGTCAGGGCGTCTATATCTGCGACGAATGCATCAACCTCTGCCAGGAGATCATCGAAGAGGAGATGCTCGAGACGCCGCGCGCCAAGCCGGCGGCGTCGAAGCTGCCCAACCCGCGCCAGATCAAGGACGCCCTCGACGACTACGTGATCAGCCAGGATCGCGCCAAGAAGGTCCTCTCGGTCGCCGTCTACAACCACTACAAGCGCGTCAACGCCGGCCACCAGGTCGACGACGTCGAGCTCCAGAAGTCGAATGTCATGCTCGTCGGCCCGACCGGCTCCGGCAAGACGCTGCTCGCGCAGACCCTCGCCCGCGTCCTCGACGTGCCGTTCTGCATCGCCGACGCGACATCGCTGACGGAGGCAGGCTACGTCGGCGAGGACGTCGAGAACATCCTGTTGCGACTCATCCAGGCTGCCGACTTCGACGTCGCGCGTGCCCAGCGCGGGATCATCTACATCGACGAGATCGACAA
>DATBSD010000043.1:0-8293 GCA_036559965.1 Candidatus Limnocylindrales bacterium
TATGCCGGCAACACGGAGAACCCGGTCTTCACGTTTCGCCTCGGCTCGATCGGCGTGGCTTCGACCGGCCTCTACTCGCTCGACCGCTCGCTCTTCCAGCTGGTCGCTCCCGGTGCCCGGCAGCGCCGCGTCGTTCATCCCGGCCACGGTGTGACGCTGGGACCCGATGGCGCTCCGCATGCTCCGGTTCGTGCGGCTCGCGTCGTCGGCTGATGGCCGCGGGAAAACGGCGACCGTGACGGCGAGCTGAGCCGCCGACAACACCAAGCGGCATGCCTGAGGGCGACACCATCTTCCGCACGGCCGCTGTCCTTCGTGAAGTCCTTCTCGGGCGGATCGTGACGGCGGCCCGCGGGCGGGCCAGCGGCGCCCAGCTCGAGCGGCTCGTGAGCAGCCGCATCGTTCGTGTCGAGTCGATCGGCAAGCATCTGCTGGTCGACGGCGACCGCGGTCTGAGCCTCCACACGCATCTGGGCATGCACGGAACATGGCATCGCTATCGGACCGGCGAGACGTGGCTCCACGCGGCCGCCCGCGCTGTCGCCGTGCTCGAGGTCCCGGGCGCCGTCGCCGTCTGCTTCGATGCACCGACGGTCGAACTGCTCGAGACTCGCGCGCTGGTCCTCCACCCTGTCCTCCGCTCGCTTGGGCCGGACCTCATCACGAGCGACGCACCGACGGCCGTCATCGTCGGGCGTCTGCGAGCCCTGCCATCGTCGACACCGGTCGGCGAGGCCTTGCTCGACCAACGGGTCGCGGCGGGCCTCGGCAACGTGTACCGGAGCGAGGTCTGCTTCGTCCAGCGCGTCGACCCGTTCGCCCCATTGGGACTCTTGCCGGACGCGACGCTGGGGCGGCTCATCGATGCCGGGCGGGCGCTCCTGCGCGCGAACCGCATGTCGCCGTCACGCTCGACGGTGCCCGGCGCACGGCCGGGCGAGCGGCTCTGGGTCTATGGGAGGACCGGTCGGCCATGCCGTCGCTGCGGCCAGCCCATCCGGAGTCGCGTCGCCGGCGACCCGGCTCGTCGGACCTGGTGGTGTCAGACCTGCCAAGCGGGGCCACGCTCGTAACGAGCGGCTTCGGGGCGCGTCGGTGGCCTGTAGGATGCCGAACGTGCGAGAGGAGCGAGGATCGTGACCGAGGCGGCCCAGGCGCCATCGATGGCGACGGCCGAGACGCGACCGGGAGACAAGCGGGCCCTCTCCAAGGTCGAGCTGCTGCGTATCAGCCTCTATTGGCTAGCCATCAGCGGCCTCTGGGCGGGCCTCTCTTTCACGCTCCTGCCCCTCATCTCCCAGCAGCTCATCTGTCCAGCCGGTGCCGACGCGACCTCCTGCGCCACGATGCCCGTCGAGCAGCTGACGCCGGTCTTCGGCGACGTCCGAGTGCGGTCCGAGGTCGCCCTCGGGGCCGTCCTGCTGGTCGGATCGCTGGTCGCCTTTCTGGTCCAGCCGATCGCAGCCGCGCTGAGCGACTACACGCGAAGCCGCCTCGGTCGGCGGCGACCGTGGATCCTCGTCGGTACCTCGCTCGACGTGCTCTTCCTCGTCCTGCTCGCGAATTCGCAGACATTTCTGGCCCTGGCGGTCCTGATCGTCCTCCTGCAGTTCTCGAGCAACCTCGCCCAGGGCCCCTTCCAGGGTTACGTGCCCGACCTCGTCCCCGAGGAGCAGGTCGGCCTTGCATCGGGCCTGGTCGGCACGATGACCGTCAGTGGCCAGCTCCTCGGAGCCGGCATCGCGGGCGTCGCCATCGCCCTCGGCGAGCCGTCGCTGGGCATCATCGGCCTGGCGGTGCTCGAGGTCAGCACGATGTTGCCCGCCGTCTTCGGTGTCGCCGATCGACCGGTCGAGATGCCCAAACGAGCCGGGAGCATGGTCGACGGCGTCAAGGGCGCGGTGGCGGAGGCGTGGGGCCATCGGAGCTTCGTCTGGCTGCTTGTGAGCCGCTTTTTCATCCTCATGACGGTCGGCTCGGTGACCGCCCTGGCCTTCTTCTTCCTGACGCGCTCAATGGTCTACTCGAGCGAGGAAGCCGCGACGGCGATCGTCATCCTGCTGGCGGTGACCGTCCTGACGGCGGCCATCGTCTCGGTCGTCGCCGGTCCGATCTCGGATCGCGTCGGCCGTCGACAGATGATCTGGCTGAGCTGCGCCATCGGCGCGGTCGGCCTGGCGCTGCTGGCCACCACCTCCGCCCAGCCGGAGCTGGTCATCGGTGGTGCGCGCTTCCCGCTCGGTGGCCTGGCGGCGGTACCCATCGGCGTCGGCGCGGGCATGTTCATCTCGGTCGACTGGGCGCTGATGGTCGACATCATCCCCAAGGTCACGGCCGGTCGCTACATGGGCATCAGCAACGTCGTCACCGCGACCTCGGGCGCCATCGCGGGCGCCATCGGTGGTGTCGTCATCGCCTCGACTACCAGCCTGACCGGCGATGCCGCCCTCGGGCCGCGCGTCGCCCTCGGCCTCGCCGTCTCGTTCTATGGGCTTGGCGCCCTGGCCCTGACGCGGGTCGATACCCGGTCGTTCGAGGTCCAGATGGCGGAGCGTCGGGCGAAGGGCATCGCCGCCGCGGCGGTGACTCCGGGCACCTAGGTCGCCGCCGCCGACCGTCGCGCTGGTATCCTCTCCGGACGCTCAAGCGAGGTGGGTAGCTCCGTGGCCGAAGGGCACGTCATGGTCATCGGTGGCGCCGAGGACAAGGTCCGAGAGCGCCTCATCCTGGCCCGCTTCGTGGCGCTGGCCGGTGGGACGGACGCGCGCGTCGCGGTCATCAGCACGGCCTCCTCGCTCGGTGCGGCAGCCGGCGAACTGTATCGGCGCGTCTTCGGTGAGCTCGGCTGCCACGACGTTCGGCCCGTCCACGCCACGACCCGGCCGCAGGCCAACGACGACTCGGTCGTGGCCTCGGTGCTCGATGCAACCGGCATCTTCCTGACCGGTGGCAACCAGCTGCGTCTGAGCTCGACGATCGGCGGCACCCGCCTCGCCCAGGCCATCCTCGACCGGCACCGCGAGGGCGCCGTCGTGGCCGGCACGAGCGCCGGCGCCAGCGCCATGAGCAGCCACATGATGGCCTTCGGGGCGAGCGGAGGCTCGCCGCGACAACGGATGGCCCAGATGGCCGCCGGACTCGGTGTGCTGCCAGGCGTCATCGTCGACCAGCACTTCCAGCAACGGAATCGCCTGGGGCGGCTGCTGGCGATCATCGCCCAGAACCCCTCGCTGCTCGGGATCGGCGTCGACGAGGACACCGCAGGCGTGGTTGGCCCGGACCAGGTGCTGGAGGTCATCGGGCGCCGCAGCGTGACCATCATCGACGGCTCCGGCGCCGACACCGACGCCTGGGAGGTCTCGGCGCATCGACCGATCATGATCAGCAACGTCGTGCTGCACTCCTTCCCGGCCGGTTATCGCTTCGACCTTCGGCGTCGGGTCCGCCTGGCGAGCCCGCGGCTGCATGCCCTCGAGGGCGGGGAGTCCCTCGCCTCGAGCTGACCCATACGGAGGAACGGTGACCCAGTCGAACGCCCAGCCGACGACGCCGTCGATGCCGCGCCCGGAGCTGCGCATCGTCGAGACGCGCGTCATGCGCGGCCCCAACTACTGGGCGCGGGAGCCGGTCATCCGCATGGTCGTCGACCTCGGCGTCCTCGAGGACTTCCCCTCGAACCTCGTGCCCGGCTTCACCGAACACCTCGTGGCGGCCATGCCCTCGCTCGAGGAGCACGCCTGCTCCCTCGGTCGCCGCGGCGGCTTCATCAGCCGACTCCGCGAAGGGACGTGGATGGGCCACATCTCGGAGCACATCGCCCTCGAGCTGCAGACCCTGGCCGGCACAGAGGCCCGCCACGGCAAGACGCGCTCGACCGGCACGCATGGCCAGTACAACGTCATCTATGAGTATGCCGAGGAGCGGGTCGGCGTCGAAGCCGGCAAGATCGCGGTCGCCTTCGTCAACCACCTGGTGGCTCCCGCGGACCCATCGACGGCCGGCTTCGACTACCAGACCGAGCTCGAGCGGCTGATCCGCCTCGCCGAGCGGCAGGCCTTCGGCCCGTCGACGCAGGCGCTCATCGACGAGGCGGTGCAGCGGGACGTGCCCTGGATCCGCCTCGATCGGTACAGCCTCATCCAACTCGGCCAGGGCGTCCATCAGCAACGCATCCGCGCGACGATGACGTCGCGCACCGGTGCCATCGCGGTCGACGTCGCCTCGGACAAGAGCCTGACCAACGCCCTGCTCAGCGCGGCCGGCCTGCCGGTCCCGCGCTCCGAGGTCGTCGACGATGTCGACGGCGCGGTGCGAGCGGCCGAGTCGATCGGCTTCCCATGCGTCGTCAAGCCGCTCGACGGCAACCATGGTCGCGGCGTCAACCTCGACCTGCGCGATGAGGCCGACGTGCGCAAGGCCTACCCGCTGGCGCTGGCACAATCGCGCGCCGGCGACGTCGTGGTCGAGAGCTATGTGACCGGCAACGACTATCGCTGCCTCGTCATCGGCGGTCGCATGGCGGCCATCGCGGAGCGCGTGCCGGCCAGCGTGACGGCCGACGGCGAGCACACGGTGCGCGAGCTGGTCGAGCTGGAGAACCGGGATCCTCGGCGCGGCATCGGCCACGAGAAGGTGCTGACCAAGATCAGCCTCGACGGCGCGGCCGAGGAGCTCGTTCGCGACCAAGGCTGGGAGTTTGACGCGGTCCCGCCGGCAGGCGTCTGGATCAAGCTGGCCCTGACCGGGAACATGTCGACCGGTGGCACCTCGATCGACCGGACCGTCGAGGCCCACCCGGAGAACATCGAGGTCGCCGAGACGGCGGCTCGCGTCGTCGGCCTGGACGTCGCCGGCATCGACTTCATCGTGCCCGACATCGCCATCCCGGTCCGCGAGCAGGGCGGTGCGATCGTCGAGGTCAACGCGGCCCCCGGCTTCCGGATGCACACCCACCCGACCATCGGCGAGCCGCAGTACGTGGCCAAGCCGGTCCTCGACCTGCTCTTCCCGCCGGGCACCGCCTCCCGCATCCCGATCCTGGCCGTGACCGGCACCAACGGCAAGACGACGACGGTGCGCATGATCGCTCACATCCTCAAGCTCATGGGTCGGCGCGTCGGGATGACCACCACCGACGGCATCGTGATCGACGGCCGGCTCATCAAGCGCGGCGACATGTCGGGACCGAAGTCGGCGCAGATGGTGCTCCAGAACCCAAGCGTCGACACCGCCGTCTTCGAGGTCGCCCGTGGCGGGATCCTGCGCGAAGGCCTGGGGTACGACCGGAACGACGTCGCCGTGGTGACCAACGTGACCGGCGACCACCTGGGCCTGGGCGGCATCAACACGCTGCGCCAGCTGGCCGACGTCAAGGCCGTCGTGGTCGAGGCGGTGCCGCGCTCCGGCACCGCCGTGCTCAACGCCGACGATCCGTCCGTGGCGCGCATGGGGCGCCACTGCCACGGCCGGATCGTCTACTTCTCCATGGCCACCGACCGTGAGGCCGCCGGTTGGCTGCGGGTGGACACCCATTGCGGTCGCGGCGGCGCCGCCATCGTGCTCCAGGAGACCGAGGAGGGCGAGCTGGTCGTCCTGCGCCACGGTCCGCGTGTCATGCCGCTCCTGCACACGCACCTCATCCCGGCGACCTTCGGCGGCCGAGCTCGGATGAACGTGGCCAACGCGCTCGCCGCCGCGGCGGCGGCCTGGGCGGCGGGCGCCCACATGCACGACATCCGGCAGGGACTACGGACCTTCTCGACCTCGTTCTTCCAGGCACCGGGCCGACTGAACCTGATCGAGATGAACGGCTACCGCGTGATCATCGACTACTGCCACAACGTCGACGGCATGCGGCGCCTGACCGAGTTCGTCGACCTGCTGATGGCCGGAGACGAGCCACGGCGGGGACGCGGCCGCAGCCGGAACGGCGACGGGGCCAGCCCGCGCGACGTCGAGCCGCCCAAGCGCACCGGTCGCGCCTTCGGCGTCATCGGCATCCCCGGCGACCGTCCGAACGGTGACCAACGAGAGTACGGCGCCTTGGCTGCCGCCTCGTTCGATCGCATCTACGTGCGCGAGGATCGCAATCTGCGCGGCCGCAAGGCCGGCGAGTCGGCGAGCAACGTGCTGGCCGGCGTGGCTTCAGCCAGGAAGGCCGGCAAGGCGCGGACGGAGGTCGCCGAGCCGGTGCTCGATGAGATGGACGCCGCACGTAGGGCGCTGGCCGAGGCGCGCGCCGGCGACCTCATCGTCGTGTGTGCCGACGATGCCGCCGGCGTCTACCGGGAGGCGATGGGGCTCAACCGCGCGCCGCGACGCGCGACGGCGATCGTGGCCCCGGGCGAGATGGCGGTCCCCGAGGGCTAGACTCGCTGGCCGGGCCTGGTAGCTGGCCGGGCCCGATAGCTGGCGCCGACAGACGCTGCGGTCGCCCGACGGGCAGGCTGGAGCCTTGCTCAGGCCTTGGGCATGTTCCCCTGGACGGTCCGCACGACCCACAGGATCTCGACGGCCGAGATCACGACGAGGATGACGCCGACGATGGCCTCCATGGGTGCCTCCTCTCCGTCGGCGCGGCTCGCCGACCTCGATCGTCATCATGCCTCCGTCATCACGACGTCGGCAAGTCGATCCGCGAGCCGGAGGCCCGGCACGACCGACTCAGGCCCGCCGCGCCGCCCTCAGTGCCCTCGGTGGGGACGAGCCTGGAGTCGGGGCATGAGCTCGGGCAGGTCGCTCAGTGGGTCGACCGGGCGCGCGCCAAGCCGGGCCAGGAGCGCTTCGACCCCATCGCGATCCTGATGGCACATGATGGCCACGACGGCGCCGCCGAGCGATGATCCCGACCCTCCAGCGTGCCCATCGCCGGCCGCCAGCACCGCGCCGAGCGCCGCCGTCTCGCTCTCGAAGACGGGCACGTCGCGCGGGTCGATGCCGACCTCAGCCAGGCCGGCCTGGAACTCGCCGACGACCGACTCGGCAGTCCGCCCGCGCAGGTAGCCGAGCGTCTGCTTGATGACCACATGGTCGGCTCGCTGCCCGGCGATCCGGGCGATGCCACGGAGGGTGTCGTCAGGCCGGTCGCCGGCCGTGCCGATGATCAGGGTCACCGGCCGGGTCCGACCCGCCGCACCGCCGGCGATGCCCTGGGCCACGTCGAGCAGGACGCTGACGCCGGCCTCGTTGTGGGCGAAGTCGACGATGACGACCCGACTCCCGAGGCGATAGAGGTTCAGGCGTCCAGGGGTCAGGACGGCGCCCGGCTGGAAGGCACGCAGGCCGTCGGCCACCTCCGCCACCGCGGCGCCGAGCGTCATGGCGCCGGCGGTCGCTGCCAGCGCGTTGGCGACGTTGTGCGCGGCCAGCCCGAACAGCGTGGCGGGCACCTCGGCGACGGCCACGATCGGCTCGCGCGCAGCGCCGTGACGGGTGACGATCCAGCCGTCCTCGATGACCACCGCTCGACCGCCGCGCGACAGGTGCCGTCGAAGGGCGCGGCTGGGCGGGCGGGTGGAGAAGAAGGTGACCGGTGCCCGGACGTGGCGCGCGCGCGCAGCGACGAGCGGATCATCGGCGTTGAGCACGACCCGCCCGCCGGGCTGCGTGATGCGCGTGATCACGGCCTTGACCTCGACCAGCTCAGGCAGGGTGTGGATGCCCTGCAGGTCGAGATGGTCCGCGCTGACGTTGGTCAGGACGCTGGCATCGTTCGACTCGTAGCCGACGCCGCGCAGCAGGATGCCGCCGCGCGCGGTCTCCAGGACGGCCACGTCGACGTCCGCCCGATCGAGGATCTGCTTGGCTCCGGCAGGCCCCGTCCAGTCGCCGGGCTCGATGAGGCGGCCATCGACGAGCACGCCATCGGAGGTCGTGTAGCCGACTCGACGACCGGCGGCACGCAGGATGGCGGCGATCATCCGGGTCGTGGTCGTCTTGCCGTTGGTGCCGCTGATGCTGATGATCGGTAGCCGTCGATCGGCATCGCGCAGCCAGGCGGGGGGCGTATGACCGGCCGCCTGGATGCGGCCGACGGCGCGCGTCACGGTCCGGCTGCGACGCACCGGCGTGGTCGGGGCCAAGTCTCGATCGCAACAGCGCATGGCGGCCTCGGCGATCTCCAGGGCCCGCTCGTGCTCGCGCCAGGGAAAGGCGACGATCCAGGCGCCCGGCTCGCTCGTGCGGTGTACGGTGATCGGCAATCTTCGCCGACGTCCGCGGGCATCGTGCTCGTCGGCCAGCCAGGCGTCCGCATCGGTCAGGCGATGGAAGCGCCGGACCCAGGCCGTCAGGT
>DATBSD010000044.1:0-3702 GCA_036559965.1 Candidatus Limnocylindrales bacterium
GCGAGATCGCGCGCACGGCCGAAGAGCTCGGCCTGCCCTGCGACGACCCCTACCGATTCGGCGGCGAGCGATTGCTCGATGCGTTGCGTGCGCGGCTGGCATGAAGGTCGCGACCGAGGTCCTCGAGCTCGCCTTTCGCGACCCGTTCCGGATCGCCCGCGGCCCGCGCGACGAGGTGGCTCGGACCGTCGTCGGCATCGTCACTGCCGAGGACGGTGGCACCGGCATCGGGGAGGGCTTTCCGGACGCGTTCTATGGCGAGACCCCGGCGACCGTGTCGGCTGTCGTGCCCCTCCTCGTCGACGCGGTCGCGGCGCTTGGCGCCATGCCGGACGATCTTGTCGACGTGCGGCGGTGGCTGATCGATGCGGCGGCGGCCATGGACGAGCGGCTGTCACACAACGGCGCCGCCAAGTGCCTCGTCGACATCGCCCTGCACGATCTGGCCGGCAAGCGCCTCGGCTTGGCCTTGCCCGAGCTGCTCGGCACCCCCCGGGCGCTGCCGCCGACCGACTACACCATCGGCATCGACGAGCCGGCGGTGGTCGCCGAGCGCGCCCGGCGGGCGGCGAAGTTCCCGGCGCTCAAGATCAAACTCGGCGGTGAGTCCGACCTCGAGACGCTGCGGGCGGTGCGAGACGTCTACGACGGCGCGCTGCGGGTCGATGCCAACACGGGCTGGACGCCGGAGATCGCCGACGAGCTGCTGCCGGTGTGCGTCGAGCTCGGGGTCGAGCTCATCGAGCAGCCGTTCGGGGCGCGTCGCCTCGACCAGCTCGGCTGGCTCCAGGGGCGGTCGAGCCTGCCCATCGTGGCCGACGAGAGCGCCGTCGTCGCTGCTGATCTCGACGGCCTCGTGGGCGTCGTGGCCGGCGTCAACGTCAAGCTGGCCAAGGTCGGCGGTGTCGGGCCGGCGCTGCGCATGATCGTGCGCGCCCGCGAGCTGGGCTTCCGCATCTTCCTTGGCTGCATGGAGGAGACGAGCCTCGGCATCGCCGCCTCGGCAGCGGTCGCGGGGCTCGTCGACTGGGTCGACCTCGATGGCAACCTGCTGCTCATCGACGACCCGTTCACCGGACTCGAGCTCGACGACGCATGCCGGTGGCAGCTGCCCGAGGCCCCGGGGGTCGGCGTCCGAAGGGTCGCCTGACCGGTCGACAACCCCGCCTTCGACGGGGCTGTGGACAACTTGGTGGACAAGATGGTGGACAGATGGCCTCCCATCCGGCGCCCGTCCGCGGTACCATGGCGATGGACTCATCACGGGGCCGGACGGACCCCGGGAGCCGCGGCTCCAGCACCGTCCAGGGTGGCGACCGACCGCCGTGGGGTGGCACTTCGGGCGCTCGAGTCGCGCCTGCGCGTGCCCGGATCACGCGGGGATGACGGGAGGGTTCGGCGGCTGATGAACGTGCGCGATGGGATGCAGGCGGTCGCTCCCGATCACGGAGGGCCGGCCACCCCGGCGCTGGCCGTCGAGGAGTTCGTGCGCTTCTGCTACCACCGTCGGCGCGTCGGCTGGCCAGAGCTCTACGACGAGATGTGCGCCGTGGCCGCCAAGGGCGTCTTCCGCGGCTGGGGCTTCTCCGAGCTGGCCGATCAGGGCATCTGCTTCACCCTTTCCGACCTGCCCGGCCTGGCTGCCGTGGCGGCGGACGTCAGTCGCGACGAGCGCGAACGCCGCCGCCGAGCTGCGCAGGCGGCCGCGACGGCGGATCGTGCCGCGGCAGCCCCTGGTGATCGTGAGCCGTCACCGGTCGTCCGGCTCCACCCGGTCGGCGCCGGCGCGGACTGACTCGTCGGCCTCGCGCCCGCGCCGTTAGTCCCGGATCTGTCGGCGGGCCAGCTCACCCTCGATCTGACGCTCAGCCTCGACGTAGAGGTCGATCTCGTCGCGTAGCTGGTTCGCTTCGGGCGTGTAGAGGTGGACCTGCTGCTGGAGGACATAGGACAGGCGCCGGCTCGTCATCCGCGCATGGTCGAGGTTCTTCATCAGCACCAGCGGATCCATCGCCGCAAGGTCGTCCGGGTGATACATCTGCCGCATGGGACCCGAGTATAGGAGGACGCGCCCCGGGCGCGCCGACCCATCAGACGGCCCGCAACCGAGCGTCGGGCGGCCACGTCCAGGCGATGGGCAAGGAGACCCCGGCGAGCGCCCTGCGGCGACCCTGCTCGGTCGGCGCCATGACCAGGATGCGGTCGGTCTTCGTCGTCCGTCCGGCCTCGTCGCCCCAGATCTTGGTCATCTTGCGCTGCGCCGCGATGTCGTCGCGCGCGATGCCGGCCAGCCGGTAACCCTCGGGCGCAGCCGCCCGTTCCCAGACGGTCTCGGCGAGGCCGATCCCGTCTTCGGTCGCGCGACCGCGGTCGAGCTCGACGTCGCCGATGACGAGCACGACGACGGCATCGTCGGTCAGGGCGCCGCGCAGGTCGGCGAGCGTCTGGCGCATGAACACGAGGTACGCATCGAGCTGATGCGCGTCGTCGAGGCTGCGATCGACCTGGTCCGGATCGACGCCCATGAACCACAGCCGGAGCCAGTTGTAGTAGCCGTACTTGACGACCCGCAGGTAGGGCGGGCTGGTGACGACGAGGCGGGCCCGGTCGGGCAGCGCGCGCTGCCGCAGTGCGAGGCGGGCGCGCGTGCCGGCATCGCGCGCGTCGCCGAAGAGAGCCAGGCCGCGCTGCGCCGGCAGGCCCTGCCGGAAGAGGCGACGCAGCTTGGCGTCGAGGCACGCGAACGTGTCGCGCTCGGCGGCCACGAACCCGGTCCGGGCCACGAAGTCGCGCACGTAGCGCGGTGCCATGCTGAAGGTATTGGGCATGATGTCCGACAGGTAGGTCGGGCTGCGCCCGTGAAGGATGCCGATGAGCGCGCCGGCGAGGAAGCGGTCGACCGGGTCGTCGAGACGCAGACTGGCGCGCAGGAAGAGCACCTCGGCCAGGGTTCGCGGGTGGAATGCCAGCGCGACCTCGGCCGGCAGCGGCGAGGCCTCGGAACGACCGCCCGCCCCGGGTACCGTCGCGCCGCTCGATCCTGAGTGGGCCTTCGCGGCGTCGGCAAGGCGGCGCCACTCGGCCTCGGCCAGGGAGTACTCGACGCGAAGCACGTTGAGGCGGGTCGTCAGCGCGGCGCGCGTCGGCGGCTCGACCTTGGCGGCGGTCAGCAGGTAGGCCATCGGGTTGAGGTCGTTGCCGACCCCCACCCGTCCCTCGGCGCAGGCCTGGAGCGGCGTCGTGCCGCGACCACTGAAGGGATCGAGCACGACATCACCTGGCCGGCTGTAGCGGGCGATGAAGGCGTGGGCGAGGGCGGCAGGGAACATCGCGAGGTAGCTGCACATGGGATGGAAGGCGTGGCCCCAGAGACGCTGCTGGGCCTTCCACTCGGGCTCGATGGCGAGGGTCGGGAGCTCGGTACGGAGGCCGACCTCGAGCTGGCCGGGAGCGATGCGCTGCGGGGCGGCCACGGGCTGCTGAACGACCTCGTGCTAGCTGCGCGACGACGATCGGGCGTCGGAAGGGCGGCGAGGATAGCACGCCCGTTCGAGCGGACGTCAAGGGACGACTGGTGCCCGGTTCGACGGCACGATACTCGCGGGGGCGCGACTCGAGCCCCTGGCGTCAGGGCAGCGTGATGACCTCCGCCGCCCCAGGGATGAGCGCGTTGACGAGCACATAGGTCGTAGAGCCGGTGCG
>DATBSD010000045.1:0-5163 GCA_036559965.1 Candidatus Limnocylindrales bacterium
GTGGTCGACGGCGGCATCACGGTCAACTACTTCTAGGCCCGCCGTGACCGTTCGCGCGCTGGACGGGCTGGTCTCACTGGCCGACATCGAAGCCGCCGCCGTGCGGCTGCGCGGGGTGACCATCGTCACGCCGCTGCTGCCCTACGGGCCGATCGCGCCCGACGGCTCGACCAGCGCCTATCTCAAACCGGAGTCGCTCCAGCCGATCGGCGCCTTCAAGCTGCGCGGCGCCTACAACGCCATCGCCCAACTGGGGCCGGCCGAGCGGGCAGCCGGGGTCATCGCGCACTCGAGCGGCAATCACGCACAGGGCGTCGCGCGGGCGGCGCGGATGCTCGGCGTCGCGGCGGTCATCGTGATGCCTTCTGATGCGTCGGCCATGAAGGTCGCCCGGACGCGCGCCGACGGCGCCGAGGTCGTGTTCGTGGGGCCGGGCTCGGACGAACGCGCAGCGAAGGCGGTCGAGCTGGCCGCCGAGCGCGGCCTGGCGCCCATCCCGCCCTACGACGACGCGCGCATCATCGCCGGCCAGGGCACGGCCGGTCTCGAGATCGTGCGTCAGCTCGAGGCGCTCGACGTGACTGGCCCGTTCACCGTGCTCGTGCCCGTCGGCGGCGGCGGCCTCTCGAGCGGGGTCGCCACCGCCATCAAGGCGCTCCGGCCCGATGCGCGCGTCTACGGCGTGGAGCCGGCCCTCGCCGCCGACGCCCGCGACTCGCTGGCGGCCGGGCGGATCGTGCGCTGGGACCCGGTCGAGGCCAATCGGACCATCGCCGACGGCCAGCGCGGCACGGCCATCGGCGAGCTGCCGTTGCGCCACCTGACCGCCTTCGTGGACGGGATCCTGACCGTCGAGGAGGACGACATCTGCCGCGCCATGGTTCGCGCCCAGCGCGAGGCGCGGCTGGTCCTCGAGCCATCCGGCGCGACATCGCTGGCCGCCCTGCTGTTCGCCCTGCCGGTGGACGCGCCGCGACCGATCGTCGCCCTCCTGAGCGGCGGCAACGTCGATCCCGACCGCTACGCGACGTTCATCGCCCGGGGCGAGGCCGCCGGAGGGTGACGGCCACGACCGCGATCCGACGCTGGGCGGGCGAGCGCGAGACGGCCGAGCACGGCGGTCAGCTCTGGCTGGGACTGGTCATCGGCCTGTTCCTGCTGCTGCCGGCCGGCTCGCCGCGCCTGGGCATCGTCTTCTGGGGCGTCGTCATGGCCGTCACGCTGCTGGTCTCGTTGCGCTTCCGGATCGGGCCGCTGGCGCTGATCGTGATGGTCGTCGGTGGGCTGGCGGTCCGGCTGGTGATGACCGGCGCCAGCTCGTCCGACGCCCTGATCGTGACCGTGGCGGCCATCGAGCGCGTGCTCAGCGGCGCCGGGCCATGGGGCGTCGGCTATCCGGAGACCATCCCGCCCGGCGCGCCGTATCCGTATGGGCCGCTGGCGCTGCTCTGGTACCTGCCCGCGCGCGGCTGGCCGGAGCTCATGGAGCTCATCGCCTCGGGCGTCATCCTCGTCCTGCTGGGCATCCGCGGTCGACCCGTCGGCCTGGCCATCTTCGCCTTCGCCCCGCTGCTCATCGTGCTGGCGACGGATGGCTCGAACGACGGTTCCGCCGGCCTGCTGCTGCTGGGCGCCATCCTCGTCATGCAGCGCTCGATGGCCTGGGGCGGCGCGGCGTTGGCGGTCGCGGCAGCATTCAAGATCTACGCCCTGGCGTGGCTGCCCGCGCTGCTCTGGTTCGGTCGGCTGCCTGCCCTCATCGGATTCGGGATCGCGTCGGTCATCGTCTGGCTGCCGGCACTGCTCGCCTGGGGAGGCGGGGCGTTCGCCGACAGCTTCGCGCGCTCTCAGCGTGTCCATCCGCAGCCGTTCTATTCGCTCGCCTCGGCGCTCCGGGCGATCGGGCTGCGCGTCGACGCCGAGGTCATCGACCGCTTCAGGCTGGTGCTGGCCGCGCTGACGATCATCCTCGGCGCTGCATGGGCACGCACCGGCCGAGCGGTCGTCGTGGCCGGGCTAGCGGTCTACCTGGTCACGCTCTATGCCGGTTGGTGGTCGACCTTCGCCTACTTGGCCGCCATCGCGCCGATCGTCTGCTGGCACCTCGAGGACTGGGTCGGCCTGGGCGACCGACGCGTGCGCTGGCCGGGCGACCCGACCGGGCGCGCCACGGCGTGGATCGATGCGCGCTGGCCGCTCCTCGACCGCCGAGCGGCCTGGGATGGCCGGTGACGGCTGCGCCCGTGGGCGCGAGGATCAGACGGCGTTGTCCTTGTAGATGCTCTGGCCCTTGTAGGCCGTGCCGCCGTACGTGGCGACGTCGGCGAAGATGCCGATGACCACGGCTACGATCGTCAGCGCGTCGTTGCCGAGGGGCGCGGCGATGACGAACGCGAGCGTGGTCCAGGGCAGCGCGAGGATGCCGAGCACGGCCCAGAGCATATTGCCGCCGAACGCCTGGCTCCAGCGATCCTGGGCGAAGAGCCAGAACACGATGTCGATGACGCGCGGACCGAGGATCGTCGCCATGCCGATGAGCAGGATCGAGACGAGCATCGAAGGGCACCTCCCAGAGGCTCGAGTGCCCGATGGTGGGCGACCCGGCCTCGCGGAAGCCTACTCCATGGCCGGCGCCGGGGGTACGCTGTCGCCGACACTCGATCCTCCGACCGTTGACCGCTGACACCCCATCCGAGGCGACCATGACGACCGAGCAGCGACCCCCCGTCCACAGCAAGACCAGCATCGAGGCGACCCGCATGGTCATCGGCGGCGAGCGCGTCGAGGCCCTCGATGGCCAGACGTTCGACGTCGGCGATCCCGCCCACGGGACGACCATCGCGACGGCGCCACAGGGCGGCAAGGCCGACGTCGATCGGGCGGTCGACGCCGCGCGGCGCGCCTTCGATGACCCGAAGGGGTGGTCCACGTGGTCCGCCAGCAAGCGCGGCCGGACCCTGATGAAGCTCTCCGGCCTCGTCAAGCAGCATCTCGAGGAGCTCGCTCAGCTCGAGAGCCGCAACGGCGGCAAGCCCATCAGCGGGGCGCGCGGCGAGATCCTCGGGGTCAGCCTCGTCTTCGAGTACTACGCCGGGGCCGCCAACAAGGTCTTCGGCGAGACCATCCCGGTCAGCAAGCCCGGGCTCGACTTCACGCTCCGCGAGCCGATCGGCGTCGTCGGGCTCATCGTGCCCTGGAACTTCCCTCTGCTCATGGCCGCCTGGAAGCTGGGGCCGGCGCTCGCGGCCGGCAACACGGCCATCCTCAAGCCGGCGTCGTACACGCCGCTGACCGCCCTGCGACTGGGCGAGCTGGCGCTCGAGGCGGGCTTCCCGCCCGGTGTCGTGAACGTCGTGACCGGGCCGGGCGGCTCCGCCGGAGCTGCCCTCGCCGCTCACCCAGGCGTGGGCAAGATCGCCTTCACGGGCGAGACGACGACCGGCCAGGAGATCATGCGCCTGGCGTCGGGGACCATCAAGAAGGTCAGCCTCGAGCTCGGCGGCAAGAGCCCCAACATCGTCTTCGCCGACGCCGACCTGGAACGCTTCGCACGGGAGTCGCCCTACTCGGTCTTCGACAACGCCGGCCAGGATTGTTGTGCTCGGAGCCGGATCTTCGTCGAGCGCTCCGTGCACGAGCGCGTCGTCGAGCTGTTCGCCGAGGCGACACGCAACGTCAAGGTCGGTGACCCGGCCGACGATGCGACCGAGATGGGCAGCCTCATCAGCGCCCGCCAGCGCGACCGCGTCCTCGAGTACATCGGCGTCGGGCGAAACGAAGGCGCCGAGCTGGTCGTCGGCGGCACGGCCCCGTCCGATCCGGGCCTGGCCGGTGGCGCGTACCTGCTGCCGACGATCTTCGACAACGCCAGCAACGACATGCGCATCTGCAGCGAGGAGATCTTCGGGCCGGTCGTCTCGATCGTGCCCTTCGACACCGAGGCCGATGCGGTGCGCATGGCCAACGACACCCCGTACGGCCTCTCGGGCTCGATCTGGAGTCGGGACATCGGGCGCGCGCTGCGGGTCGCGCGCGGCGTCCAGGCAGGTGTCCTGAGCGTCAACTCCAACAGCTCGGTCCACACGGAGGCGCCCTTCGGTGGCTACAAGATGTCGGGCAACGGCCGCGAGCTGGGCATGCACGCGATGGATCTCTACACCGAGGTCAAGAACGTCTACGTCGACCTGAGCTGATGCGCGACCGGACCGTCGTCATCCCCGACGAGCTGGTCGACCTGGTCACGACCGACGTGCTCGCCCATGTCTCATCCGTCGGCGAGCGCGGCTGGTTGTTCAACCACGTGATGTGGATCGACTGGGACGGCGAGCACGTGCGTGTCAATTCGCCGGTCGGCTCCCTCAAGGGCCGCAACTGGCGGGCCGATCCGCACGCTGGCATCTCGGTCGTCGACCCGGCCAACCGCTTCCGATCCATCCAGGCCTCGGGCCGCGTGACGGCCATCGAGCCCGACACCGACCTGGACCAGATCGACCGGATGTCTCGGCGCTACAACGGGGCCGACTACCCGCGACGCGGCGGACAACGCGAGACCTTCCTGATCACGCTCGATCGGGTCCGCGGCGCCCTGGGCTAGTCGACCCGGAGCGTCAGATCGCCGGCGGCTCCCGACGTGTCTCCGGGTGCAGATCGGGCCGGACGCGCCGGACCCAGTCTCGCAGCGCCCAGGTCGAGGTGTGGAAGGCGACCTCGTCCCAGGGCACGGCCTCGGGCATGAAGCGCCCGAATTCGAGCGCCTCCGGGTTCAGCCGCAGCTCGCCCGAGACGATGCGTGCCTCGAAGGCGACGACGACGACCGCTGCCTGGAAGCGCGAGTAGAAGCCGATGATCTCGCCCGGCTCGACGATCAGGCCGGTCTCCTCGAGGGTCTCGCGGATGGCGCCCTCGCGGACGGTCTCGTCGATCTCGAGGAAGCCGCCCGGCTGGGCCCAGAGTCCCGCGCCAGGCTCGATGCCGCGGCGCAGCAGCAGCACCTCGCCGGCGTCCGTGATGGGCAGCGTCGTGACCACGAGCCGCGGATTGACGTACGCGATGTAGCCGCAGGCCGGGCAGACGAGCCGCTCGCGGTGGTCGCCGTCGATGGGCCCGAAACGGAGCGTCGCGCCGCATCGAGTGCAGAAGTTGAGCGTCTCCGCCAGCCACGAC
>DATBSD010000046.1:0-2711 GCA_036559965.1 Candidatus Limnocylindrales bacterium
GTTCTGGGAGCGGATCGAGAAGGTGCCGTCGCGCGACCTGTGGGATGCCCACCTGCGCCAGAAGCGCGAGCTGGCCCACTTCGCCCAGGGTCGCCTGCGCAGCCAGTTCGCCCGTCACGGCGAGGCGCCGTCCGTCCTCGCGGAGCTCGATACGGCGCTCGACCCGAGCATCCTGACCATCGGCTTCGCCCGACGCTTCGCCACCTACAAGCGCGCCGGGCTGCTGTTCAGCGACATCGACCGGCTCGCCCGACTGTTGTGGGACGCCGAGCGGCCGATCCAGATCGTCTTCGCCGGCAAGGCCCACCCCGCCGACCGGCCCGGGCAGAAAGTGATCCAGGAGATCTTCCAGCTGTCACGCTCGGCGCAGTTGCGCGGGCGGGTCTTCATCCTCGAGGACTACGACATGCGTGTCGGCCGGTTCCTCGTCCAAGGCGTCGATGTCTGGCTCAACAACCCACGCCGGCCGCTCGAGGCCTCCGGCACGTCGGGCATGAAGGCGGCCCAGAACGGCGTGCCCAACATGAGCGTCCTCGACGGCTGGTGGGACGAAGGCTTCACCGAGGACAACGGCTGGGCCATCGGCGGTCGCACGACCAACCCCGACGAGGCCGCGCAGGACTGGGCCGACTCGCAAGACCTCTATCGGATCCTCGAGGACGACATCATCCCGCGCTACTACACGCGTGACGCCACGGGGATCCCGCCCGGCTGGCTCGAGGTGATGCGTCGTTCGATGGCGACCACCCTGTGGCGGTTCTCCACCACGCGAATGCTCCACGAATACACGGAGCAGCTCTACCTGCCTGCCGCGGGCGTCGCCGTCCGCGAGACGCCGGCCCGCACTCCGGTCGCGGCCGAGGCGCGCTGAGCGCGATGGCGCCCGGCATCTCGCTGGCCCTCGCTCTCCACAACCACCAGCCGGTCGGGAACTTCGGTTGGGTCTTCGCGGAGGTCTACGAACAGGCCTACCTGCCGATGCTCGAGGCCCTGGAGCGGCACCCGGGCGTCCAGCTGTCGCTGCACTACACCGGGCCGCTGCTGGCGTGGTTCGCGGCCGAGCGGCCGGACTTCATCGACCGACTCCATGCCCTGGTCGCGCGTCATCAGGTCGAGATCCTCGGCGGCGGCTACTACGAGCCGGTCCTCGCCTCGCTGCCGGAGCGCGACCGCGTCGGCCAGCTGCGGCGGATGAGCGACGAGCTCGAGCGGCTGTTCGGCCACCGGCCCACGGGTGCGTGGCTCGCCGAGCGGGTCTGGGAGCCGGACCTGCCGACGGCGCTGGTCGCGGGCGGCTACGGCTGGACGATCCTCGATGACGCGCACTTCCGCGCGGCCGCCATCCCCGAGGAAGACCTGTGGGGGCCGTACACGACCGAGGACCAGGGCCGCCTCCTCGAGGTCTTCGGGACCGAGCAGGGGCTACGGCGCCGGATCCCGTTCCGCGACGTGCCCGACGTCATCGACTACCTGCGCTCGTACGCCACGGAGGGTCGCGAGCGCGTCGGGATGATGGGCGACGACGGCGAGAAGTTCGGCGCCTGGCCGACCACCTGGGAGCACTGCTGGGGCGAGGGCCGCTGGGTCGAGCGCTTCTTCGAGGCGCTCGAGGCGAATGCCGACTGGCTGTCGACCACCACCCCGTCGGCGTGGCTGCGCGACCACCGGCCGATCGGCCGGGTCTATGTCCCGACGGGCTCCTACGCCGAGATGGGCGAATGGGCCCTGCCGGCCGATGAGAGCCTCGTCTACGCCCACGTGCTGCACGCCGCACAGGCGGAGGGACGACCGGAGGCACGCTGGCTGCGGGGCGCCTTCTGGCGCAACTTCCAGGTCAAGTACCGCGAGATCAACGACCTCCACAAGCAGATGCTGCGCACGTCGGAGAAGGTCGTGGCGATGCCCTCCGGAGCGGATCGCGACCGTGCCGTCGACCACCTGTACCAGGGCCAATCGAACGACTGCTACTGGCACGGGCTGTTCGGCGGGATCTACATCAGCCACATGCGCCTGGCCACGGCCGAGCACCTCATCGCCGCCGAGGACATCGCCGATGCGGTCGCCCGCTCGTATGACGGCGCCGATCTCGTCGACACCGACATGGATGGCTTCGACGAGATCCGTCTGGCCGCGATCGGCCAGGTCGTGACGATCGACGTCCACGAGGGCGCCGGGATCGGCGGCTGGGACATCCGGGCCGTCCGCCACGCGCTCACCTCGGTCATGCGTCGGCGGCCCGAGGCCTACCACGAGCTGGTGCGGACGCACGCCGACGGTCCGCCGCGCGCCGACGAGGGCGACTCGGCCGCGTCGATCCACGACGTCGTCCGCATGAAGGAACCCGGGCTCAAGGACCGGCTCCACTACGACGCGTTCGAGCGCCGCTCGGCGCTGGTCCGCTTCCTGCCGAACGGGACGACCCACGAGGACTGGGCGACCGCGCGCGCCGACGAGCTCGGCGACGCGGTCGACGCTGCCTATGCCGTGGTCGAGCTGGCGCCCGGCCGGCTGGTCGCCGCGCGGGACGCGACCGTCCGCACGACGGACGGCCCGGCCACGGTCCGCGTCACCAAGCGTTTCGAGATCGGTGGCGGTCGTCGCGACCCGGGACTGGCGGTCACGCTCGAGCTGGAGCATCTCGGCGGCCCCGCGATCGATGCGCGGGTCGGGCTCGAGTGGGCGCTCACGATGCTCGGCGGGGGCGGCAATCC
>DATBSD010000047.1:0-3882 GCA_036559965.1 Candidatus Limnocylindrales bacterium
TGGCCGACTGCTCGACCGCGCGGTCATAGCCCATGCCGGCGCGCGGGAACCGGAGCCAGTAGGTGTTGTAGAGCGTGTCGACGCCCTGGAGCGCCTCCGCCAACAGATCCGGTCGCCCGAAGTCGAGCGGCGCGACGGCGACGCGGCCGGCCAGCTCGTCACGATCGCCTCGGCGCCTGCTGAGCGTCACGACCTGGCGTCCGGATGCGAGCAGCTGCTCGGCGATCGCCCGGCCGGTGAACCCGAAGGCGCCGGTCACGGCATCCGTCCCCGTCATCTCGCGCTCCCTTCCTCCAGAACATGCTACTTATCTGTAGCGACAATAGAGGAGCGTGCCCCGCGGCGTCAAGCCCGCCGAAGGGGCTACGGCGCAGGTCACGAGGGTCGCGTAGCATCGCCGTTCCATGGACCCTGTCGTGGCGACCGATCTCGAAGGCACGCTCACCGCCGGCGCCACCTGGCGTGGTGTCGGGCGCTGGCTGTCCGAGCACGGCCACCGGAGCCGCTATCGGCGCTTCTTCTGGCCCCGACTCATCCAGGTCGTCCTCGCCCGTGCCGGGCTCATCGACCTCCAGGCGTTCCGCGAGCGCTGGATGCACGACCTGACGAAGCTGCTCGCCGGCATGACGCGGACCGAGATCGATGGCATGGCCATCTGGGTCATGAACGAGGAGCTCTGGCCGGGCCGGCGTGAGGACGTCATCGCCGAGCTCCGATCGGCGCGTGAGCGCGGCGCGCGGCTCATCGTCGCGAGCGGCACGTACCTCCCGCTCGCCGAGCTGTTCGCCTGGCAGCTCGGCGCCGAGGCTATCGGGACGGTCCTGGCGTACGACGCCGACGGACGCACGACCGGCGGCTTCACGGGCGCCATGGGCACCGGTGAGGAGAAGCTCGCCCGACTGACGGCGATGCTCGATGGCGCGACCATCGAGACCGCCTACGGGGACACCGCGGCCGACATCCCGATGCTCTCGGCGGCCACGACCGCCGTCGCCGTGTACCCCGACCGTGCCCTGGCGAAGGCGGCGCACGAGCGCGGCTGGCGCATCATCGGCGAGGCCCGATGACCGACGCGGCCATCCGGATCGAGGGCCTGGGGCGCCGGTTCGGCGATCTCTGGGCGGTCCGCGGCGTGAACCTCGAGCTGCGCCAGGGCGAGGTCTTCGGGTTGCTGGGGCCCAACGGTGCCGGCAAGACGACGACCGTGCGCATGCTCACCTCGCTCATCGGCCCGTCCGAGGGCCACGCCTGGATCGATGGCCTGGAGGTGACCGCCGACGCCGACGCCGTGCGGGCGCGCATCGGCATCCTGACCGAGACCCCGGGTCTCTATGACCGACTCACCGCGACCCAGAACCTCGACTACTTCGCCCAGCTCCACCAGCTCGCGCCGAGCGTGCGCGCCGAGCGCATCGAACACTTCATGCGGCTGTTCGAGCTGTGGGATCGGCGCCACGATCTGGCCGGCGCCTTCAGCAAGGGCATGAAGCAGAAGCTGGCCATCGCCCGCGCGCTCATCCACGAGCCGAGCGTCGTCTTCCTCGACGAGCCGACCGCCGCGCTCGACCCGGAGGCGGCCTTCGTCGTCCGCGAGGCCATCGCCTCGCTGCGCGGCGCCGGGCGCACGATCGTGCTCTGCACCCACAACCTCGACGAGGCCGAGCGGCTGTGCGACCGCATCGGCTTCATGCGCGGCGAGCTGCTTCGCGTCGGCAGCCCGAGCGAGCTGCGCGGCGGCAACGGCAGCAACGGCACCGGCGGTGGCCATGGTGGCGGCTGGACGTTGCGCGTCCGCCTCGTCGACGACCCCGGCGCCGACGTGCTCGCTGCGGTCGGTGCCCTGGCGGGCATCAGCGAGGTCGCCGCGCTCGACGGCCGTGCCGCCGGCGGCGAGACAGGACTGTCGTGCCGGCTGACGGACCTGCGCCGCGACGCGCCCGAGGTCGTGCGCGCCGTCGTTGGAGCGGGTGGTCGGGTGCTCGGTGTCGAGGAGCACGGTCGGACGCTCGAGGATGTCTACTTCGACGTCATGGGCCGCCGGCCATCGAGCGATGGGGCCGTGTCGGCCGACATCGCCACGTCGGATCTCGGCGGCCCGATGGCCCCGACGGGGGCTGCCTGATGCGGCGGGTCATCGTGATGGCGGTCGTGCGTCGCGAGGTGCTCGAGATCATGCGCAATCGGCTGCTCGTGCTCTCGATCGTCATCCCGCCGGTCGTGCTCGTGCTCACCCCGCTGCTCCTGGGCGGGCTGGCCGGGCTGGCCGCGAGCGTCGAGCCGCTGCCGCCGGAGTTCATCGCCCGGGTCATCGCCACGCGACCGGACTGGGCGGGCTTCTCCGTGGCCGAGCTCGTCTCGGCCTACAGCCTGCAGCAGTTCCTGGCGCTCTTCCTCATCCTGCCGGCCTACGTGCCGCTCTCGATCGCCACGTTCTCGATCGTCGGCGAGAAGCAGGCGCGCAGCCTGGAGGCCGTGCTCGCGGCGCCCATCAAGACGAGCGAGCTGCTCGGCGGCAAGACCCTCTCGGCCATCGTGCCGGGCATGGCCACGTCATGGCTGGCGTACGCCGTGCTGGTCATCCTGGCCGGCACGGTCATCGGCCCGCGGCTGGCCGGCGTGCTGCTCGACCCGTCCTGGCTCGCTGGCGTCTTCCTGCTCGGGCCGGCCGTCGGGCTCGTCTCGTGCGTCGCCGGCATCATCGTCAGCAGCCGCGTCAACGACCCCCGCGTGGCGCAGCAGATCGGCGGCCTGATCATCATCCCGCTCGCGAGCATCGCCGTCATCCAGGCGCTCGGCGGCTTCCTGTTCGGAGCGCCGCAGTACGTCCTGGCCGCCATCGTGACGACCATCGTGGGCATCGCCGGCCTGCGCGTCGCGGCCCGGCTCTTCGGCCGCGAGACGATCCTCACCCGCTGGCGCTAGGCGCCGCGCCGCGGTGGCCTGTCGCCTCCGCGCGGGCCCGCGGGCGCTATTTGTCGCGTTCGGCGGCGTTCGAGAGGGCGGCCTGGGCGGCGGCGAGGCGGGCGACGGGCACCCGGAACGGTGAGCACGAGACGTAATCGAGCCCGAGCTTCTCGCACTTGAAGATCGACTCCGGGTCGCCGCCATGCTCGCCGCAGATGCCCAGCTCGAGGTCCGGCTTGACGGAGCGGCCCTTGGTCACGGCGATGCCCATCAGCCCGACGACCGCGTCGTCGAGCGTCTGGAACGGGTTGAAGGGCAGGATCTTGTCCTCGACGTACTTGAGCAGGAAGCCGCCCTCGGCGTCGTCGCGCGAGTAGCCGAACGTCATCTGCGTCAGGTCGTTGGTGCCGAAGCTGAAGAAGTCGGCGTAGACGGCGATCTCGTCGGCCGTCAGAGCGCCGCGCGGGACCTCGATCATGGTCCCGAACTTGTAGTCGACCTCGACCCCGGCGGCATGCTCGACGGCGACCGCCTCGGCCTCCAGGATGCGCCGCGTCACGGACAGCTCGTTCACGTGGCCCACGAGCGGGATCATGATCTTGGCGATGGGCTTGCCGCCCGCCCGCTTGACGGCGATCTGGGCGTTGAGGATGGCCCGCGTCTGGATCTTCACGAAGTCGGGGATCATCAGCCCGAGGCGGCAGCCGCGCAGGCCGAGCATGGGGTTCTGCTCGTGGAGGGACTTGATGGTCGCCAGCAGCTGGCGGTCCTCGGCGCTCGCGGCGTCACCGGCGCGCGTGACCTTGACGAGCTGCTCCTCGAGGTTGGGCAGGAACTCGTGGAGCGGCGGGTCGATGAGCCGGATGACGACGGGCAGCCCGTCCATGGCCTTGAAGATGCCCTCGAAGTCGCCCTGCTGGAGGACCTCCAGCTCGGCCATCGCGGCGTCGAACTGGCCGATGGCGTGGCGGTCGTCCG
>DATBSD010000048.1:0-5192 GCA_036559965.1 Candidatus Limnocylindrales bacterium
GATCTCGATCCCTGGGCCCAGGCCGCGGACGGCGTCCACGAGATCGAGCGCGGCGCGAACGGAGCGTTCGGCGTCGTCCTCGCGGGCAACGGGCGCGCCCCAGACCGCCATCACGGCATCGCCGATGAACTTCTCGACGACCCCACCGTAGCGTTGGACGACATCGCGTGCCAGGTCGAAGTAGCGCGTCAGGAGCTCGCGCGTCTCCTCGGGATCGCGATCCTGGGCGAGCGTGGTGAAGCCGACGAGATCGGCGAAGAGGACCGAGACAAGGCGCCGCTCGGACTCGTGGCTTCGCGCCGAGGCTGACGCCGGTGAGGAACTCGCGGCCTCGAGGGGGCCGCCGCATTCACCGCAGAAACGGACACCCGGGCTGTTGCCGGAACCGCAGGCCGGGCAGGCGAGGAGCAGGCGCGCCCCGCACTCGCCGCAGAACTTGCGGCCAGCCTCGTTCTCGGTTCCGCACGACGTGCAGCGCACCGGATCCATCCCTCCTGAAGATCGCTCGAGCCCCGACTCTAGCGGGGCCATGTTCGGAGGTACAGCGCCGTCAGGGCGACCATGCCAGGAAGCCTACTCCTGCAGCTGCTCCGGACTCCGGCCGGTGACGTGGGCGAGGTCGTCGAGCAGACGGGCGAACTCCCGTTGCGCGTCGACGTACCGGTCGGCCAGCATGGCCACCTCGAGGCGCTGGCCGACCCGCCGCAGCCAGATCCGCCGACGCGGGAAGTAGAACGAGAGGACGATGCCGCTGATCAGCGACAGGAAGGCCAGCCAGATGAATGGCTGACCCGGGTCCTTCTTGATGACCAGGCCGGTGAATGCGCCGGCCTCGGTCCACGTCACCGTGTAGCCGGCGGTCGTGCGCGGGTCGGTCGCGCCACCCAGCCCGACCTGGTCGGCGAATACCGGCAGGATGCTGCCCGTTGCGTCGAGCGAGCCATCGGTGCCGACGATGGTCAGGCGGCCGCCGCCGGCCTCGTCCCGGTCGAGGACGATGAACAGCCCGAGCGGCGAGCCCGGGATGGTCAGGAAACCCTGCGGCTTGCCGAGCAGCTGCGAGTCCATGATCACCGGGGCCGACCAGACCAGCTTGCCGCTGGCATCGGTGATGCGCAGCGTCTCCGCGGCGCCGAACGAGTTCTGGTGGAAGACGAAGCCGTCGAGGATGAGCGGGTCGTTGACGCGGATGGTCTTGCGCGCGATCTGCTGGCCATCCCGATAGACGGCCAGGTCGGTCCGGAAATCGGCGAACGAACCATCGGCTCGCCTGGGCGCCTCGAAGCCGAGGTTCTTGACCAGCATGTTGCCTGGCGTCCCGACCGGCTGGACGGGCGCGGACTGCGCCTCGCCGACGAAGATCGCCGTCTCGAACCCGAAGGCGCCGGTCACGGCCCCGCCGATGAGGAACAGGATGAGCCCGAGGTGGGTCAGCAGCGTGGCCATCTTGAAATAGCGATTCCGGTCGCCGTAGGTGAGCGCCGCTTCATCGTCGGTGGCGGCCTGGACCTTGAAGCGGCGACGACGCAGGACGGACGCCAGCGCCTCGTCGGAGACCTCGACGTCGGCGAACGCTGCACGCTCGCTGAGACGCAGGTCGAAGAATGGCTCGGGCTGTTCGATGTGCACGACGCGCACGCCCCGCCACAGCCGCGGCGTGCGGTCGATGGTGCAGACCACGATGCTCACGATGAGCATCGTCAGCAGCGCGGTGAACCAGGGGGCGGTGAAGATCCGGAAGAAACCCAGGCCCTCGAAGACGTCGACCATCGTCGGCCCGACGTTGGCGCCGAGGATCGAGACCGGGTCGTAGCGCCGATGGAGGTCGGCCATCTCGGTCGCGTAGGCCATCGGATTGCCATGCAAGGCGAAGGCCGGGATCTGGCGGATCATGGTGCCGATCAGCCCGGCTACGGCGAGCACGATGATCTGCAGGACAGCGAAGCGGACGTCGCTCAACGTCCGCCAGATGGTCAGCCCGAATCGACTGGCGGGGTGGCCCAGGTCAGAAGCCCGGCGTCGGCCGAGCGCGATCGATGCGATGGCGCTACGCAGGGACCGCCGAGTGCGCCGCGGCCAGCCCGACGGCGAAGTCGGCGACGAGATCCTCCACGTCCTCCAGTCCCACGCTGACGCGCAAGAGACCCTCCGAGATCCCCGCCTCGGCCAATCCCGCCGCGTCCAGCTGTCGATGGGAGGTGGTCGCCGGGTGGACGACGAGCGTCCGGATGCTGCCCAGCGAGGCGGTCTGCTCGGGGATGCTGAGCGCGTCGATGAAGGCGAGAGCGGCCTCGCGCGTGCCGACGTCGAGGGTCAGCATGCCGCCGCCGGCCCGGAGCAGGCGCTGGGCGATGGCGGCCTGCGGGTGGTCCGGCAAGCCCGGATAGCTGACGTGATGCCCGCGGGCCTGCGTCCCGAGCCAGCGCGCGATGACCAGTGCACTCTCGCTGTGCCGGTCCATGCGCACCGCCAGCGTCGCGATGCCACGGAGGACGAGGAAGGCCGAGAACGGCGCCACGATGCCACCGGTGTCGATCTCGATCTCGCGAACCTCGCGCATGCGGTCCCGGGATCCGACCACCGCCCCGGCGAGCACGTCCGAGTGGCCGCTCAGCCACTTCGTGGCCGAGGCCACGACCAGGTCGGCTCCGAGCTCGATGGGCCGGCAGAGGTACGGCGAGGCGAACGTGTTGTCGACGATCAGCTCCGCACCAGCGCGATGGGCCAGCGTGGCCAGGGCGGCCAGGTCAGCCACGACGACCGTCGGGTTGCTGATCGTCTCGACGTACAGCAGTCGCGCGCCGGGCAGGGCGGCCTCCACGGCCGCGAGATCGGTGGCGTCGACGTAGTCGGTGCGGACGCCGAAGCGGGCGAAGACACGGTCGAAGAGCTGCCGCGTGCTGCCGTAGACGGCACGCGTGGCGACCACGCGATCGCCGGCCCGGAGGGTCGCTGCCAGCGCGGCGTGGATGGCTGCCATGCCCGAGCCGAAGGCGAAGCCGGCCTCGGCGCCCTCGAGCTCCGCGACTGCGGACGCCATGGCCGCCGCCGTCGGATTGCCGAGGCGCGAGTAGGTGTAGCCGTTGCCGGAGGTCGTGATCTCGGCCAGCTGCGCTGCGTCGTCCGTGGCGAAGGTAGCCGTCTGATAGATGGGCACGGCGGTCGCGTGCTGCGCCATCTTCGGGCTGCGCGTTGCGGCCAGGATGGCGCGACTGGAGAAGCCTCGCGCGATCGGCTCGGGGTGGTCGTCCATGGCGGGCATCTTACGACGGCGGCCGTCCGCCGCCTGTTGGGTCAGCCTCCAGGATCTTCGAGGTCCACCCCCTTGGGGTGGGGCGAGTCATCCGTGCCCGGCAGGAAGAGGCGCATGGTGCGCTCGAAGGTTCGATCGTCGGGATGGTCGACGAAGAATCGTCTGGCCCGTGTCGTCGGAGCTCGCGAGCTCCTGCTCGGGATGGCGACATCGCCGGCACTCGCGATCGGAGGTGAGGCAGAGTCAGTCATCTGGTCGGTGGCGCCCATGCTCGACGACGTCGTCGGCGCCACCGCGCCTCCGGCTCGACCCGTCGACCCCGCGGTCCACGTCCACGATGCCGGCCGGGCCTGCGCCCAGGGTGGCAGGGGTGGGTAGCTCTCCGTGAACATCGACGACCGCGACGCCGCCGCTCGCGTGGTCTGCGCGCGGCGCGGTCGGGATGGCCGCGCTCGAGCGGGTGATCGCCGGGCGTCACTCGCCTGGGCCCCCGTGCCGACGCTGACGGATGGCGGCGCGACGGCCATTCGTGGTGGCATCGCCGAGCCGCGCACCGCAGCCACGGCCAGGGTCGATGCGACTCCGCGTCGACCGACGAGCGGGATCGCATCGTGACCTTCGACCAGGACGCGGTCGCGACCGGCTCGCTTGGCGCCATACATGACCTGGTCGGCCCGATTGGTCAGGGCGTCCGCCGTTCGACCGTCGTCCGGGAAGGCGACGACGCCGATCGAGATGGTCGAGCGGAGCACGTCGGTGCCGGCATTGAGCCTGATCGCGGCCACGGAGCGGCGCAGCTTCTCGGCCACCACGGCCGCGCCCTCGGTATCGGTCTCCGGCAGGAGCACGACGAACTCGTCGCCCCCGTACCGCGCGGCGGTGTCGATGACCCGGATGCCCTGCCGGACCGCTTCCGCGACCGCCTGCAGCATCCGGTCGCCGAAGTAGTGGCCGAAGCGGTCGTTGATGGGCTTGAGGCCGTCGAGGTCGAGCATCAGCAGGCTGAATCGTCGGTTCGTCCGGCCGGCACGCGCGATCTCACGCTCGATGACCGCGAACAGGAAGGTGCGGTTGAAGAGCCGCGTCAGCGGGTCATGGAGCGAGAGACGAAGCGCGGCGTCCCGGGTGCGACGCTGCTCGCCGGCGACCACCGAGGCCAGGTATGAGAGCAGCCAGAGCGCCATCACGTTGACGGCGACGACGACGATCTCCTGGCTGGCAAACGGCGATCCGGCTCGCGTCACCAGCAGCCCGCCGAGGTAGGCGGCCGTGATGGCCGCAGCCAGCACGAGGCTGGCGCCGCCACCGGTGACCAGCGCAGCCGCCGCCACGACCAGGAAGTAACCGAAGAAGAACGGGCTGGCCACGCCGCCGGTGAGCATGACCAGCAACGTGAAGAAGGTCACACCGGCCGCGCCCTCGATGAGGAAGAGGCTTTCGACGTCCGCCACACGCGGCGCCAGCTCGTGGAGCAGGAAGATGGTGGCGGTGCCCGCCAGCAGCAGCAGGTAGATGGCGGGCGCGCTGTCAGGCCACAACCCGCTGACGGCCACGACCACGGCCGTGACCATGAAGAAGGTGTAGCTCACGATGCGGATGACGCGATCGTAGGTCGCCAGTCGGATGCCGGCGCCAGAGGCCGGGCGGCCGTCCTGGTCGCGGGCCATCTCGATGGCCAGCTCGACCGGCTCGCCGCTCACGGGCAACGCGGCCTCGGCCGATCGATCGACAGAACGGCGCCGGCTAGCGAGGGCCACGACCAGGAGCAGGTTGCCGACCAGCAGCGCGACGAGAAGGGCGATGATCGTGGGTATGGGCACCCGGCCAGCGTAGCGCGGCCCGGAGGCACGTGCTATACGACGTGATCGGTCGTCGAGGCGGCCCGCACGTGCGGATCACGCATCCTGGCACCACTCTTCGTGCGAATCTCGTTGCTCGC
>DATBSD010000049.1:0-13259 GCA_036559965.1 Candidatus Limnocylindrales bacterium
TTGGGGCCGAGCGTCACCTTGACAGCATCGGCGAGGCGGTCGACACCGCGCTTGAGCGAACGACGAGCGGTCTCGTCGAAGATGAGCTGCTTTGCCACGATCGGTGATCCCTCCTGGGGAAGCGTTCGGCCGGACCTCTACGGCGCCGGCTGTCTCGATGGTTGGGACCCGCAGGTCCGATCAGTCCTCGACGACGGCGAGGATGTCCTTCTGGCTGACGATGAGCAGGTCATCGCCCTCGACCTTGAACTCGGTGCCGGCGTACTTGGCGTAGAGGACCTTCTGGCCCTCCTTGACGTCCATGGACTCACGCTTGCCGTCATCGAGCGTGCGGCCGGGACCGACAGCCAGGATGGTGCCCTCCTGGGGCTTCTCCTTGGCGGTGTCCGGAAGGACGATGCCGCTCTTGGTCATCTCCTCGCGGGCCGTGGGCTTGATGACGACGCGATCGCCAAGCGGCTTGAGCTTGGTCGCGGACTTCGTCGCAGTGGCAGTCGCCAACGCGGTACCCTCCTGGTGGTGCTCATGGACCGGCATCGGCGGATCGGGCCCTGCGTTCGCCGTGTGGCGTCGCCGGTGGCGGTTCCGCCACCCCTGTCCCGCATCCGTTCGGTGGACCGGTCGTTCCTGATTAGCACTCTCGGGGTGAGAGTGCTAACAGACTAGCCGAGTCGTCGGCGGCGTGTCAAGTCGGGGCGAGGTCCAAGACGAGGGCTGGTGCGGTGGTCCGGCCGCTGGCGGGAGCGCATAGACTCGGTTTCGTGAGCGTGCCGCGCCGCATCGAGACCGAGGTCCGCGTGCGCTTCGAGGAGTGCCAGCCGGGCGGTGAGATCCGTGCCTCGGCCTTCCTGCGCTACGCCCAGGACGCTGCCTGGGTCCACTCCGATCTGGCCGGCTTCGACCGCGCCTGGTACCAAGAGCGTGGCCTGACCTGGTTGGTCCGCTGCCTGACGCTCGAGGTGGTCGGTCCCAGCCTGGCCGGCGAGACGCTGACCGTGGCCACCGAAGTGGTCGCGATGCGCCGCGTCCTGGCACGCCGCCACGGCGAGATCCTCGACCGCCGCGGGGGCATCGTGGCGGTCGTCGAGACCGACTGGCTGATGACTGGCCCCGACCTTGTTCCCGTTCGCATCCCGCCCGACTTCGACATCGCCTTCCCACCGGTGCCGACGACGTTCGAACCGGCTCGGGTCTCGTTGCCAGCGACGCCGCTGGATGCCCACCGCCGCATGTTCAACGTCCGGCGCTCCGAGATCGATCCCATGGCGCACGTCAACAACGCGGCCTACGTGGATTACCTCGAGGAGTCACTGGCCGAGGCCGGCGCGCTCGATGTCCTCATCGCCCGACCGCGCCGCTACGTGCTCGAGTACCAGCAGGCGGCTGAGCCGGGGGATGCCCTTCTGGGGGCGACGTGGCGAGATGGCGTCGGCTGGGCCTATCGCCTGACCGATGAGGCTGGGACAGACCTCTTGCGAGCCCGCTTCGCGACCGACTGAGGTCCGTCGACCGCCGCCGCTGACGGCCGGTCAGGCCACCGAGCGCGAGCGAAAGACGGCGTCGTAGTTCATCACCAGGCGCTCGCCGAGCGCCTCCGGCGGCTCCTTCCGCCAGGTCGCCAGCCAACGGGCCGTGACCTCGACCCAGAGTGGCTCGTTCCGCCGCCGCGGGGCGCCGGGCGGTGAGAGGTACGGCGAGTCCGTCTCGACGAGGAAACGGTCCTCGGGCACGAGGTGAGCGACGACCGAGCTGGCCTCTTCACCTGCCCGGAAGACGAGGCCGCTGAAGCTGATGGCGAGGCCCATCTCGAGGGCGGCCTCGGCATAGTCGACCGGGCCCGAGAATGAGTGCAGCAAGGCCGGCGGCCGGCCGCCGAAGGCGGCGTGCCAGGCGGTGTCACCGATGCCGGCCGCCCGCAGCTCGGCGATGAGCTCGTCCTGGGCGTCGCGCTCGCCGGCGCGCGAGCGGCAATGCAGGATGGCCGGCTTGCCCGTCTCGAGCGCAAGCCGCAGGTTGCGCCGCAGGTTGGCGAGCTGCGTCGGCCGCGGGGCGAACGCCCGGTCGTAGTCGAGGCCGGTCTCCCCGATGGCGACCACGGCCGGGTCGGCTGCCAGCGACACGAGCGTCGCCCAACCGTCGTCATCGACCTCGGCGGCAGCGTGGGGATGAACGCCGACCGAGGCGTCGACGAGCTCGTGGCGGTCCGCCAGAGCGATCGACGCCGCGCTCGAGGCCGCGTCCCAGCCCGGCGCCAGGATGCGCTCCACGCCGGTCAGGCGGGCGGCGGCGATGACCTCGTCGACATCGTGCGCGAAGGGATCGGCCTGGAGGTGGCCGTGCGAGTCGATCAGCCGCACGGGTCAGGCGGTCGTGCCCGCTGCAGCGGCGTCCACGGTGACCAGGCCAGCCGGCGCCACGCCCGGCGGGTCGTCGCCCAGCAACGGCATCGCCGAACAGGCGGCGTAGAGCGCCTGCGCCTTGGCCGCCAGGACGCCGGCCTCCTCGCTCCGCCCGATGCGCTGGGCCAACAGCGCGGCGTCTGCCCATGCGTTCGCCGCCTGCAGCGGATAATCGATGGCCTCGAATCCGGTCGCGACCTCCAGGATCTCCGCGAGCGCCACGTCCGGTGCTTCGAGCAGCGCCCCGAACCAGCGGCGCTGGAGCTGCGTGATCGGCCCGGAGGTGCCTTCGGCGACCCGCTGGAAACTCTCGATGAGGGGGCGCATCGCCGACTCGTCGGCCCGCAGCGCCATGCGGATGCCGACCGGGGCCGCGTCGAGCAGCGAGGCCGGTGCGATGTCCGGCGACCCGGCGGCGATCGGGATGCGCCGCGCCGCGGTCGACGGATCCATGGGCCACTCGAGGAGGGCGTCCATGAGTGCCTCGTAGATGATGGCCTGCGGTTCCGCCTGGCCCTGGACCGTCCGGCTCTCGGCGACGTCCGCCGCGGCGGCGTCCACGTCCCCGGCATGGAAGCGGACCCAGGCTCGCTCGCCGAGGCAGCCCTGGATGCGCCCGGGCTCGCCGATGAGCCTGGCTTCGGCGAGCGCCTCCTCGGCGTCGGCAAGCGCCTCCGGTAGGCGGCCCACGACGGTCAGGACGTCGGCGCGGTTCTGGACGATCCACGAGATCGTGGTGTGGTCGAGGCTGCGTCGGGCACGCTCGAGCCCCTCGGCCATGATCGGCAGGATGTCGGCCGCGAGCTCGCCGTTGCCGAGCATGATGGCGGGCACGTTGATGTAGCAGCGACCGAGGAGCACGCGATCGTCGGCCGCCCGGGCCAGTTCCATGCTGCGTTTGATGAGCTCGACGGACTCCTGCGGGTCACCGAGCATGCCCTGCGTGACGGCCAGGTCGTGGATGGCCATGCGCTCCACGTCATCTGCCCCGCACGCCTGAGCGTCCTTGATGGCAAGGCGAAGGATGGCGGGTGCCTGGTCGAGCGGACCCCCGCGCCAGTACGTCCAGCCCAGCCGGGCTCGCAGTGCCGCGCGCTCCCAACAGGGCGGACCGCCTTCGAGCGCGACCAGGCCATCGAGGAGGACGGCGCGGGCACCGGCAAGGTCCGTCGCGACGTAGCGGAAGAACGCGAGGTCGACGCGGATGCGGGCTTCGAGCCGGCCCCGCTCAGGCGACGCAGCACCGTCGCCGCTGACCAGCAGCAGCGCCTCCTCATCGATCCGCCGGATCGTCTCGTGTGGCTCGTATCCGCTGGCAGCCGCGGAGTAGTCCAACGCCAGCGCGGCGCGCTCGATGGCCGGGAGGTCGAGCGCACGCGCCTGCTCGATGGCGACGCCGTACCAGCGGGCCGCGCTCTCCTTGTTCGCCACCCCGGCGGCGCGGGCGGCCGCCCGCCTGGCGTAGGCATAGGTCTTGGCCCGCAGGTCGCGCAGGCGCTCGGAGTCGGACGCCGCGAACTCCTCCTCGTAGCGCAGCGCGGCCAGGTAGTGGGCGGCCAGCAGCTCGACCATCTCGTCCTGGCGGTCGGCCATGGTCTCCTCTGCCCAGCGCGCCACGTCGAGATGCTTTGCCGCCCGGTCACGCTTGGGCAGCGAGTCGTAGGCGACGTCCCGGATGAGGACGTGGCGGAAGCCGAACTCGGCCGCCCCAGCCAGCGCCGACGGCGACCGGGGCACGACGAGCTCCTTGACGCGCAGGCGGCGCAAGACTTCGCCGGTGTCCGATGTCCCCTGGCGGGCGAGATGCGCGATGAGCGCGTCCCAGAAGATGCGCCCGACGACGCTCGCGTTCTGGGCCGCGCGCTTCTCGGCCGCCGGCAGGCCGTCGAGTCGAGCGGCGAGGACGGCCTGGATGGAGCCGGGGATCTCGACCTCCTCGACCGGCCGTGCGAGCTGCCACATGTCATCGACGAAGCGCACGACACCGCGGTCCACGAACATGCGCACGAGCTCCTCGGTGAACAACGGGTTCCCGTCGGCGAGGGTCACCACGCGGTCCCGGAGCTCGGGCGGCAGACCACCGGCGAGCAGGCCGTCGACGAGTTGGGCGCTCTCCGCCGTGTCGAGCGGCTCGAGGACGATGGAAGCGGCGTTGGGGATGCCCCCGCCCCAGGCCGCCCGGCGCTCGAGCAGCTCGTGGCGGGCGAGACAGAGGACGAGGATGGGGCCTTCCGCCCATCGGGCCAGGTACTCCAGGAAGTCGAGCAGGCCATCGTCGGCCCAGTGGATGTCCTCCTGGACGAGGACGAGGGGGCTGTCGGCAGCGAGCGCCTCGAGGTAGCGCCGCCAGGCGTCGTAGAGCGCGTCACGTCCCAGTCCGTCGTTCGCGCCCATGGCCAGCAGGGCAGCCAGGGCCGGGGCGATCGAAGCGTCATCGGCGCAGCCGAGCTCGACCACCCGGGCGTCGAGCTTGGCCTGGGCGGTGGCCGGAGCGTCGTCATCGAGGATCTTCGCGTCGGCCTTGACGGCGTCCGCCAGGGCGGAGTACGACGCCTGGGCGTAGGCGAGGCAGCGACCCTTGCGCCAATAGAAGACGTCGGGCAGCCCGTCGAGGTACTTCTCGAGTTCCCAGGTCAGACGCGACTTGCCGACGCCGGCAGAGCCGACGACCGTGACCAGGTGCGGCCGGCGTTCCGAGACCGTCCGGCGCACGGTCTCCTTGAGCAGCGCGATCTCCTCGTCACGCCCGATGAGTGGCGCCTCGATGCCGAGGGACGGTCGGACGCCGCCGCGGCGGGCCTTGACGGCCACAGCGCGCCAGGCCGCCACGGGCAGGGCCTTGCCCTTGAGGACCGCCGCCGGCAGCTCGTCGTAGTCGACGACGTCGCGCGTCGCAGCGTAGCTGGAAGGCCCGACGACGATGGCGCCTGGCGTGGCGACCTGTTGCAGGCGGGCGGCGGTGTTGACGGCGTCCCCCGTCACGATGCGGTCGCGCTCGCCGCTCGCCCGCCCGAGGTCGACGAGCACCTCGCCGGTCTCCACGCCGATGCGCAGGCTGAGCTCCGGGTGGCCCTCGCGCCGCAGGTCGGCGGCCAGCTCGACCATGGCCGCCTGCATCTCGAGCGCCGCTCGAACGGCCCGCTCGGCGTCATCCTCGTGGATGGCCGGAACGCCGAAGACCGCCAGCATGGCATCGCCGGCGAACTTCTCGACCAGGCCTTCGTAGCGGGTGACCTCGGTGCTCAGGCGATCAAAGGCCCGCGTCACGAGTGCCTGGACGAGCTCCGGGTCGGCCGATTCGTTGAGGCTCGTGAAGCCGACCAGGTCGGCGAAGACCATCGTCGCGACCTTGCGCTCTCGACCCGACTCGGGTGCCGCGCCCGTCTGGGCCGAGGGGCCGGTCGGCGCCGCCGACGTCGCCGTCGCCTGGCTGGCGATCTCGGGTGCCGCGGTGCCGCAGGACGGACAGAAGCGCCCATCGGCCGGCAGCGTCGCGCCGCAGGCCGCGCAGGCGCGTTCGGTCGGTGTCCCACAGGCCGGGCAGAAGCGGGTGCCGGGCTCGAGCGCCCGACCGCAGGATCGACAGTCCACACCCGCATCCTAGGGGTCGCGGAGCGAGCGGGAAAGGGCTGGCCCGCGTGCCTCGAACGCGGCGCGGTCCGATCAGTCCGCTGCTGCCTCGACATCGAGGCGGGGGAAGATGGGACTCGGCTGACCGAGCGTGCCGGTCTCGCTCGCGCGAGCACCCCACGCGAGCTCGCCGAGCAACGGCGGACCGCCGTTGCCATCGGCGGCGTAGGGGTCGTCGAAGCCGAGCTGGGCCAGGACGCGCGGCGCCGTCGTGGGCATGAACGGCGCCACCACGAGTGCCAGCAGACGGCACATCTCGACGAGGTCGCCGAGCACCGCGCGCAACCTCTCGCCGGCTTCGACATCACCGGCCGCGGCGGCCTTCGCGAGCACCCATGGCTGCTCGGCGTCGACGGCCCTGTTGGCGCCGCTGACGACCTCCGCGAAGACCGCCAGGGCGTCGTGCAGCAGGCAACCCTCGACGCTCGCCTGGTAGCGCGCGAGGGCGTCGGCCCAGGCCGCCGCCAGCGGCGCCTCCCCGGCCGGCCGAGGGGCCGGCCGCTGTCCGCCGAGGTAGCGGGCGGCCATGGTCACGGTTCGATTGACGAGGTTGCCCCAGTCGTTGGCGAGATCGCTGTTATAGCGCCGGATGAACGAGTCCCAGCTCACGTCCGCGTCGCGATCGAAGGCCGCCTCGCGAAGCAGCACGAAACGTGTGCCGTCCGTGCCCAGCGCATCGACCATCGCGTTGGGATCGAAGAAGTTGCCCCGGCTCTTGCTCATCCGCTCGCCCTGCACGAGCAGCCAGCCGTGGATCCAGACCCGCTGTGGGGCCTCGAGGCCGGCGCTCCAGAGCATGGCCGGCCAGTAGATCGTGTGGAAGCGCGCGATGTCCTTGCCGATGACGTGCAGATCGGCCGGCCACCAGCGGGCGAAGGCATCGGCATCGGCGGGGAAACCGGCACCGGTGATGTAGTTGATGAGCGCGTCATACCAGACGTAGATGGTCCCGGCCTCGGGATCCCAGCTGCCATCCTCGCGTTGCGCGGTCTCCCCGTTCTCGGCGATCGGGAACGGGATGCCCCAGCCGCCGGCCTTCTCGCGACTGATCGAGAAGTCCTCGAGACCCTGGCGGATGAAGCCCAGCATCTCGTTCCGCCGATAGTCGGGCTGGACCCACTCCGGGTGCTCGGCATAGTGGCGCTCCAGGCGCTCCTGATAGGCCGAGAGGCGGAAGAACCAGTTGCGCTCCGTCAGCCACTGGAGGGCGACGTCGGGGTGGTTCGGACAGTGGAAGCCGGACGCATCCTCGACCAGGTCGCTGGCGTTCCGGAAACCCTCGTTGGGGCAGTACCAGCCCTCATAGGTGCCGAGGTAGATGTCGCCGTTGTCGTAGGCCCGCCGGACCATCTCCTGGGCAGCCAGGACATGGTCGGGGTCGGTCGTCCGGATGAAGCGGTCGGGCGCGATGCCCAACCGGTCCTCGGCGGCCCTGAACAGCCCGACCATCTCGTCGACGAAGGCCTTCGGCGCCTGTGACCGCTCGGCGGCGCGCATGGCGATGTTGACCGAGTGTTCGTCGGTCCCCGTCAGGAATCGCGTCGGCCGGCCGCACATCCGGTGCCAGCGTGCGATGACGTCGCTGGCCACGACCTCGTAGAGCGTGTGGATGCCCGGCTGGTTGTTGGCGTAGGCGATGGCCGTGGTCAGGTAGAACCGCTCACGCGATGACTCGGTCATGGGCGGCCTAGCCTAGCAGCGCCGATGCGCGCAGCCGGTCGATGCCCTCCTGGAGGGCAGCTTTGGAGAGCCCGCGAAGGCGCTCTGGCAGCAGCTCGGGCCAGTCGCAGTGCAGCGCGGCCAGCAGGATCTGCAGCTCGCGCTGGACGCCGAGCGAGACGGAGCTCGGCGTCCAGCCCTCGATGAAGGCGGCCAGCGAGGCACGCTCGTCGAACGCCCGCTCGTCGGCGAAGTCGTCGGCGAACTCTCGGTAGTCACCGGCCGAGAAGCCGGCGCTGCGCTTGGCCAGCACCCGGCGCTCGGCCGCGCTGAGCGTCACGCCGGCCTTCGTGAGGCGCCGCTCCATGAAGGCGGCGAAGGCCGCCGCATCGGCTCCCTCAGGGTCGAAGATGGGCACGAAGAGCGAACAGCGGCCGCTGCGCACGAAGTCGGGATCGAGCAGGTCCGGGCGGGTCGTGATGAGCGCCCAGACGATGCGCCCGCGGTTGGGCAGGTCGTCGATCATGCGGATCATGTGGCTCGCCAGGCGGGCCTCCGTCTCGTGCGTGTCGCGGTCGTGCATCGAACCGAAGGCGACGTGCGCCTCGTCGACGAGGATGAGGATCCGCCCGAAGGCAGCCACGCCCGAGCTGAAGGCCTCGGCGAAGACGTCCGTCTTGCCGTACCACTCGCTCCGGATCTGGCCCAGCGTGATGACGGTCCGGTCGGTCTCGCGGGCGAACGCCTCGAGGATGTACGTCTTGCCGGCGCCGTTGGGGCCGACGACGGTGATGCCGGCCGGAGCGCGCTCGGGATCGTCGAATCGGCGGCGCAGCCGATCGAGGCGGACCTTGAGGGCGCTGAAGCCGACCACGTCGGCCATCGTGTGCTCCGGATAGACGACGGTGATGATGGAGCCCAGCCGTTCCTGGAGGGTGCGATTGACGATGGCCACGACCGACGCCCGGTCGATGCGGAAGGCGTCCGGCGAACGCTGCGCGGCGGTCAGCAGGTCGTCGAGGTCGCGCAACGTGAGACCTTTCGCATCCGCCACCAGAGCATCGACCGGGTAGGCCGGGTCGAGGCCCGGCGGTTTGTCGCCCATGGCCGCCAGGCGCTCGGTCACGAACGTGCGGCGCGTCGCCTCGCCGGGCCGCGGCACGTCGACCCGCCCGGTCTTGGGCAGCTCGGCGATACGAGCGCTCAGCTCGGCGACGGTCGGTGCGATGAGGATGAGCACGTCGGGGTACGCATCGGCGGTCGCCGCCTCGGCCCAGATCGACTCGTCGCGCAGCAGGTCGCTGACGATAGTGATCGCCTCTCGGTCGGTCGGCGCCAATCGCGCCACGTCGCCGGCCGGCAGGAGCGTCTCAGCATGGTCGACGATGGCGGCCAACGGTCGGACGGCGATGCCCAGCCGGCGTGCACGTCCGATGAGTCGAAGCAGCTCGGCGACGAGGGTCAGCGTGACGATGGAGGCCGAACGTTCGCGGTCGATCTCGCGCAGGAACGTGACCACATCACGAGCAAGGCCGGCGTCCCGGCCTGCCGCGGCGTCGCCCATCGCCGCGATGGCGCCGCGATCGGCGGCGGAGGCAAAGGCGATGCCGTTGGCCTTCAGGCTGAGGACCACGAAGGGCACGTCGCCGCCGCGCCGGGGGTAGCGTGCCCGGCCGAAGGCGTCGGCCAGGACGCCCTCGAGGCTCACGTAGCGCGGCTGCCCCACCGGTCCGATGGGAAACAGGTCGTTCGTGTTGCCCGTCAGGACGATGCACCGGGCGAGCCGGGCGTAGTGCGCCCGGGAGAGCTCGTCGATGAAGCCCGGCCGTCCCTCCGGCCGCGGCGCCGCCGCCGGTCCGTCACTCACCCGCAGGCCCGATCGCGCGACGTCAGATCTGGGGACGCTCCGGTGGTGGAGGCGCCGCGGGCGACTCGGCCGGAGCCGGCCCGTCCGCGGCGGCCGGCTCCTGGACGGCGGCGGGCACGCCGGTCGCGCCCTGCCGCTCGGCGCGACGGGCGCGCAGGACCGCCTCGAGCGAGTCCTCGCCGGCCATCTCCCGGCCGAGCTGCGCGTACTCCTGGTCCTGGAGCTTGACGTCGGTGCCGGCGAGCTGCTCGGTGATGCGGGCCTGGGCCGACATCTTGCGGACCTCGGCACGGACCACGCTGGACGGCCCTTCCTGCAGGCTGTCGTAGGCATGCATCAGGCGGTTGTTGAGCTCGATGACTTGCTTGGCGGAGACGTACTCGGCGATCGTCTCGGCCTCCTCCTGGGGCAGCCGCTCGAGCTCCGCCTGGAGGGCGGTCAGGCGCTGCATGTGGGTCTTCATGCTCGCCTCGAGGTTGGTCACCTCGTTCGTCAGGCGGGCCTGGTCAGCATCGATCTCGGTCATGCGAGCCTGGTAGCGCGTGAAGGCGGCCTTGGCCTGCTCGTAGGCCTCGGTGTCGCTGCTCGCCTGGGCCTGCTCGGCGGCGTTGATGGCGCCGTTGAGCTGGATCTGGAGGCGCTGCTCCTCGTCGCCCAGGCGCTCGAGCTGGATCTTCTTGTCCTCGGCGATGGTCAGTACCTGGGCGACCGCCTCCTGGAGCGATCGGAAGTCCTTGGCCAGGCGATCGCGGTCGACGGCGTAGGCCGCCTGGATGCCCTCGACCGAGCCGGTGAACTGCTGGTCGGCCGCGTTGCGCACATCCTCGCTGCGGCGCAGGAAGAAGAAGTCGAAATAGCGTCGGATGGCTGCGAAGAAACGTGCCATGCGGGTTCTCGACTCCCTTGCTGCTGGGCCGGGCGGCGGTCTAGAAGTAGGCGGCGATGTCCTTGTAGACGGTGATCACGTCGGCCTCGGACTTGGGCTGCCAGAACCGACCATGGGCGGCCTGGGCGATCTTCCGGAGCGTGGCCACGTCGGCGTCCTCGCCGATGCCGATGGTGTGGATCTGGATGCCGGTCGGGTCCGCCTCGCTGCCCTCCAGCGCCGACTCCAGCTGCGACAGCGTCTGGACGCTGTTCTGGTCCTGGCCGTCGGACAGGACGACGATGCCGTAGCGTACCGTATCGCCGGTCACCGCCCGCTGCGCCTCGAGCTCCTGGCGGGCGACCAGGATGGCGTCGTAGAGCGCCGTGCCGCCGTCGGCGGTGGTGCCCGCGATGTCTCGGATGAGATCCTCGCCGATGGCCGCCTTGGTGCCCTTGACGCCGGGATAGACGGCCTCGTCGAAGGGGATCCAATGGAGCTCGTCCTGAGGGCTCATCTTGCGCACGAACTCCTGGGCCCCCTTGACCGCCGAGGTGATCTTGCCGCCATCGGCCATGCTGCCCGACTTGTCGAAAACGACGGCGATGACGGCGTGCTTGCGGACGTCCTGCCAGACCTCGCCGACGCGATCGATGGCCAGCGTGTCGGGCACCGTGAGTGGCACCAGCGTGGCGTTCGGGTCGGCGCCGTTCGCCGGCTCGATGGGCGACGCCAGTGGCGTCGTCGGATCTGCCGGTCGGAGGCCCAGGTCGAGGACCGCGCGCTGCTGATCGGCCGAGAGCAGGTAGTCGCGGAAGACCTCGGCGCCCCGGGCCTGCTCGTCGGTCACCCACGGGGCGCCGTCGAGGATGGCGTACGGGTGGCCGACGACGACCGTGCCGTCCTGCGGGTAGACCGACACGAGCGGCTCGCGCAGCTCGTCGCCGGCGCTCCGGTTGCGCGCGATGACGTTCGATTCGTAGGTCACGACGCCGTCGAGGTATTCCGGCCCGCCGGTCTGCATCTGGTCGAGCAGGAAGACGTCCGACTTGCCGCTGTGGACCTTGGCCTTCTCGATCTCGTGGAGGTACCGGCCGCAGGCGTTGTCGGAGCTCACGTCGGCCACCGTCAGCCCTTCGGTCTTGCCCAGCGCGGCCATGCACATGGCGACGGTCGCCAGCGTGCCCGAATTGGATTCCCCGAAGTAGCCGTAGCCGAACTTGAACTTGCGCCACTGCGGCTGCCCGAGCGATGCCCAGCCCTGGGGATCGCTCGCCAGGGCGCCCAAGCGCGCCCACGTGCAGTCCGGGCCAGGCGTCGGCCAGCAGCCAAGCGCTTCAGCGCGCGAGCGCCACATGGCGACGACGAGCGGCGTGCGCACGAGGATGGGCGCCTCGGGGGCCGAGATGAGGTCGCCGCCCTTGGCACTCTCCCAATCGCGCTCGAGCTTCTGGACCCACGATTCCTCACCGGGCGAGACGACGGTCGGTTCGATGCGGCCGCCGATGGTGTCGGAGACGATCGTGCCCGAGCGATAGTCGGCGACCTTGCCGTCGACCTCCTCCTGGATGACGCTCACGAAGATAGGCTTGCCGTCGATCTGCAGGTCAGGGTCGGTCGCTGCCGCGGCATTGAAAGCGTCGACGGCCTGATGCAGCCAGGCCTCCTTGGTGTTCGAGCTGGCGATCGAGATGCCGATGGCATTGGCCGGCGTCGACGGCGTCGCCACGGCCGGCCCACCGCCGTCGTCATCGTCGCTCACGGCGTCGATGAGACGGCCGGTCACACCGGCGATGACGAACACGACGAGCAGGACGATGGCGCCCCAGATCCACCAGCCGCGGTTGTTGTTCACGTGGTCCTCCGACCAGAAGCATAGGGCTCGTCCTCGGTCGACAGCACGGCGATCAACTTGGTCGCGGCGCGACGGCGGGATTCGACCGTGTCCTGGAGGCGCTGGACGGCCTCGCCCGACTCGCGGACCGCCGCGTCCGCCCGGACGAGGTCGATGGTCTCGCGGTCGAGCTGTGACATCTGGAGCAGGATCGTCTCCAGCCGCTGGCCGATGGTCGCGGTCAGCCCATCGGCCGCCTGAGCCTCGGAGCGCACGGCCTCGATGTTCTGCTGGCGAAGCGCGTCCTCGGTGCCGACGGGGGCGCTCGCTGCGCCCGCCTGGCCGTCGTTGCGCGCCACGATGGCGAGCACGCGGTCGAGCGACTCGGCCTGACGCGCCGATTCGAGCTGCAGGTCGACCAGCCCCGAGGCGTCCGCGAAGGCGGTCCGGGCACGATCGGCGGTGCGACCGCCACGTTCGACCTCGTGGATGCGCAGGGCGATCTCGGTCAGGATGCCGACCGACGACTCGATGGCCGCTCGCCGGTCCGGGGCGTTGATGTCGGCCGCGCTGAATCGCTCGCTGATGGCTGCGGCCAGGATGTCCCGCTGGAGCGCCGGGTCGGCCATGCCCTGGCGGATGGTCGGCACCATGAGCACCGCACAGGCGGCCCCGAAGCCGAGCGCGAGCAAGGGCGCCGCGAGGGGAAGCGCGAGGATTCCCACCCCCAGCACGAGCACGAAGACCAGCTGACCGCCCCGACCGTTGGTGAAGACCCGCCTCAGCGCCTGGCTGCGAAGTCGTCCCAGGAGATCGGGGTAACGGAACGGCTCGACTGGCATCGCCTCGCGATTATCCCCCTGGCTGTGGAGTCGGATTGTCGGCGACGGCAGCGAGGATGGCCTTGACCTCGAAGGGCGTCAGCTCCGGGCGCTTCGAGAGCAGCACGGCGACCATGGCCGCGACGTGTGGCGCGGCGAAGCTGTTGCCGGTGGCGACCGTCGA
>DATBSD010000050.1:0-11645 GCA_036559965.1 Candidatus Limnocylindrales bacterium
GACTCATCGATCGACTGCGCCAGACGATGGCCGCCACGGAGAACGCCCGGGAGCTCCTGTTCGGCTCGTTCGATGTCCTCATGGCTCACGCTCAACAGCGCTCGAACAGAGCGATCCAGACGCTGACCGTCCTGTCCGCCATGTTCCTGCCGGCGGCGGTCCTGGCGGGCGTGATGGGCATGAACTTCGACCTCGCGCTGTTCGCCGACGGCCGTGCCTTCGTGGTCGTGGTGGGCGTCATGATCGCTGTCGCCCTGGCCATCCTGGGCGTGGCTCGCTTCAATCGCTGGATCTGACGCCGGTCGGGCGTCGTGCAAGACTCTTGGCATCCCATCGGACCCCGCTGCGGGCGCGCCTGCGATGGCCCCCGTCCGAGGCTCCGCCCATGGCACAACCCCTGCGGATCGCTCCACCAGCATGTCGCCGCTGTCAGCGCACGGATCGCGTGATCACCGTCGACGGTCCACCGATCTGTCGCATCTGTGTCCTGACGTGGGGCGGCTTGGCGGCCGCCATCCATGCCGGTCGGACCCCGGTCGAGCCAGGGCGTGCCGAGCTCGCCCATCGTGAGCACCTCACCCGCGTCCCGGGCTGCCGTTGGTGCATGTCGGTCGGGGGCTATCTCGTCGCGGACGCCTGACCGACGCCGAGCGGGACGACCCAACGAGAGGATGACGATGCCGAAGATCTGGAGCCCCAAGCGAGAGCGTCAGTTCGCCCACATCAAGGACGGCTACGAAGAGCGTGGCATGAGCGAGGAACGCGCCGAGGAGATCGCCGCGCGGACCGTCAACAAGACGCGCGCCAAGCACGGCGAAGTCGGGACGCGGCACCAGTCGCGTCGACCGATACCAGCCTGAAGTCGAGGAGATGCCGTCATGACCGACGAAGAACGTGTCTTGGTCCACAGGGCGACGACCCCCGCGACGGGGCCCGCCGTGACCAGCGAGGTCGTCGAGGCGGAGGTCCGCCACAGCCCGAGCGGCGCCGAGGTCGCCCGCCGTGTGGTCGTCCTGCTGTTCGGGATCGTGCAGGTGCTGCTCCTGTTGCGCATCGTCCTGCTGCTCGTCGGGGCGAACGGCGACCACCAGCTGGTGGCCGGCATCTACGACCTCTCGGCCATCTTCGTGGCACCGTTCGAGGGCGTCCTGGGCATCGACCGGGCACGATCCGAGGGGTCGGTGCTCGACCTCGCAGCTGTCGTCGCGCTGGCCGGCTGGACGATCCTCGAAGGCCTCATCCTGGCCGGCATCGCGATCGCTCGGCGCGAGCCTTGAAGCAGAGGCCCGGCGGTCGAGCCAGACCGCCGGGCCATCGCTGACGCCCCTCGCGGGATGCCATGCCGCTGCAAGGCGTTCGACGGACGCGGCGCAGCCGCCTGCGATGCCGGTCTGCGTACGGTCACCTGGCGGCGACCACGGTCGCCGACCGGTTCGCCAGAAGGCGCCGCGAACATCCGCGCCTGGCACGTCCCTCTGGCCAGGCCCCGATCCGAGGTGTGATGTGACCCTCATCCGACGCTTCTCGATGACTCTGCTGGTGACGCTCGCCGTCGGGCTGGCGGCCGCGGGCTGCACGTCCGGGTCCGGCTCGTCACCGTCGACCGACGTCGCGCCCGAGACGGTCGCCCCGGCCGAGCCGACGACACCGGTGGATGGCGCGTCGCCCAGCGCGTCGCCGTAGCCGCACGCCGTCGGGCGAGCCCGCCCGACGGAGACCACCCATGGGACGGGGTCCGGCAGCATCGCCGGGCCCCGATTCGCGTCTTCGTTGGGTTGCGCTTGAGACGTCGCCTGGGGCGCGCCTGAAGGCTGACTCAGCCGGCCCCGGGGCCAACGCTGCGGAGGCGGAACGGCGGACCGCCTGAGCCCATCAGTCGATGGGCGCGGAGGCGCACGTAGGCCTCCATGAGTGACCGCACATCCGCCTCTCGGAGCGCCCGATCCGAGCGCAAAGCGCGCTCGACGCGGGCGGTCGAGGAGGGTGCGCTGCGAGCAGCTGAGTCGTCATCGTCGACAAGGGGTGATCCGGGCAGCGAGCCGAACGTCCGGGCGAGGCGGAAGGCCGTCCGATAGCTCGGCTCTCGCGCATCTCGCAGGAGGCGCGAGATGGTCGAGTGGTTGACACCCGATCTGAGGGCCAGCTGCCGCTGGGACATGCGTGTCGCGTGCAGCTCCCGTCGCAACCAGGCGGCGAAGGGCGACAGCTCGACGTCCCGGGTCGGGTCGTCAGGGACCTCGCGGTCTGGCCCGCGTCGGGCGCCAGCGATCGCAGTCAGCGCACCCTTCTTGGGTGGGAGCGGATCAACAGGCCTGATCGGTCGCCTGGCGGCCGACTTGTCCATCACCGATGGCACCTCCACGGGCGTGGCAGGACGCGTCATGCGCCCAGTGCCCTCGAAACTACAGGTGACTCGCTCGCAGCGGTCCCTTGTCAGCATCGGCCGGCCTCGCAGGTACCTTGCATCCGGCCGATCCGCTGAGCGGCTGACATGGATCTGCAAGGTCCGACCTGGGGTGCGGCATGCGGGTGGGCCTGATCGCAGCGCACGATCGCCATCGAAGGCGTGCCGCGCCCAGCCGGCGCACGACGTCCGGCGCGCTGCCGCGCACCGTGAAGCGATGGGGGACCACGATGGCGGCGGATACCATGGAACGGACCGGGGACAGCGGACCGGAGACGATCGTCGACGTGACACGCACCGTGCGAACGGGGATGACCAAGGCGCGAGATGGCGCCACCGAGAGCGCGACACCGTCAGTCGCTGCCCGGCGGGCGACCCCGTCCCGGGCATCCGACGCCGCCGACGTCATCCGCGCCATCAACACCCTGACCGATGACGGCCTCGTGGTCGTGCGCGGCGACGAGACGATCGGCGAGGCGAACCACGCCGCGCTGGCGCTGCTCGGGCTGCCGGCCGGCGCTCGAGTCTCCGGCCGACCGATCGCCGACATCCTCGACGAAGCACGCTTGCGCGACTCCCTCGGTCTGCCGATCCGTGGCCAGGACGCTTGGTCACGCATGTCGGCGCCGCTCGGGCTGCGCGTCCGGCGATCGTCGCGCGGAGTCGACGAGCAGCGAGTCCTCCGCCTCACGATGGCCGAATTGACCGTCGATGGCCGCGTCGTGCTCATCCGTGACCTGACGCCGCTCGTCGCCGCCGAGGACCTCGGCTATCGCTTCCGCCGCGCCGTCGAGCTGACCCTTGATGGTGTGCTGCTTGCCGCTGGGCCCGATCTGCTCATCAGCTATGCCAACGCGGCGGCGGTCCGCCAGACCGACTGGCCTCGGGAGTCGCTCGTCGGCCGTCCCCTGGCCGACGTCCTGCCGCGCACCGATGTCTCCCTCGGTGACAGCCGCGGTTGGAGCGGCGGGCAGGTGGGCGACGTCGCGGGCACGGTCCTGCGCACACGGGCCGGGCGCCTCGTACCTGTCGATGCGAGCATCCAGCAGATCGCTGATGGCGGCGATGGTGGATCGGTCATGGCCGTCATCCGCGAAGCCACGCAACGCATCGAGTCTCAGGTCCGCCTCCAGCGACTCGTGCAGCAGGAGCGTGTCCGGGCGGGCGAGCTGGAAGCGACCCTGGCCGGCATCGGCGATGCCGTCATCGTGTGCGATCGCGAGGGCCGCGTCTTGCTGGCGAACCCCGCCACTCATGACGTCTTCCCCCATCGCACGATCGACTCCTATGCAGCGCTCATGGCGGGTATCGACGACCCGACGGGCATCGCGCCCCGACTTGGCGGCACCGAACGCCAGGGTCCCGTCGAGCTCCGTCGGGCCGGCACCGACCGATGGGTGCAGTTCAGCGCGTTCCCGCTCCATGGCGCGTTCGAGAGCATGGCCGGCGGGACCATCATCCTCGCGCGAGACGCCACGCTGGCCCGAGACGCCCGAGGCATCCGGGAGACCTTCCTGGGCATCCTGTCGCACGAGCTGCGCACGCCGATCACGACCATCCTCGGTGGCATCAAGGTCCTCCGGCGCCATGAGGAGGCCGACTTTCCGCTACGCGGCGAGCTGCACGAGGACATCGAGGCCGAGGCGGAGCGACTCTATCGCCTCGTCGAGGACCTGCTCGTGCTCGCTCGCATCGAGGACGACCAGGTCGAGCCGATGATGGACGAGCCGCTCCTGTTGCGGCGGATGCTGCCGGCGCTGCTCGCATCGGAGGAAGCGCGCTGGCCCGGCCGCCAGTTCGAGTTCACCGTGCCGCCGGACCTGACCGTCGTCCAGGGCGATCGGACATATCTCGAGCAGATCCTCCGCAACCTGCTGGGCAATGCCGCCAAATACAGCCCGGCCGGCCAGCCCATCGAGATCCGGGTCGAGCCCGCCGACGACGAGGTCGGCGTGCTCGTTCTTGACCGCGGCCCGGGGCTGGAGCCGGACGAGGCCGAGCGACTGTTCGACCTCTATTACCGATCACCACGGACGCAGGGCATCGCCGGCGGTGCCGGCATCGGACTGTTCGTCTGCCGCATCCTCGTCGAGGCGATGGGCGGCCGTGTCTGGGCGCGCCCCCGTGAGGGCGGCGGCGCCGAATTCGGCTTTGCGTTGAAGATCCTTCGGGAGGAGAGTGAATGAACAGCCAGCCGCTCGTGCTCGTCGCCGACGACGAACCGCGTATCACCAAGCTCGTGTCGGTGACCCTCTCCGACGAAGGCTTCCGCGTCATCACGGCGACGGGGGGCGAGGACGCGCTGCGCAAGGCCGAAGACCTACGACCCGATCTCGTGCTGCTCGACATCGTGATGCCCGACCTCGACGGCATCGAGGTCATGCGACAGCTCCGCGAGTACCGTCCAGTGCCGGTCATCCTGCTCACGGCCAAAGGCGCCACGGCCGACATGGCTCGCGGTCTTGACCTCGGCGCCGACGACTACATCGCCAAGCCGTTCCATCCCGATGAGCTGGCTGCCCGTGTGCGGGCCGTCATGCGCCGAGCGGTGGGCGCCGCGCCCGGAGGCGGCATCGTGCACATCGGGTCGATCGAGATCGATCTCGAGCGCCGGATGATGACGCGCGATGGCGAGCTGGTACCGCTCAGCAGGACCGAATGGCTGCTGCTCCAGCACCTCGCCGCCAATGCCGGCAAGGTCGTCCTCCACAGCGAACTGCTGACCAAGGTCTGGGGGCCGGAGTACCGCGACGACCTTCAGTACCTGCGTGTCTGGATCAGTCGCGTGCGGCGCAAGCTGGGCGCTGCGCCCGGCGAGCCGGGCCCCATCACGACCTTCCAGGGCATCGGCTACGTGCTCGATGTCGACGGCGCGCCGCCGCTCACCGCACCGGGTCAGGAGATGGGCGAGGAACACGCGCTGGCGAGCGAGGCTTCGGGGGCGACGAATGGTGCCTCGCACCACGCCTGAGCCCGCGCGACCGCCCGACAGCGGGCCCCAGCAGGCGGTCGTGCTCATCGAGTTGGACGCCCTGATGATCGACGGCGCCGATGGTCCGCGGCCACTCGACGAAGCGTCGGATGCGCTGGCGCGGATCGGCCTTGTCGGGACAGCCGTGGTGCTCGCGCCAGCCAGCCTGCGCGGCCGTCCGCTGCCCCAGGACACGGCGGCGAAAATCGATCTCGTCCGGCGGCTGTTGGGCGATCCAGCGCTCGACGTGGTCGAGGGCGTCGCGGTCCCTGACGGGCGCCGCGATGTCGACGACGCGACCCACGTCTGGCAGACGGTCGTCGAAGCGACGACAGCTCGCTGGCTCGTCACCGCCCAGGCGCTCGTGATCGCGCCGGCGCGACGATCTGGGCTGCGCGTCGTCCTGATCGGTGCGAGCGGATCGTCGCCGCAGGCGGCCATCGAGCCGGCCGAGCATGAGGCCAGGGATCTGCTCGACGCGATCGGCCACATCCTGACGGCCGAGACGTTCGCCATCGACGCCATCGCCTGATCGCCGCGACGATGGTCATCCGACCCTGGCAGCTGACGAGCGCCCGCCGCGGCGGCTTCACCGCGCGTTACGCGCCCATGGGCCCGGTCATCTTCGGGATCAGCGAGATCAGCGCCGGGACACACGACGCGACGCTCGAGGCCTGGTGCGACCTGCCGCACTGGGCGGTCATGCGAGCCGGCAGGCTGGGCGTCGTCGTCGAAGGTGGCGACGACCAAAGCTTTGAGGTCGGCGAGGCGTTCTACGTCCCAGCCACCCCGAAGCACCGATTCAGGGTCGACGCGGGCTTCGTCGCCGCCGGCTTCGCGCCGCTGCCGGCACGTCCCATCGACAGCCAGGCGGCGGTGGCAGCCGGATTCGAGCTGCTCCCCGTCGCCGAAATCGAGCACGACCCGCTCGAACGCGTGCGCATCGCCACGCTGCCCATCGAGCGCTCCCTCGCCGAAGGCCAGATCGAGGCCGACTCCGCGCTCATGGGCTCCTGGGTCTGCTCCACCGTCCGATTCGGGCCGGAGAGTGGCTACGTGGGGACCTGGTGCGACCTCCCGCACTGGGGCATGGTCGTGGCCGGCAGCCTGGCCATCGAGTCCGAGGCGTCGACGGAGCTGGCCGATGCCGGCGACGCCTTCTACATCGAAGCCGGGCCACCGGGCCACCGATTCCAGGTGACCGATGGCGCCACCATTTTCGACTACACGCCGGTCGAGGCGCTCGCCGCGGGCGGGCGCGTCGCCGAGTGGCGCCCTCGCTTGCAGCTGGCCGCCGCAGCCATCGTCGGCTGAGTCAGCCGATTGACAGCCCCCGCCATGGGCGGGACGATACGCGCCCAAACCGATCGAGGTTCGCGCTGCTGATGATCGTCCGGGTGCTTCGGGCATCGATCGCGACCGGCCGCGCCGCCGACTTCCATGCCTTCATCGAGGACGTCGGCCTGCCGAACCTGCTGAGCAGCGATGGGCTCATCGACGTCCATGTCGGCCTGCGCGCGGAAGGCAGCCAGGAGATCGGGCTCATCGTCAGTGTCTGGCGTGACTGGGCGTCGCTCGAGGCCGCGGTCGGCCCCGATCCCAGCCGGCCGTACATGATCGCCGACGAAGATGGCCTGCTGACCGACGTGAACGTCGAGCACTTCGAAGCGCTGGGCGTCCATCCGGCCGAGGCCGATCCGTCAGTGGTCGTGGCCGAGGCCCTCGGGACCATGTGAACGCCGGCGCCCGAACGGGCGCCGGCGTCAACGTTGTGCGGTGCGCCGGTAGGCGCGTCGGTCAGCGAGGCGTGCTCGTCTCCTTGACCTTGTCACCATCGAAGGCGTCCTGGACGTTGCGCCCGACGTCATCGATGCCCTGGCGCACGGCTTCGCCCGTGTCCCGACTCTTGTCGGCCGCGGCGTCATCGAGGTCCCTGCCGGCGCGACGCATGTCGTCGGTCGCGTTGGCGGCGTTCTTCTTGACGTCGTCGGCCGCGTTCTTGGCGTGGTCCTCGGGGCTCGTGCCGTCGATACCGCGCCAGGTCTCCTTGGCTGTCTCTTCGGCTTCGCGATAGGTCTTCTTGACCTCGTCCATCACGGTCTCCTTGTTGGTGGCCGCGTCGGTCGCGCCCATGGCTGGAAGGTAGGGCCGGGTGGCTTGCGCTTGCGTCAGCGGCCGGCGCGGACCGGCTTGCGCGCGGCTTGCAGCGAGTCCTCTGCCTCGGGCGCCAAGACACCACGCCAGGCGCCGGTCTCCGTGCCACGGTCCTCCATGAAGGTCTTGAACCGCTCGAGGTCGCCCTCGACGCGTCGGCGGACGAAGCCGAGCGCGTTGCCGGCTGATTCGATCGGACCCTCCGGCTCGACGTCGAGCTCGAGGGTCACGCGCGTCACGCTGTCACTGACGCGCTCGAAGGTCACGGTGCCGGCATTGCGCGCACCGGCGACCGACTCCCAGGCGATGGCCCGATCCGGCAGCTGACGGGTGATGCGGGCACTCCAGGTCTTCGTCTGGCCGCCGATCGAAGCCGTCCAGTCGAGGGTTCGGTCGTCGACCTGGCGGACCTCGTCGACGCCATCCATGAAGAGCGGGAAGGACTCGAACTGCGTCCACTGGTTGTAGACGGTCCGGAGCGGCGCTTCGACGAGGATGCTGGTGCTGAAGGTGGACATCACGACCTCCGTGAATCAGACGAGCGCCCGTCGCGGACGGGCGCTCGTCGAGGGCTGGCGGCGATCAGATCGGGCCGCGGCCGACCCGGGTACGACCGGTGACCAGGGAGACGACCAGGACGACGACGATGGCGCCGACCGTGGCCGCGATGATGGAGCTCACGTCGAGCGCGCCATCGATCGGGTCCGTATTGAACAGGACCATCGAGGCGAAACCGCCGACGAGGGCGCCGACGATGCCGAGCACGATGTGCCCGATGACCCCGAGACCCTCGTCACCCTTGACGAGGAAGCCGGCCAGGTAGCCGGCGATGGCCCCAAGGACCAACCACGCGATGATGCTCATCTCTTCCTCCATCCAAGTTCGAGCTGACGACCACGGGGTGTGAAGCCCGGTTCGTCGGCCGACGCCGAGCCGGCCTGCCCGGAACGATGCGGATTCGGATGCGACAGCGGTGATCGCCGGCGATGACCACACGTTGCATCGGACTTGCAGTCGACGGGCCGCGCTCGGCACCCCGTGGGTCCGTCGAAGTCGGCACGAGATCGACGCACCCGACCGTCGGCCGCGATGCGCCTGCAATGCACACGCGTCGGCGACAGGTCCGGACGCAACGACCGGCCCCCGATGCTGGGACTCCCGACGACGATGCCGAGGAGGCAGACATGACCACGACCAAAGCCGACCCGATGGTCGGTCGATCCCAGAGCCCCGACTTGCCCACGAGCAGCGACCTGCGCGAGATGGTCTCGGACGTGAAGTCGCGCACCGAGCGTGCCGCCGATGACGCTGCCGAGCGTGTGCCAGAGCTGGTCGACGCGGTCCGGGCCAACACGACCGACGTAGCTCGCGCCGTGCAGGATGCCTCGGAGCCGACGCTGGCCATCCTGACGGCCGCCTCGATCGGCCTCGCCACGGGCCTCCTGATGGCCGGGGCTCCGCGCGCGGTCGTCCTGGCGGCGGCCGCACCGGCCGCGTTCATCGCCGGCGCGCTGCTCATGCGGGGACGCACTCGCTGATCCACCGTCCTCGTTCATGGTGAGGTCGGTTTCCCCCCAACCGACCTCACCACCTACTGCCTCGACCGGCGCCGGCTCCCGGCGCCGGTCGAGCGCGTTCCGGCGCGGCTCCGCCGGGCGCGCTAGGCTGTGCCGATGACGACGACCGGCCGGCGGCGGCTCGTGGCGCTTCTCCTCGCCTTGAGCGTCGCGACCGTCGGCTGCGACTCGCTGCCGAGCGACCTGCCGGCGCTGCCCAGCGGCTTGCCGTTCCCGAGCGATCTGCCGGAGCTGCCGCTGCCGAGCGGACTGCCGGAGCTGCCCGAGGAGCTGCCGTCGCTGCCGGCCTGCATCCCTGCCGACGCCCCGCTGCCGGCCGAGCTGCCGGAGGAGATCGCCGAGCTCCTGCCGACATGCGAGCCGGACGAGCCCACGGAAGCCCCGACAGAGACACCCACCGAAGCACCGACGGAGGCGCCGACCGCAGCACCGACGGAAGGGCCGACCGCGACCCCGGTCCCGACCGCGACGCAGCAGCCCACGGCCACGGCCGCCCCGACGGCCACCGCGCGCCCGACCGCCACCGCTCGCCCGACCGCCACCGCTCGCCCGACGGCGACGACCGGACCCTCGCCGTCGCCGAGCCCATCGCCCAGCCCCAGCCCCAGCCCCTCGCCGTCACCCAGCCCGTCGCCCAGTCCCTCGCCGTCGCCCAGTCCCGCAGCGCCTATCCAGGCGGCGTTCGTGGCGAGCACGATCTCGGGCGATCCGCCCCTCATCGTCGCGTTCGCGAACGTCTCGACCGGCGCGCCGACGGCCCAGCTCTGGACCTTCGGCGACGGCTCGATCTCGATCGACGTCCACCCGGCCCACGTCTACCAGCAGCCCGGCCTGTACACCGTATCCCTGGCCGTCTGGGGCGCGGAAGGGTCCGATGTGCGTGTCAAGCGCGACCTCATCGCCGTGGGCACGCTGGCCAACGTCGTCGCCGGCCTCGGCCGTGACGAGATCACCGAGCAGCCAGCATGGTGGGTGGCGCTGGCCGTCTCGCCCTGGCTCGCCGGCGCGTGGTATGTCGTCGACCGGATGACCACGCCGCAGGTCGCGCTCGAGAAGGTCGTCGACGACGGCCACGCCCTGGCGGCCCTCATCGCCGCCCGCGACAGCACGACCTCGATCGGCTCGCTGGACGTCGTCATCGAGCGCTGGGTGACGAACGCGCTCATCGGCCGCCGCCGCGCCAACGACGCTGCGCGCGACGCGTACGACCGTTCGCTGCGTGACGTCGACGGCCTGCGCGAGGCGCTCCTGCTCGAGTCGCTCGTCCGTCAGGCCTCGCCCGAGCAGCTGGCCGGCGCCACGACCGCCGTCCAGGAACGGATCCAGGAGTTCGTCGCCTCGATCGAGGCGCTCGGCCGCGAACAGTAGGCCGCGCTCCGTCGGGCGGGCGGTACGCTAGGTCACCATGGCAGCCATCGAGGTCGTCACGCTCGGGGAGCCACTCGTCGCCCTCGTCGCCCGCGACCCCGGATCGCTCGGTGAGGCGACGACGTTCGACCGACACGTGGCCGGCGCCGAGGCCAACGTGGCCGTCGGTCTTGCCAGGCTTGGGCACCCGTCCGCGTTCATCGGACGGGTCGGTGACGACGGCTTCGGGACGGCCATCCGGCGCCGATTGCGCGGTGAGGGCGTCGACGTCGGCGCACTGACGACCGATCCCGGCGCCCCGACCGGCCTGCTCGTGCGCGACCGTCGGGAGCTCGGACCGGCCGAGGTCCGCTACTACCGGACCGGATCGGCCGGCGCCCGCCTGCGGCCCGACGACGTCGCCGCGGCGATGACCGGACGGGCGTTCAAGGACGCGCGCTGGCTGCACATCACGGGCATCACGCCGGCGCTCTCGGCCTCGGCCAGTGCGGCCGTCGATCGGGCGGTCGAGCTGGCCCGCGCGGCGAAGATGACCATCAGCCTGGATCTCAACCTGCGCCGTCGGCTGTGGCCGGACGACCGTGCCGCACCCGTCCTGCGCGGACTGGCCATGGATGCCGACGTCGTGCTCGGCAGCCCGGACGAAGCAGCCGCCGTGACCGGCCTCGAGGCCGGCGACACGGCCGCACTGGCGACTGCCCTGCTCGAGCTCGGCCCGGCCATCGCCGTCATCAAGCTCGGCGATCAGGGGGCGCTGGCCTGGGGTCGCGGCGAGCCGCCCGTGCATCGGGCGGCGGTGGATGTGGCCCACCCCGTCGACCCGGTCGGTGCCGGCGATGCGTTCTGTGCCGGCTTCATTGCCGCGCGGCTGGACGGGAGCGACCTCGCCTGGGCGGTCGAGGTCGGCGCGCTGTGTGGGGCCGCGGCCGTGGCGGCGCTGGGCGACCAAGCGGGCCTGCCCGATCGGCAGGAGCTCGAGCGGCTGCTGGGCGATGGAACGAGCGGCGATGTCATCCGCTGAGCTGAGCCGCGAACCGCTCGGCCGTTCGCCACGGTCCCCGCTGGTGGTCGGCCTCGCCGCGGTGGCGCTCATCGTCGTCGTGGTCGTCCTCGGCGCCTGGCTCATCAGCGTGGCGGCCAGCCCACGTCCGAGCGCGGCGCTCATCGACGG
>DATBSD010000051.1:0-13625 GCA_036559965.1 Candidatus Limnocylindrales bacterium
CCAGGCCTGCGCGACCCGGAACGCTTCGACGCCTGGTTGCACCGTCTGACGGTCAACACCTGCCTCGAGGCCGCCCGCCGTCGCCGCCGGCGGCCGATCGAGGTCGAATTGACGCCCATGGCCGGCCCAGCGATCGGGGACCATCAGTCGGTCGTGGCCGTCAGAGAGCTGCTCGACGACGCGCTCCGCCGCCTGGCGCCGGAGTGGCGAGCCGTGATCGTCCTGCACTACTACCTGGGGATGTCGCTGCCCGACGTCGCCGTCGCGCTCGGCATCCCGATCGGCACCGTCAAGTCACGTCTCCATCGCTCGCTCGGGGTCATGCGCAGCACGATCGCGAGCGCCGAGGAAGCAGGAGCCGCGATGTCCTCCGGAGGGCAGGTCGCGTGACCACGTTCGAACGCTTCGAAGGCGACCTGCCGATGCTGCTTGACCAGCTGGCGACGTCACGGCCACCCGACTACCTCGACGAGGTCTTCGAGCGCACGGCCCGTGCGCGCCAGCGGCCGCGATGGACCTTCCCCGAGCGGTGGCTGCCGCTGTCCGTGACCACCCGCCCCGCCGCGACGCACCTCCCGGTGCGGGCACTCGCACTGCTCGTCCTCGCGCTGCTGGCCATCGCCCTCGCCGGCATCGTTCTCGTCGGCTCGATGCGCCCGGATCTGCCGACACCATTCGGCGTCGCCGGCAACGGTCAGGTCGCCTACACCAGCAGCAACGACATCGTCCTCGTCGACCCGGTCACGGGCTCATCGAGCCAGCTCACCACGAGCCTTGAGCTCGAGAGCGCGCCGACCTTCTCGCCCGATGGGACGGGCCTCGCGTTCCGGCGTCTGGAGAGCGGCAGGACGATCGACTCCTACGACATCGTCGTGGTCGACGCTGATGGTTCGCACGCCCGGACCGTGGCATCGCTGCCCATCGCGTACTGGAGCGGCTTCGACTCCTACCAGTGGACGCCGGACAGCCGCTCCCTCCTGGTCAATGTCCAGGCGTCCGGTGAGCTTCGCCTCTACAACGCGGCAGCGGCCAGCGAGCCTCGCATCCTCGCCAGGGGCGTGACCAATGTCGAATTCCGGCCCCCGAAGGGCGACCAGATCCTCTTTCGGCGCCTCGACATGTCGGGCACCGGCCTGTACACGATGAACGTCGACGGCTCGGACATCCGGCCGCTCATCGTCATCAAGCTCGGCGAGACGCTGGGCGAAGAGGATCTCGGCTCGGCACGCTGGTCGCCAGACGGTTCGAAGATCGTGTTCACGCGCACCCCGCCAGGCCTGGCCGACCAGCAGCACATCTACGTCATGGATGCGGACGGATCCGACATCCAGCCGTTGCCGATCGGTGCAGGGACGGACTACGCGAGCCGGATGACCTGGTCCCCGGACGGGACGCGCATCGCCTTCGAGCGCTGGGACGGCGACGAAGAACGACTGACCATCGGCGTCCTGACCCTCGCCACCGGCATCGTCATCGACGTCGGCCCGCAACTCGGGGCCGAGGGGGTGGTCTTCGACTGGTCCCCCGACGGCACGACGATCATCGCCGTGCCGGGCGACGACCCGCAGCTGATCGCCATCGACCCCAGCGAAGGTTCGTGGGAGCCGATGGGATCGGACCTCTCATTCGAGCAGGGAGTCCTGAACGACTTCCGTCCCAGCTGGCAGCGCCTGAAGCCCTGACGGCGGCGAGGAGATCGGCAGTCCGCTCCCAGTCGGTCGCCTCTGCCAGCTACCGTGTCCGGCCGATCCCGCTCGGGCCGTAGCCGGTCAGCTCGACATAGGCCTGACCAGCGACGGGCGCGCCATCGCGCGTGCCCGTCACCCGTTGTGAGCCCTCCCAGTAGACGACGCCCGTCGTCGCCCGGGTGTCGAGCTCTTGGTCATCCAGGGTCGGCGTCAGGGTCAGGTCGAGACCCTGGTCAGGAATGAGCACGCGCCAGCCTGATGGGTAGGTGGCACCCGTCGATGGGCTCGTCCACGTGCCGAGCGGCTTGACCGTGAAGGCGTCACCGTCGAGATCCTCGGTGCGGCCGTCGGGATGGACGAGCGTGCCGTGCATCAGCACGGAGGCGCCCGTCGCGTCGCGGACGAGCGAGAGCGTCATGTCCGTGCCGTCGTCGAGGTTGACCGCGAGCCAATCCCAGCCACCACCGCCGACGGAGATGAAGTCACCCCATTGGTGGTCGAACCAGGCGCTTCCCATGACCGGGATGCGTTCACCGTCGAGGGTCAGCGTGCCCGCGGCCGGCATCCGCGGCCGCGAGTAGTAGTACGACCCGCCGGCCGGCCCGAAGTCGATCCAGCCGTCGTCGTCGTGCAGGGTCGGTGGTCGAACATCTGGTCCGAGCTCCAGGTCGAGCCCGAAACCGGCGAGCTGGCTGGTCGCTGCCAGTCGATCTCGACCGTTCGCGCCGGACATCGACCATGGCTCCGACCCCATGACCGGCGCTCCGGCGGCATCGACCGCACCAACGACGAGCTCGAACCCTGCGCCCGGCTGGGAGCGATCGACCTGCGGTCCGACCTCCGAGCGCTGGTCGTAACGGAAGCGTCGGCCGTGCTCGTCGGTCAGCGCGAGATGCGACGCCCAGCTGACCGGGAACGCCCCGCGCTCGGCACGAAAGACCACCTGCTCGAAGCCGAAGCGACGCCCGTCGTCGGCGCGCAGGTGACCGGTGTAGTACCACCATTCGGTCAGTCGGTCGTGCGGTGCCTCATCGTCGGGGAAGCGGATCGGCAGCGGGTCGACCATGGCCACGGGCGCCGGCGTGGCCGCGGCCGGGATCGGGCGTGGTGCCGGATCGCTGCCCAGCAGGCGGCCGCCTGGCGAGCAGGCGGCCAGGACGAGGGCGGCGGCCAGGATCGTGGCGCCCTCGATGACCGGCAGGCGCGAGGCCACGAAGCGCTCGAGCCGCTTCGGCAGCCACCAGTTCCAGTCGCCCAGCAGCCGCATCGTCGAGGGCACGAGGAGCGCCCGGACGACCGTCGCATCGAGCGCCACGGCGATGGCCATGCCCACGCCGAGCGCCTTGATGAGCACGATGTCCGCGAACGCGAACGAGCCTGCCACGAGCACGACGATGAGCGCCGCCGAGGTCACGATGCGGCCGCTCCGGGCGAGCCCCTGCGCCACGGCCGTCCGGTTGTCGCCGGTCCGGTCGTAGACCTCCTTCATGCGCGAGAGCAGGAAGACCTCGTAGTCCATCGAGAGCCCGAACAGGACGCAGAAGAGGATGACCGGCTGGGTCGTCTCGACGAAGCCGAGCGGCGCGAAGCCGAGCGGGCCGGAGAGGTTGCCGTCCTGGAAGATCCAGACCAGGGCGCCGAAGCTGGCCAGGATCGACAGGCTGTTCATGATCAGCGCCTTGAGCGGCAGGATGACCGAGCGCAGGAGCAGGAACAGGACGGCGTACGTGGTCAGGAAGATGAACAGCGCCGTCCGCGGGAAGTCGGCCGCGATGCGGTCGACGACGTCGGTCACCTCTGCGGCGCCGCCGCCCACGAGCACGGTCACGCCGGCCGGCGGCGCCAGGGCCCCCTGCGGATCGCGCAGATCGTTCACCAGCGCCCGCCCTTCGGCCGCATTGGGTCCGTACGGCGTCGTCAGTCGGAAGGTCGTCAGGTCGTCGGCCGTGGTCGCCGCCAGGGCGGTCGCCGCGAAGCGGTCGGGGACGCCGGTCGGGGATCCGTAGAGGAGTCGGTACTGGAGCTGTGACAGCCGCGGGTCGAGGTCGACGATCGAGTCCACGCGCGCCACCCGCGGATCGGCCGCCAGCCGGCGGCTCCAGTCGAACAACCGCGCGACGTTATCCGCCTCCGTGACCGGACCGGTCGTTCGGACAGCCAGCACGAGCGGTGCGAACTCACCCTCGCCGAACTCTCGTGCGAGCACGTCGTAGGCCTCGCGCGACGGCAGGTCGGGCGGCAGGATCGAGGCATCGGGCGCGTTGAACCGGACGTGCAGGAAGGGTGCTCCGAGCAGCAGCAGGAAGGCGAGCGTGGGCACGAACACGCGCCAGGGATGGTCCATGACGCGTTCCGCCAGCCGCTGCCAGCGGTCCGCTTCGGCACGCCCGCCCGGGATGGCCGCTTCCGGCTCGCTCGTGGCCGGGCGACGACGGACGCTCAAGCGCTCGAGTCGCGGCCCGACGAACGACAGCCCGGCCGGCAACAACGTCAGCGCCGCCATGGCCGCCACCGCGACCACCACGGCGCCGGCGATGCCGACCGAGCGCAGGATCATGAACTCGAAGAGCAGCAGCCCGGCCAGCCCGAGCAGGACGGTCAGGCCGCTGAAGAAGACGGCTCGCCCGGCGGTCGTCACCGTCGCCACGACCGCCGCGTCGACGGCCGCCTGGTCCACGCGTCCGTCCGGCGTCCGGCCACCGCCGACGCTGGCCAGCTGCTCACGGAAGCGGCTCGTCAGGAGCAACGAGTAGTCGACGCCCAGCCCGAGGCCGAGCAGCGTCGCGAGGTTGAGCACGAAGATGCTCATCGGCATGACCGAGGCCAGGCCGAAGATGACGGCCAGGGCGACGACGACCGCAGCGCCGCCGACGACGAGCGGCACCCCGGCCGCGACGACCGATCCGAAGACGAGCAGCAGCGCGACGGCCGCCAGCGGCAGCGAGACCAGCTCGGCGCGTTGGAGGTCGCGCTCGGAGACGGCCTGGATATCGCCGTAGAAGGCCGGCCCGCCGGCCAGCAGCGCGCGCAGGCCGGGCGCCGACCCGAGCGCCGCCTCGACCGGCGCCAGCGCCTCGGGCGACTCGTCGGGCGGCAGGTCGAGCGACACGATCTCGTACACGGTCCGGCCGTCGCGGCTGACCTGACCGGGAGCCAGCGTGTGCGGCAGGACGCCCACGACGTGATCCGCCGCGGGCAGGTCGCGCATGATCGCTGCCACCGCCGCCTCGAACGCCGGTTGCCCGGCGCGCAGGTCGGACCGGCTCTCGATGACGACGGCCAGCTGCGACGGCGCCAGGCCGAGCTCCGACACGAGCACCGCCCGGGCGCGGGCTGCCTCGAGCTCGTCCGACGTGAACCCGCCGGCCTGGAGCGCACCGCCGGCCAGGGGCGCGAACGGCAGCGCGGCGACGATGAGCACGACCCAGACGGCAAGGACTGCCCTGCGGTGGCGGACGACGGCCAGCCCGAGTCGGGCGAACAGGGACGGCCGTGCGGGATCGGCCGGGGGCGATGTCTGTCGCATGTCGGTCATCCTGGGCAGCGTCGCCCGTCAGGCGATGGCGGCCGGCTCCTGGTCGGCTTCGCGCACCTCGACCTCGCAGCTGACCTCGGCACTCGCGCGGATGGTGCCGATGACCGCGCAGTACTTGCGCTCGCTCAGCTCGACCGCCTTGCGGACCTTGCCGATATCGAGGCCGTGGCCAGTGACGGTGAAATGGAGACGGACCCGAACGTACGGCCAGGGCGGGTCGGGGGCCTGGTCGCCCTCGACGCTGACCTGCAGGTCGGTCACGCGTTGGCGCTGCTTGCGCAGGACCTCGATGACATCCCAGGCGGAGCACGTCCCGGCGCTCGCCAGCAGGAGCTCGGAGGCGCTGAAGCCTGTCGGGCCACCTTCTTCGTGCGGTGCGTTGACGGCGATCGTCTGGCCGGCGTGACCGCCATGCGCCTCGAAGCGGGCGAGATCAGGTTGCCAGTCGATGCTCACGCGCTTCATGGCGCCATCATCGTCGAGCGCGTCGGAACGCGCCGCGTCGCCGGTCGACCTACTCCGTGATGATCGACCAGACGAAGCCCAGGAAGATGAACGTGCCGGCCAGGAGGCCCAGGAAGGCCAGGCCGCCGATGAGCGCGTTGGGCACGCCGCTCGGCTCCGGTGGGAGCAGGAAGAGCGCGAGCATGAAGCCGCTCCAGAGGATGATGAACAGGCCGAACAGGTAGCGACCGTTAGGCCCGGCGATGCTCTTGACCCACTGTGTCGCACGCCGTTCGGGCACGCGCGCCGCCTTGAACACGATCCAGACGACGATGGCACCCATGATCGTGGCGACCAGCAGCGCGACGTAGGCGGTCGCGCCGGGGACTTGCGAGGCGGCGTCGACGAAGGTGGCCACCAGGCACGCGATCATGAACACGATGAAGCCGAGCAGGACGAGCCACCCGAGGACCTTCAGCACGCCGGAAGTCTAGCAAAGGTGCCACTGGCGGCGGGGCCTGTCCGGCGCTATGATGCGCCATCCAGTCTGCATACTTTCTATGCAACTGGGCACGTCGTTGGACCGAGGTTAGAGCGTGAACGAGCAGGACATCCGGGCCGCCGTGGCGGCGAAGGCGGCCGAGCAGGCCCCCTTCGTCAACCGCCGCGATCCCGCTCGCGCGCTGGGCCCCGACGGCCTGCCGGCACGCAGCCCCCGGGCGCCCCGATGGGCGGACGTACCCGACGAGAAGTGGGACGACTGGCGTTGGCAGCTCTCCAACCGCGTGAACGACCTCGAGGAGATCGAGCAGATCCTCGAGCTGACCGACGAGGAGCGCGAGGGGCTCTCGGCCGACGGCAAGTTCCGGGTCGACATCACGCCCTACTTCATCAGCCTCATCGATCCGCACGATCCCGACGATCCCATCCGCCGCCAGGTCATCCCGCTCGGTCGCGAGCAGCAGGCGTTCACGGGCATGATGGAGGACTCGCTGGCCGAGGATCGCCACTCCCCGGTGCCCGGCCTCGTCCATCGCTATCCCGACCGCGTGCTCATGCTCGTGACCACGCAGTGCGCCTCGTACTGCCGCTACTGCACCCGCTCCCGCATCGTCGGCGACCCGACGCAGAACTTCAATCGCAAGGAGCACGAGGCGCAGCTCGACTACCTGCGCCGCACGCCGCAGGTCCGAGACGTGCTCATCTCCGGTGGCGACGGCCTGACCCTGGCACCCAAGCTGTTCGAGTCGATCCTGCGTGGCTTGCGCGAGATCCCGCACATCGAGATCGTGCGCATCGGCTCCCGCGTGCCGGTCTTCCTGCCGCAGCGCATCGACGACGAGCTGTGCGCCATGCTCGAGCAGTACCACCCGCTCTGGATCAACCTCCACTTCAATCATCCCGACGAGATCACGCCCGAGGTCTCGCGCGCCGTCGACCGACTGACCAAGGCCGGCCTGCCGGTCGGCAACCAGTCGGTGCTCCTCGCTGGCGTCAACGACTGCGTCCACATCCAGCGGTCGCTCGTCCACAAGCTGGTCGAGAACCGCATCCGGCCCTACTACCTCTACCAGTGCGACCTCGTGGAGGGTTCGGGGCACTTCCGGACGCCGGTCGGCAAGGGCCTCGAGATCATCGAGGGTCTCCGCGGGCACACCTCCGGCTATGCCGTGCCGACCTACGTCATCGACGCGCCCGGTGGTGGCGGCAAGATCCCGGTCATGCCCAACTACCTCATCAGCTACTCCGATCACAAGGTCGTGCTGCGCAACTACGAGGGCTACATCACGACCTACGAGGAGCCCCCGACATATCAGCGCCACGACAGCGCGTCGTGTGCGTACTGCCAGCACGAACGACCCGAGCCCGGCCAGTCCGGGGTGCTGGGGCTGCTCGAGGGCGAGCGCATGTGGATCGAGCCGCGCGGCTTCAGCGAGATCCACAGCCGCGGCAACACGGAGCAGCACCGCCTCCAGGACCCGTCGAAGTGGGTGCCCTACGGCGTCGGCGCCATCGAGGGCCAGGCGCGTCAGGCGCTGCCCGTCCTCGAGGGCGGGGAGGACGGGTCGCCTGATGCCGCGGCCACGAACGGCACGTCGGACGCTGTGGACGCGGCGGGGGATGCCGGCACGGCGTTCGGTCCCGGCGAGGAGCCGCGCCCACGTGAGGGCGAGCCGACCGGCTCGGCGCACGGCGAGCTGCTCTAGCGAGGGCCGGCTCGGCGTACGAACCTTCACCTCTGGGCTACGCCATCGCAACCTCGCCCGACGATGATGCCGCGGTGAGCGCCCGATGGAGGAGACGGGCGCTCACCCTCCAGCCCGGGGATCGCGTCGGGCACCACGCAGCCATCCTCCACGCCCGCTCGAAGGACCAGCCCGATGCCCAGCGACCCTGACGCCTCCCTCCAACCGCCCGTGTCTGCAGCCGAGGACGAGGTGGCTGCCGTCGACCAGGCAGCCCGCCGGTCTCCCCGTCGCCAGCGCCTCGGCCGCCTGGCCGGCCTGCTCGCGCTGACGGTCCTTGTGGTCACGGTCTTCACCTCCGGGGCCGCGCTCGAGCGCGCCGGGCTGCTGCCCGGCCGGGCAACCGAGAGCGAGCCTGCTGCGGCCGAGGACTTCACGCTCATCCGGCAGGCCTGGGACCTGCTCCACACGGAGTACGTCGGCGCCTCCGAGCTCGACTCGCGGGGCCTCGCCCACGCTGCCATCGAGGCCCTCGCCGAGGGCACGGGCGACACCGGCCACACGCGCTTCATGACGCCCGCCGAGCGCGAGGCCGCGCGCGAAGACCTGTCGGGCTCCTTCGTCGGCATCGGCGTCCAGGTCGATCTCGAAGCCGACGAGGTCACCATCGTCGACGTCTTCGCCGACAGTCCGGCCCAGCGGGCCGGCCTCCAGCGCGGCGACACGATCCTCGAGGTCGATGGCGTGGAGACGACCGGTTCGCCGATCGACGAGGTCGTCCAGCGCGTCCGCGGACCGGAGGGGACGGAGGTCCGCCTGTCGATCGGTCGCGAGGGCCTCGACGAACCGCTCGACATCGTCGTCACGCGGGCGACGATCGAGCGGCCGGCCGTCTCGTGGACGATGGTCCCGGGCACGACCATCGCCCACATCCGCCTGGACCAGTTCCAGACGGGCGCCGCCGACGAGTTCGGAGCCGCGCTGAAGGGCGCCGAGGCTGACGGCGCGAGCGGCGCCATCATCGACCTGCGCGGCAACCCGGGAGGCTACGTCGACGAGGCCCGCGCCATCGCCAGCCAGTTCCTGAGCTCGGGTGTCGTCTATCAGACACGCGACGCGCGCGGCAACGTCGCTCCCAACGACGTCGTCGAGGGTGGCGTGGCGCTCGATCTGCCCATCGTCGTCCTCGTCGATGCCGGCACCGCCAGCTCATCCGAGATCACCGCCGGCGCCCTCCAGGATGCCGGCCGCGCCACGGTCGTCGGGACGCAGACCTTCGGTACCGGGACCGTGCTCGGGGAGTTCGTGCTGACCGACGGATCGGCGCTGCGCATCGGGACGGTCGAGTGGCTGACGCCCGAGGGTCGGCGCATCTGGCACGAGGGCATCACGCCGGACGAGATCGTCGAGCTGCCGGCCGACGTCTTCCCGCTCTCGCCGACCGAGGTCGCCGAGCTCAGCCCGGACGAGCTGGCAAAGACCGACGACGCGCAGCTGCTTCGAGCGCTCGACCTGGTCAAGGCGGAGGCCGGTCGCTAGCGGGTGCCCGGCTCGGTCGGACCGCCGGTCGCGGGGCCGACGTCCGGACGCTAGGCTTGGGCCATGGAGACATGGACCGCGATCGACACGGTCCGGGTCGTGCGCGCGTTCGACGACCGGCCGCTGCAGGACGACGCGCTGCTGCGGATCCTCCATGCGGCTCGCCGGACGGCCAGTTCCAAGAACCGCCAGGACTGGACGTTCATCGTCATCCGTGATCGATCGCGCCTGACGGAGCTGGCCGCGGTCGGACCATTCGCCGGCCACCTGGCCGGCGCCGCGCTCGCCATCGCGCTCTGTGGGCCGCGATCGCGGGACACCTGGGACCTCGGCCGGGCGGCACAGGACATGATCCTCGCCGCCTGGGACCTGGGTGTCGGCAGCGTGCCCGCGACCGTCTACGAGCCCGAGCTCGCCGCCCGCCTGCTCGGCCTGCCAGACGACATCGCCTGCCGATACCTGCTCTCGTTCGGCTATCCGGCCGACCCGGCGTCCCTGACACGGCCGAACCGTCGCGGCGGCCGGAAGTCGCTGGCCGAGATCGTCCACGTCGAGCGCTGGGGCGAGCCCTGGTCGGTGCCCGGATCGGACGACGCGGGGACCGACACGTGACGACCTTCGACGCCGCCACGCTGGCGGCCATCGACCGCGAGCGGGAGGTCGACATCGAGACGCGAGCCTGGCCCCAGGCGCCCGCCCACCGGGTGGTCATCTGGGTCGTCGTGGACGACGGCGAGGTCCTCATCCGCTCGTGGCGCGGCGACCGCGGGCGGTGGTATCGCGAGGTGGTCGCCTGGCCCGAGGCGACCCTCCACGTCGCGAACACCCCGCTGCCCGTCCGGGCCGTTGCTGTCGACGAGGCCGGCATCGCCCGCTGTTCGCGCGGCCTCGAGCGCAGGTACGCCGGCGACCCCGCGCTGGCCTCGATGCTCGGCCCCGACGTCCTGCCGACCACCCTGCGCCTCGAGCCCCGCGATGCATGACACCCGCAGGGGCCGCTGCTAGACTCCGGCTCCCATCCAGATGCTTCCTCTTCGTGACGTTCCCGGACTTCCCGCGGCCGACATCGCGCCGCCGGTCGAGGCCGAGCCCGGCGATCCGTTCGCCTCGCTCCGCGTCGTGCATCTCGTGGCGCGCATCCCGCGCGGCCGGCCCGTCCGCCTGCGCGACATCGTCGACCGCCTCAACGCCGAGCACGTCGACTGGTCATTCTCGCGGCCGGTCGTGGCGACCGCCGTGCTCCAGCTGCAGGCCAACTGGCTGGCCGATTACCGCACCGTCGACGGCATCCGCATCGGCGACGACGATGCCGGCGGCACCGTCGAGATCGAGGACAGCGTGAGGGTCGATCCCTGGATCGTCCGCCAGGTCGAGCGATTGGCCGTCACCTGCCACGAGCGCCTGCGCGCGTTCGCGATCGAGGAAGGCGCCCTGCCATGACACGACCGCCCTCGGTCTGGCGGGGCTGCAGATGTCCCTGGCGGGCCTGACCGCCCGCGCAGCCCGCCCAGGCCATGGCGCCACGGTCGCATCCCAAGGCGCCGCCGCCTCCCTCGCAGACATGGAGAACGACATCGTGAGCATCACCACCAGCACCACCAAGGCACTCGTCACCCCGGAGTGGGCGCAGCAACAGATCGGCAACCCGACCGTCCGCTTCATCGAGGTCGACGTCGACACGACGTCCTACAGCCAGAGCCACATCCCGGGCGCGGTCGGCTGGGACTGGACGAGCCAGCTCTCGGACAATCTCCGAAGGGAGATCGCGTCGCGCGAGGATCTCCAGACGCTCCTGCGGGCGTCGGGCGTCCATGCCGACACCCACATCGTGCTCTACGGCGACAACAACAACTGGTTCGCCGCCTGGGCGTATTGGCAGCTCAAGCTGCACGGCGTCGAGAAGGTCAGCATCATCGACGGCGGTCGCAAGTACTGGCTCGACAACGGCCTGCCGCTCTCGACCGACCCGGCCGACGCCGGCACTGGCACCATCACCATCGGCGAAGCCGACATGGCCACGCGGGCATTCCGCGCGGACGTCGAGCTGCGGCTCGGCGGGGCCGGTTTCGCGCTCGTGGACGTCCGGTCACCGGCCGAGTTCAGCGGCGAGATCATCGCGCCACCGAACATGACCGAGACCGCCCAGCGGGGCGGCCACATCCCCGGCGCCGTGTCCATCCCGTGGGCGCAGGCTGTCCGCGAGGACGGCACCTTCAAGAGCGCCGACGAGCTCAAGGCGCTCTACGAGGGCAAGGGCATCACGCCCGACAAGGACGTCGTCGCCTACTGCCGCATCGGCGAGCGCTCCAGCCACACCTGGTTCGTGCTCCACGAGCTGCTCGGCTATCCGAAGGTCAAGAACTACGATGGCTCCTGGACCGAGTGGGGCAGCATGGTCAACATGCCCATCGAGCGCTGATCACCGGACCGGCGGGATGCCGGTCACGACGAGAGACGACCGCGGCCCGCAGGACGCCGCGGTCGTCGTGCATCGGACCCGCGACGCGCGCTCACGCGGGCTCGAGCCAGGCCTCGTCCACGTAGCACCAACCCCAGTCCTCGCCCGGTTCCATCGATCGCACCAGCGGGTGGTCGGCGGCATGCCAGTGCGCGGTGGCGTGGCGACTCGGCGACTGGTCGCAGCAGCCCGCGTGCCCGCAGGTGAGGCACATCCGCAGGTGGACCCACCAGCCGCCCGTCAAGAGGCAGTCCTCGCAGCCGGCGGCGCTCGGCACCGCGCCGGCGTCGATCAGGTCGAGGTGGCTGCACGCCCGCTCCATGGCTCGGCCTAGCCTCGATCGAGGGCGCCGTACACGGCGGCGATGGCGGCCAGCGACGGTGCGTCGCCCACGGTCCAGTCGTTGGTCAGGTAGACGATGACGAGGCCGGCGTCGGGATCGATCCACAGGCGTGTGCCCGTCGCACCGCCGTGTCCGAAGGCACGCACCGAGCCGGGCATCGTGCCCGCCAGCGCGCCGAGCCCCCAGCCGAGCCCATAGGTCGCTGCCCTGGGTGGCGGGCCGGCGTCGACCACGCCAGCCGTCTGGTGGCGCGTCATGAGCTCCACGAACGGTCGCCCGAGCACGCGATGCCCGTCGAGCTCGCCGCCGCGCAGCATCGCCCGGCCGAAGGCCACGACGTCGGCCGCCGAACCCCACAGCCCGCCGCCGGGAGCCTGCATCGAGTCGAAGAAGCCGGCCACCATGGGCTGCAGCTCGGGAGGGAAGCCGGGCATCACGGATCGGACCGCGCGCTGCCGGTCGGCGGGTTTGAAGCCCATCGAGGTCATCGCCAGGGGTGCGAACAGGTCGGCCGCGAGGGCGTCGGGATAGTCGCGCCCGTCGAGCCGTCGGATGAGCTCACCCAGGAGCACGAAGCTGAGCGAGTTGTACTCGAAGCGCGCGCCGGGCGCGAACCGCAGCGGGAACGTGCAGGCGATCTCGAGCAGCCGCCGTCGGTCCGGTCGCTCCCGGCTGAGCAGCTCGGCGTCGATGTCGACGAGGCCGCTCGTGTGGGTCAGGAGGTGATGCGCGGTGACGACGCTGGCGCCCGGCTGGTCGGGCGTGGCCGCCGCCGGCTGGAACTCGGGGATGACGCGCTGGACGGGGCTCGAGAGCACGAGCAACCCGCGTTCGACGAGCTGCATCACGGCCGTCGCGACCATCGGTTTGGTGATCGACGCGAGCAGGTAGATCGCGTCGGGAGCCGTGGTGTCGCCTCCGGAGAACGCTTCGATCCGGATGGTGCCCTCGGCATCCGCCACGGCCAGGACGGCCGACGGAAGCGCGCCACCGGCGACCTGGTCGGCGACGACATCGAAGGCGAGCTGGAGTCGCTCCGCGGTGAGCCGGTCCCGCCCGACGGCGACCGACCCAGCTGGCTCGATGGTCGTCTGGCTCACCTGCGCATGATGCCGCATCATGCGGCCATGACCCTTGATCTGGGCACGACGCTGCATCGCGGGTTCGTGCTCGAGCGCCTGGCGTGGCTTGATGCCGTGGCGCCGCTCGACGCTGCCGAACGACTCTGCGGCATGCCTGGCCTCACCCTCCTGGAAAGCGCCAGGCCAGGCCGCCGCGCACGCTGGAGCTACCTGGCCGCCGATCCACTGGCCGTCCTCGATTTGGCAGACGACGGGCCGCAGCCGCTCGCCAGCGCACGACGGATGCTGGCCCGGATGGCCGCCGGTCCGTTCAGACCGACCGTTGACGGTGACGCGCTGCCCGGCTGGAC
>DATBSD010000052.1:0-12776 GCA_036559965.1 Candidatus Limnocylindrales bacterium
GGGCTGGACACGCCTGATCCGATCGCGGTTGCCATGCACGCTGCCGGTCGCCACCGGCAGGCTGAGGATGTCCAGTGGTCCGCCCGTCAGGCCCGTGTCCGGTCCGCCAGGGCCGTCCCCACCGTCGATGCCGGTGATGACACCGATGGCGACGCCCGGCGTCGGCTCGTCGGTCGGGCTGGCGGTGGGATCGGCGGCCGTGGGAGCGACTGCAGGCTTCGGTCGCTGTGTCGGCTTCGGCCTGTTCGGCCGCTGCGTCGCCCGGGGCTGCGACCGAGGCGCCCGATCAGGACGCGGCGTCGCCTTCGGTGGCTTGGGGGTCGCCTTGGGTGGCTTGGGCTTCGGCTCCGGTGTCGGCTTGGGCTCGACGGTCAGTGACCCGCCACCGTGCGTCTCCTCGCGACCCTTGTCGTCGCGAGCGGCGAAGCTGTACTCCTGCTCGCCCGCGGTCTTGATCGTGACCTGACCGGCGAAGCGGGCGCCGTTACGCCAGAAGTCGTCGCTCGGATCGACCTGGACCAGATCATGTGCCTGCCCGTCGACGATGACACGGACCCACGCCGGCGCCGAGTTGTCCCGGCTGATGTATGTGATCGAGAACGTGAACGCATCACCCGCCGTGCCGTGATCCGGATCGACCCGAGCACCGCCAAGCCGCAACGGGCCGGCAGCCGCAGCCGGCATCGCGAAGGCGAGGCTCAGGAGCAGGGCACACGAGACCAACGCGGTAAGCGCCCGTGTGCGCTGGCCCGGGATGAGTCCGTGGTGATCCAAGATGATCCTCCGGTCCTGGGCCGATGGCCCGGAAGTGGACCGAGGATGCGCCCGCAGGGGCAGGCGGGCAATGGTACCGACGTCCCACCCGAAGGGGCCATGGTCATGGCCGTTGGCGCGCAGCACCATCGGCGGGTGAAGGTCATCGCGGCTGCGTCGCCGCGCCCCAGGACGGGCCGAACGTCCCTTGCGCGCGGTGTCGTGGGGGGAGCGCTCCTGTTCGTCTTCGGCCTCGGGCTGGTCACCGTCATCATCGCCAGCGGCGCGATGCAGGGCGTCGGCCAGGTCGGCGACTCACGCATCGGCCAGCAGCTCTTCGGGACAGCCGTCTGGGCGCTCGCCTTCCTCATCCCCGGGCTGTTCATCGTGCTCGGCCTGGCACGCGTGGTTCGCGCCGTGGACGCCATGCCACGGAGTCGACGCATCGGGCCGGCGACGGCAGCGAGCGGCCGCATCTCGGACGAGTACCTCGTGGCCCAGGACGCCCGCCTGCCCGACGGCCGGTCGATCCCCGAGGTCGTCATCGGGCCACATGGCCTGACGGTCGTCGAGGAGCTGCCGCCCCGCCGCGCCAGCCGCCAGGGCAGCTATCACTGGGAGGTCCGCGATCGCGCCGGGCGCTGGCACGCGGTGGAGCATCCCGTCGATCGCGCGGCTCGTGACGTCGAACGCCTGCGTCGCTGGCTGAGCGCGTCGATGGAGGACTACACGCCCCGTTTCACGGCGGTCGTCGTGAGCACCGACGATCGCGTCGCACGCACGAGCGAGGTCGCGGTCGTCCGACCCGATCAGCTGCCCGAATTCCTGGACGCCCAGCCCCCGCTGCGCCAGATGACCCTCGACCGGCGAGAGCGCATCGCGGGCCTGCTGCGCGAGGTCATCGAGGCCTGAGGCCAGCCAGCTCCCGGAGATCGGCCAGCACGAGGTCCACCTCGGCCATCGTGTTGTAGTGGACGAAGCCGATCCGCAACAGCCCACCGGTCTCTGCCAACCCCAGGCGCTCGACGAGGCCAGTGGCGTAGAAGTCGCCGTCCCACACGAAGATGCCGCGCCGCCCGAGCTCGGCGGCCAGCTCCTGCGGCGTCCAGCCCGCGAGGCGCAGCGCGATCGTCGGTGTGCGTTCGGCGACTCGATCGGGGTCGGTGATGCCCCAGATGGTCACGCCCGGGATGGCCAGCAAACCGGCGATGACGGTGACGCTCAGCTCACGCTCGTACGTCGCGGCGGCCGCCATCGCCGCGTGGACGTCCAGCCGCCGGCCCGCCATGCCGGTGAAGGGCGCGCGATCCACGGCATCAGCGTGGTGCCCGATGTCGGCCAGGTAGCCGACCGCCTCGATCGTCGCCGCCATGCCTTCGTGGCTCTGCGTGCCGGACTCGAACGCGTCGGGCGCGGGCCGGAGGCGGTATTGCGGCAGCTCGGCCAGCCGTTCCGGCCGACCGTAGAGCACGCCCAGGTGCGGCCCGAAGAACTTGTAGACCGAGCAGGCCAGGAAGTCCGTCCCGAGCGCTTCGACGTCGATCGGGCCGTGCGGGCCGAAGTGGACGGCGTCGACGTACGTCCAGGCACCGGCGGCGTGCGCCCGGCGCACGATCTCGGCGACCGGGTTGATGGTCCCCGTCGCGTTCGAGGCGAGGCCGACGGCGACCAGGCGAGGCCGGCCACTGAGGGCCTCGTCCAGGGTGTCCAGGTCGAGCGTGCAGTCGGACGGGTCGATGTCGACCCAGCGGACCGTCGCGCCGGCGTCCCGAGCCGCCAGGACCCAGGGGCTCACGTTGGCATCGTGGTCGAGGCGCGTGACGACGACGTCGTCGCCCGGGCCGAGCAAGCGGCCGATGGCCCGGCTGGCCATGAACGTGAGCGTCGTCATGTTGGGCCCGAACTTGACGCTGCCCGGCGGCGCGTTGAGGAAGTCCTCCATCGCGCTGTGGGCCTCGTCCACGACGCGATCGCTCTCCTCGGACGTCACGAACGCGCCGTGCGTGTTCGCGTTGTGCTCGCGGAAGTACGTCCCGTAGGCGTCGATGACGCGCTGTGGGACCTGCGTGCCGCCGGGGCCGTCGAGGTAGGCGACCGGTTCGCCGTCGAGCTGCCGGGAAAGGGCCGGGAACTGGGCCCGGAGAGGCAACGGGTCGAAGCTGGCCATCGGCGGAGGGTAGCCGCCGCTGCCGACCCGCGTGCGCCGGGCGTGCTGGTCGCCGAGCTAGACCGCAGCTCCCTCAGGGGCGACGCTGGGCACGGCGATGGGGACGGCGCCGGGGAAGAACGCCCCCAGGTCGATGTCGGCCTCGTAGGCCTCGACGGTGTAGCGGTTGACCCACGCGAAGTCGTGCGCGGCCTGGCCGACGTCCGGCGCGTCGCGCAGCCGGATGGTCACGCGGCCGACCATCACGAACGGACCGCCGGGTCGCGTCAGCGAGCGACCCGGGTCGAAACCCGGCAACGTCGGCAGCTCACCGGCGATCTCGAACGGGCCACACGAGACGCGCAGCGCGTGCCACACGGCGTGGACCGGTGTCGAGGTGTCAGGCGGACAGACGACGATGAGCAGGTCGTCGGTCTCGACGACGGCCGAGGACTGGCTCTCACGCGGCCCGCCGTCGATGGGCTCAAGGGATGGTCGGTCGAGCGACAGGGCGTCGAGCGTCTCGAGGACGTCCGCGAGGCGGTCGCGACCCGAGTAGCGCCCGCGCAGCAGCCCGGCCCCCGTGTAGGCCTCGATCTCGGTCGTCATGACGGCGCCCTCGTGGCGAGGCCATCAGCGTGGCATGCTCCGGGCGGCCGGGGACAGGCCCATCGGTACCGGTCCGGATGCGATGTTGGTACGGCCGCGCCGGTGCCAGAATGCGCCGCATGGCCGCCAGCGACCACGGTTCGGACGCGTCGCAGCCCGCGCCACGACGCAGCCTCGCGACGGCCTACCTCGTCTGGTTCCTGGTCGGCGTCTTCGGCGGCCACCGCTTCTACCTGGGTGATGGACGGGGCGGCCGCTGGTTCCTGATCGGCCTGGCGGTCGGTCTCGCGCTGCCCGTCGCCGGCCTGGCCATCGGGCTCGTGACGCAGACGGTCCCCGGCGTGACCATCGCCCTCGTCGGCTGGGTGGCCGGCCTGATCGTCCTCCTGGGGGTTCTCGCGGCCGCCATCGTCGACGCCTTCCGGCTGCCCCAGATGACGCGCGATGCCAATGCCGACGCTGCGGACGCTGACGTGGCCCGCGTCAGCGAGCCGCGATGACCTCGACCTCGCACCGGGCGCCGATGGCCAGGCCGGCCACGACGACGGTCGCGCGCGTCGGCGGATCGGTCGGGAAGAAGCCGCGCCAGACCTCGTTGTAGGCCGCCCAATCGTCCATGTCGGTGAGGTAGACCGTGGCCTTGACCACGTCGACGAGGTCGAGGCCGACGAGCTGGAGCCGCGTGCGCACGTTGTCGAGCATCTGGCGCACCTCGGCCGCGATGCCGCCCGCGACGATGCCGCCGGCCGCCGGGTCGTCACCGACCTGGCCAGCGACGAACACGAAGCCGTTGGCCTCGATGAGCTGGGAGAAGGGCAGCTGACCCTCGGGCAGACCCGCGGGTCGAAGGACGGACTTGGGCACGCGATCTCCTCGTCGGCGGGACCTGGTAGGGGAGCCTGGATTCGAACCAGGGACCGGCGGTGTATAAGACCGCTGCTCTAACCGCTGAGCTACTCCCCCGCCGCGATGCTACACCGCGACCGGATGCTCACCGGCAGGCCGCCAGGAGGCGGCGGAGATCAGCTGCCGGAGCCGAAGATGCGCGACGCGACGGCTCGCAGGCCGCCCTGGCTCGACGGGGTGAGGATCGGCTCGTCGCGATGCGCCTGGACGGTGGCCTCTGACAGCAGGGCGAGGTCCTCGGGTCCGCGCATCGCCTCGAGCGGCAGGTCGTCAGGGTCGAACGGACGGGGCGTCTCGATCACCAGGCGCGGCGGTCGGGCGTAGGCCGGCGCACCCAGCAGCCTGGGCATCGCCATATGCGTGGCGGGATTGCCGCTGCCACCAACGGCGATCAGCCCTTGGCTGGACGCCTCGGGCGATGATCCATTCGCGTCACCATTGACGAGACCGTCGGTGAACGGGTTGCGCCCACGGGCGAGCGCGGAGGTGCCGTCGACCATGGAGCTCAACACGTTGCCTCGGCGGAGTCGATGACCATGACGGCGACAGGATAATGGCAACCGCCGGCGGATGGGCTACGGGACGAAGGTACCAGGACATCAAGTGGTGCCAACCGTCAACGGGCCTAGAGCCAGGGGCGGACGACCTGGAACGCCACGACCAGCACGATATAAGCGACCGGGAAGGCGGCGAACAGGCCGAGCATGGCCGCCCACGGCGACCGACGCCGGACGCCCGAGGCGCCGCTCGGCAGCGGCGCCCAGAGGTAGGTCAGGATGCTGCCGGCACCGACGACGACGACGAAATACAGCACGAACGCCCCGAGGCCGGCGCCCAGCGTGCGATCCCAGGCAAGCAGGACGATGCCGGCCACGATGGCCACGGCCAGGTCGGCGACGATGGCCCGCACGATGGGTGGCGGCGCGTTCTTCGACTGCCGCCAGCGGACCTCGAACTCGCCCCGGGGCCGGACCTCGACCGGCTCGCCGTCGACCCCTCGCTCGTCATCGGACATCGCGTCCGTCGCCTGGGGCGTCGCCTCGCCCGTCACCCGGGATCAGCGAAGACGACGAGCTCCGGCCGCGACGGCAGCGTCGCGGGCAGGTGCGCGGCGATCTCCGCGACCGCCCCGATGAGCTTGTCGAGCTCCGGCTCGCTGTTGAAGTAGCCGATCGACAGCCGCACCAGGTCGAGTGCCGGGATGGTCCGCGTGATGGCGAAGACGCGGCGGGCCAGGGCGACGCGGACCTCCTCGCTGGTCCAGCCCGCGACCCGGAAGCTGACGAGTGTCGCCATCCGCTCGATGGGCGTCACGACGGTCACGCCGTCGATGGCGACCAGGCGCTCGGCTGTCGATCGTGCGAGGCGCGCTGCGCGTTCGTAGGCCCACGGCAGGCCGACGTACATCTGCAGCCAGCCGACGGCACGCGCGAGGCCGACGACGGAAGGCCGGTGGACGTCGCTCCATTCGAACCGGCGGCCGGTCGGCCAGGCAACTGCCTCGAGCGGCAGCGACTCCGACGCGAATGTCGGATAGCCCGACCACGAGACCAGGGAGTCGGTGCGTGCGCGCGGCGAGGCCCACAGACCGCCGGTCCCGACCGGACCACCGAGCCACTTCTGGCCGGCGAAGCCGACCACGTCGGCGCCCAGCCCATCGACGGCGACAGGGATGGCGCCCACCGACTGGGCAGCATCGACGACGAACCAGGCGTCGTGGCGACGAGCGATCCCGGCGATGTCCGCGATGGGCAGCACGGCGCCGGTCGTCCAGATGACCTGCGAAAGGGCGATGAGCCGCGTGCGCGGCGTCATGGCCGCCGCGATGGTCTCCACGATCCGCTCGGCGTCGCCGCCGAAGCCGACGTCCACGACATCGATCTCGACGCCGAAGCGACGTCCCACCGTCCAGAGCGGGCCGCTCAGGCCCTGGTGCTCCGCGTTCGTGGTGATGGCGCGATCACCGGGTCGCCAATCGACGCCCAGGACAGCGTGGTTCATGGCCTCGGTCGCGCCATGCACGAGTCCGATGCCATCAAGGTCACCGCCGACGAGCGCCGCCAGGACGCCGCGACACTCGGCCAGGCGGTCCTCGAAGGCATAGTAGCCCTCGATGTCGCCACGCCCGACGCGCAGCTGCCAGTCCTCCATCTCGCGCATCGCCGCGACGGTCTCGACGCTCAGCGGCCCGGCGGTGCCCGTATTCAGGTAGATGCTCGCGCCGGTGGCGGGGATGGCGGCTCGGATGGCAGCGACCTTCTCGGCCTCGGGCATGAAGGGGGCGACCATGGGGTGGCTATCATAGCCGTCGATGCCCGTGACCTTCGCCCGCCCAGAGCTCCTCGCGAGCCCGGACTGGCTGGCCGAGCACCTCACGCGGCCGGGCGTCCGCATCGTCGATTGCCGTTACCGCGTCGACGGCACGGGACGCCAGGTCCATGCCGCCGGCCACATCCCCGGCGCCGCATTCCTCGACTGGGCGAACGACCTCGTCGACCACGACGATCAGGCACCCTTCCAGCTGGCCGGCCCGACGGCCTTCGCGGCCGCGGCCGGTCGGGCGGGCATCGGTGACGGCGCCACGGCAGTGCTCTACGACGACACCGTCTCGCTTTACGCGGCACGCGTCTGGTGGAGCCTGCGCTGCTACGGCTTCGACGGGGTGCGCATCCTCGATGGAGGCTGGCCTGCGTGGCTGGCCAGCGGCCGGCCGACGTCGGCATCAGCGACCCACATCGAGCCGTCCGTCCTGACCCCACGCGGCGTCCCGCGGCTGCGCCTTTCGACCGCTGACGTGCGCGCGCTGCTCGGATCGTCGGAGGTCGAGCTGGTCGACACCCGAGCGCCCGCCGAGTACCTCGGCCAGGAGGGCGACGCCAAGCGCCTGGGTCATATCCCAGGCGCCGTGAACGTCCCGTCGGCGCTCCTGACCGAGCCCGGGACGGGGGTCTTCCTGGCACCCGACCGACTGCTCTCGCTGTTCGTCGAGGCGGGGGTTCGCCGAGACCGGCGCATCGTGCTCTACGACGGCGCCGGCATCGGGGCGGCCAAGGCCGCCTTCGCGTTGGCCCTGTTGGGCTACGAGAACGTGTCGCTCTTCGAGGGCGGCTGGTCAGCCTGGGGCAGCCGACTCGACCTGCCGGTCGACCGCTAGACGGGCTCCTGGCCCTCGCCTACGGCCGCGTCGGGGCTGGGCGCCAGGGTGCCCTCGTCTGCCATCCCGAACCCCTCGGACGTCGGGGCGCTGACGGTCATGCCCGCCCACACGTCCTGCTCCTTGAACGGCGCGATGACGTGGGTCCGGAGGTGGTTGACGGCCAGGAACGGCGCCGGCTGGCGTGCCTCGGCCAGGGCGTCGGACCAGTAGATGGCGTCGGTCATGGGCACGAAGCGCTCGACGAGCTCGGACAGCGCCTCGTCGAGGCTGCGTTCCGGGAGCAGATGGATGCGCCCGGTGATCTTGAACGGTGGCACGCTCACGAGCGCCTTCTCGGGCACCTTCGCCAACCGCAGCTCGGGCGTCGGCTCGACCTCCACGTCAGCGACCGCGAACAGGATGGTCGCCAGGTTGACCTGGACGTAGTCCGCCCGTTCGACGGCGGCGCGTGCACCGAAGTCCTCGAAGATGGCGTCGTGAAGCACGAGGAAGGCGGCGTCCGGTGCATTGAGTTCGTCCGTCAGGCGACGTTGGCGCGTGCGCAGCGTGCCGCGCACGACATGACTGTCGGTGAACAGCGTCAGGCGGGTCGCCTGCTCGGCGCCGATGTGGTCGAACACGGCGACAGGATACGGGCCGCCGCGCCTGTCGGGAAGGGGGTCGCCGGCACGCGGACGCGGAAGTCGTGGCTAGTCGGCACCAGCCACGGCGTAGTCGGGTGGCCCGCTCGTGCGCTCGTGGAGGCGCTCGATAGCCGACAGGCGGTCGATCTCGTCGGGCGTCTTGTCCGTCCGGATGCGCACGATGCGCGGGAATCGGAGCGCGAAGCCGGACGCGTGGCGGGCCGAGCGCATGATGACATCGAAGGCGATCTCGACGACCACGAGCGGCTCGACGAGCCGGTAGCGCCCGAAGCGTTCCAGCGTGTGCGCCTCGAACCAGCGCGTCATCTCGGCGATCTCGGCGTCCGTCAGCCCGCTGTAGGCCTTGCCGATGGTCGCCAGCGGTCGCGTCGCGCCGGGTCGGTCGTCGATGACGGCGAAGGTGTAGTCCGAGAGCACGCCGTGGCGCTTGCCATGACCGACTTCGACGCCGACGACGACGCAGTCGATGGTCGCCAGCGGACGCTTCAGCTTGAGCCAGCCGTAGCCCCGCCGGCCTGGCGAGTAGGTGCTGGCCGGATCCTTGACCATCAGCCCCTCATTGCCTCGTCCGCGGGCAGCGGCGAAGTGACGCTCGAGGGCGTCCTCGTCCTCGGCCTCGACCAGCCTCGAGACGCCAAAGCCCGGCGCCGAGGCCAGGCCGAGGCCGTCGAGTCGCCGACGGCGCTCGCCGAGCGGCAGCCGGAGGAGCGGCTCGACGACACCGTCTGCCCCAAGGGCGAGGACGTCGAAGGCGACGAAGATGCAGGGCACGTCGGCCAGCAGCGCCGCCGGCGGCTGCTTCCGACCGAGTCGCGCCTGCAGCCGTTGGAAGGGCAGCGCACCGCCGTCCTTCCAGGCCAGCAGTTCGCCGTCGAGGATGCCGTCCCAGGCCAGGCCGCCGGCCGCCGTGACGACCTCCGGAAACTGGCCGCTGACGTCGTGCAGATCGCGACTGTAGAGGCGCACCTCGTCGCCCAGGCGGTGGAGCTGGGCACGGATACCGTCGTACTTGTCCTCGACCCAGACCGGCCGACCGAGGCGGTCGACGACCTCGACGACATCCGCGGCCGGCGAGGCGAGCATCGACTTGAGCGGCCGGAACATGGTCAGGGTGGCCGCGTCGAGCCGATCGTCGCGCGCCAGCTCGGCAGTCTGGCCGAGGTCGCCGGTCAGCATGCCCGCCCACTTGACGGCGTCGACCGGGCGATCGAAGGCCGCCGCGATGGCCGCCTCGAGATGTCCGTCGCGGAGGCCGATGCGCATATCGCCGCCGAGGATCTTGACGACGTACTTCGCGGTCAGCGGGTCGCAGCGCCAGAGGAGGGTCCGGAAGGCGGTGGCCTTGTCGGCCGCACCGCGCGCGCCGGCGATGGCCGTCAACGCATCGCCCACGTCCGTCAGGGCCGGCAGCTCGCCGCTCGGCCGCCGACGGCCGGCTTCGAGGACATCGAACACGGCCTGCCCGAGGTCGGACGATCGGTCGTAGGCGCGGGCGAGCGCCCCATCGTCGGCGTCGGCGTCGGCCTCGACCGCCGCACGGATGGCGGCCCAGCCGAGGCCGGTCGTGCGCTGGTCGCGCTCTGGGAAGGGGCGTCCCGAGAAATACGTGACCGCGAGCGGCAGCTCGGCCGGGCTCAGCGATCGCAGATAGTCGCTCAGGATGGCGACCTTCTCGGTCGTCCGTGAGGTCCCCGCCACGCGTTCGGCCGTCTCACTCCAGCGGCGCATCGCTCCTCCGTCAGCGGCGGTCCGCGATGGTATAGCATCGCCCTCCCATGACCGCCCAGCTCGCGCGTGACCACTGGCATCCGCCGGACCTCACCGGGCAGCAGGTGGTCCTGCGGCGCCATGTGCTCGGCAACCTCGAGACCGTCGTGCGCTGGTATCGCGACCCGGAGCTGGCGCGCCTGTCGCGCTACCAGACGCAGCCGATGGAGCACGACGAGGTCGAGCACTTCTTCCGGACGCGCCTGCTCAGCCCGGACGCCTTCGCATACGCCATCCATGAACGCGCGACCGGTCGCCTGGTCGGGCTGGCGACCTTCTCGAACCTCGATCCCGACAACGGATCGGCGCTCTTCCACATCACCATCGGCGAGCGGGATGTCTGGGGCCGCGGCATGGGCTCGGAGGCGACCGCGCTGATGGTCGGCCACGCCTTCGAGGTCCTCGGCCTCCATCGCGTCGGCCTGAGCGTCTTCGCCTTCAACCTGCGGGCCATCCGCGCCTACGAGCGGGTCGGCTTCCGAACCGAGGGCCGGCTGCGCGAGGCGATCTGGCGCGATGGCCGTTTCTGGGACGAGGTCCAGATGGGCCTCCTGGCCGACGACTGGCACGCCGCGCGGCGGTTGGCCCGGCACGTCGACGACGAGCTCACAGCGCCGGCCTGAGATGACCGCCAGCAGCGGGCCGGATGCTGAGGCGGCGCGCCGCGAGGTACGCGAGATCATGGCCGAGAAGGGCCACGCCGTGGACATCGGTCGGCGGGTCCAAGGGCGCCTGACGAGCGCGTTCGAGACCGGCGCCCTGCAGCGCACGGCCTTCCTCGATCAGGCGCTCGGGGACCTCGACGTGGCGCTCGATCAGGAGGACGGCCAGAAGCTCGGTGGCAAGAGCGCGGAGGCGTCGCGCTTCATCCTGCGCGCGATCGATCGCGAGCTCGACGAGGCCTGACCGGACCGCTTGTCACGACGCCGTCATCGCTGGATGGGCGGTCCTGCGTACACTTGACGACGGCCCCGCATCGATGTCAGCGAGGCCACAGATGAGGATCCCGATCCCATGCTCGAGCGCCTGATGGGCGGCACGAAGGTCTCCGAGGAGCAGCGTCGCCGCGTCCCACCCGGTCAATACGTGACCGAGAAGTTCCCCGTCCTCCACTACGGCTCCGTGCCCGCGACCGACCTGGCCCGCTGGGACTTCAACGTCTTCGGCGAGGTCGACAACCCGTTCACGTTCCGCTGGGACGAGTTCAAGCTCATGCCACGCAAGACGGTCCACACGGACATCCACTGTGTGACGCGTTGGACCAAGCTCGACACCGACTTCGAAGGCGTGCCCATCCAGCACATCCTCGAGCTCGCCCAGCTGCGACCGACGGCGAAGTTCGTGGTCGCACACAGCGAGCAGGGCTATACGACGAACATGCCCCTCGCAGTGCTCGACGACGACGACGTGCTCCTGGCCGACACGTTCGACGGCAAACCGCTCGAGCCCGAGCACGGCTGGCCGCTGCGGCTGTTCGTGCCCAAGCGCTACTTCTGGAAGAGCGCCAAGTGGATCCGAGGCCTCGAGTTCGTGGAGCAGGACCGGCTCGGGTTCTGGGAGCGCTACGGCTACAACAACAGCGCCGACCCGTTCAAGGAGGAGCGCTTCACCGACGACTGAGCTCGCCGCACTCCTTCAGTGTTGTCGGAGTGGTCGGGTCAGGGCTGGTCGTTGCCGGTCGCGGTCGTGCTGCTGGCCTTGAGCGCCGCCGCCTGGGCTAGCAAGGGAATGGGCTTGGCCATCGGCGGCCGGCCGGCATCGGCGACGTCGGCGACGTAGGGCGTTCGGGCGAAGGCATCGACCATGACCGGGTCGAACTGGATGCCGGCGTACTTGCGCAGCTCGCCCATCGCCTGTTCGGCGGTGAGCGGCGTCATCCGGTATGGCCGGGCGGCCGTCATGGCCTCGAAGGCATCGGCGACGTGGAGGATGCGCGCGAGCTTCGGGATGCCCTCACCGACCAGGTGATCGGGATAGCCCGAGCCGTTGTACCACTCGTGGTGGTGCCGGATGATCGGCAACTCCGGCGCCAGGCGCTGGACGGGCCGGATGATCTCCTCGCCCTTGACCGGGTGCATGTTCATGATCACCCGCTCCTCGCGGGTCAGCCGGTCGGGCTTGAGCAGGACCGCATCGGGCACGCCGATCTTGCCGATGTCGTGGAGCAACCCGCCCCACTCGAGCGCTTCGAGCTCCGCCTCGCTGCAGCGCATCTGGCGTCCGATCTCGACCGAGATCTCCTGCACACGCTTGCTGTGACCCGCCGTGAAATGGTCCTTGGCGTCGACGGCTGACGAGAGGCTGCTGATCGTCTGGGTGAACATGTCGCGGATCTCGACGACCCGCTTGTAGGCACTCCGCGTCGTCGCCAGTGGCAACCCGAATAGCACCACCGCCCACTGCCCGACCGCGATCGACACCACCGCCATGAGCCACGCAAGTGGCGCCAGGGCGACGCTGCTCACAACAGCCACAGCCCAATCGCCCTGGATGACGGACCTGAAGGCAAGCCCGTCACGAACGGCGAGGGCCGCCGAGGTCAGCATCGAGTTCACTATTAGCCACACGACCCCCGCGATCACCGCCGAAACCAGGGTTCCGAGAGTCGGTGTGAAGTCCGCCGAACCAGTGAGTGCGATTGTCATCCATCGGAACAAGAGGGCGGCGATGATGGCCGGTAGCGTGAGGGCAGCGTGGTTGTAGAGCGTCCCGTACCAAGGGACGCGACCGCGGACTTCGCGCCACTCAGTGCTCCCTAGGGCGCCAACGATTCCTGCCGCCGCAGGACCGCCCA
>DATBSD010000053.1:0-2574 GCA_036559965.1 Candidatus Limnocylindrales bacterium
CGCCGAGCTGGGCGGGTGTGGCCTCGCCGTCCATGACCGCACCCATGGCATCGCGCGCCTGCTCCAGGCTGAGCGTCTCGCCCTCGACGACGGCCGAGAGGGCTGCGCGGACGAGCTCGCTCATAGCCGCGCCGATCCCGCGCTCGCCCGCCGCACCGCGAAATGCACGCCTCTCACCGCCGGGACTCCACCAGTCCGCGCGTGGCGAAGCCGACTCCATCGGCACCCTCGAGGATGCCGGCGCTCCCCTCGCCCGTCAGCCGCAGGAAGTTGGCGAGCAGGTGCGGCCCGTCCGGCGTGAGCACCGACTCGGGATGGAACTGGACGCCCTCGATCGGCAGTCCCTTGTGGCGCATGGCCATGACCACGCCGTCCTCGGTGCGGCCGGTGACCTCGATCTCCGACGGCAGGCTCGACTCGTCGACGCATAGCGAGTGGTACCGCGCGGCCATGAAGGGCGACGGCAGGTTGGCGAGCAGGCCCACCCCATCGTGGAAGACCTGGCTGGCCTCGCCGTGAACGAGCGTCGGCGCGCGCACCACACGACCACCGAAGGCGGCCGCGAAGCTCTGGTGCCCGAGGCAGACGCCAAGCAGCGGGATGCCATGCTCGGCGGCGACCTCGACGGTCGCGACCGAGACGCCGGCCGTGCCCGGATTGCCCGGCCCCGGCGAGATCACGATGCCGGCCATCGGCTCGCGCTCGTCTGAGACCTCGGCGCCGGGCGCCCCATCGGAGCCGGACGTCCGTCCCGCGCCCAGCATCGCATCGAGGCTGGCGGTCGGTGCCCCCTCGGTGGCCAGTCGCTCGATGCCCGCCCGGTCGATGCGGTCGTTGCGCACGACCATCAGCCGTGCGCCGGCTGCCTCGAGCGCCTGGACGAGATTGAAGGTGAAGCTGTCGTAGTTGTCGATGACCAGGATCACGCGGTCGCCCCCTCGGGCGGCGAGCCGGTCGGCGCCCCCTCCGGCGCTGAAGCCGTCGACGTGCCAGCCGCTGGCTCGGCCGCCAGCGTCTCGGCGGCCTGCTCGATGGCCCGGCGCATCGCGGCGGCTTTGTGCTCGGTCTCCTCGAACTCCCGCTCCGGCACGGAGCCGGCCACGATGCCGGCGCCCGTGTGGATGTGGGCGACGCCGTCCTTGAGCACGGCCGAACGGATGGTGATGGCCGTGTCCAGATTGCCGTCGTAACCGATGTAGCCGGCCGCGCCGCCGTAGAGGCCGCGCCGCTCACCCTCCAGCTCGGCGATGAGCTGCATGGCCCGCACCTTCGGCGCGCCCGACAGCGTGCCGGCCGGGAAGACGCTCTTCAGGGCATCGAGGGCGTCGAGGTCCGGACGCAGGCGCGCCTCGACGTGCGAGACGAGGTGCAGGACGTGGGAGTAGCGCTCGACCTCCATGTAACGCGTCACGGCCACGGTCCCCGGCCGCGCCACACGGCCAAGATCATTGCGCCCGAGGTCGACGAGCATGACGTGCTCGGCACGCTCCTTGGGGTCGCGCTGGAGCTCGTCGGCGATGCGCTCGTCGTCGGCGTCGTCGATGCCGCGCGGCCGCGTGCCCGCGATGGGATGCGTCGTCATCCGGTCGCGATCGACCTGCAGGAGCAGCTCCGGGCTGGCGCCGACGACCTCGTAGTCCGCGGTGCGCACGAAGAAGAGGTATGGGCTCGGATTGACGCGGCGCAGCGCGCGATAGAGGCCGACGCCGTCGAGGCTGCGGCCGTCAGCGCCGCGCGGCAGGGTCAGCGACTGGCGACGCGCGAGCACGATCTGGATGGCCTCGCCGGACGCGATGGCGTCCTTGGCCCGGACGACGGCCGCCTCATAGCCCTCACGTCCGAGGCTGGCCTCGATCGGGCTTTCGAGCTCCAGGGCTACCGACCGACCAGCGCCGGGGCGGGCGCTTGGAGTCGGGGTCAGCTCGGCGGCCGAATGTCGGGCCGTCCGCTCGAGCGCCTCGAAGATGGCGCGCTCGGCGATGCGATAGCGGCCCTCGAGGTCGGGCGGGGCGGTCTGGAGCGACGCGATGGCGCTCAGCGTGTGGGTCAGGTGATCGAAGACCAGGACGAGGTCGGTCTCCAGGAACGCGGCTGTAGCAACGCCGATGTGGTCGGTGTCGGGCAGGGGCACCGGCTCGAACTGGCTGATGGCGTCGTACGCCAGAGCACCGACAGCGCCGCCGGTGAAGCGCGGCATGCCTTCGAGCGGTACGACCGTCCGTCGCGGCACGAAGGCCCGGATGGCGGCGATCGGGTCGGACACTTCGAGCGTCTCGCTCGGCAAGCCGGCGTGGAAGACATCCTCGGACAACGGCCGATCGACGATGCGTGCGATCGTGCCGCGGACCTCCAGCGTCCGCCGCGGACCGACGCCGAGGAACGAGTAGCGCCCGACGCGCTCGCCGCCCTCAACGGACTCGAGGAGGTACGCCGGCCCGCCGTCGTCGAGACGCAGGAACGCGCCGATGGGCGTCTCCAGGTCGGCCGGACGCGTCGCGCGCAGCAGGACCGTGTCGGCGTCGCTGGCCAGACGCTTCGTCTGGGCCAGGCTGAGCGGATCCGTCGTCGTCATCG
>DATBSD010000054.1:0-16662 GCA_036559965.1 Candidatus Limnocylindrales bacterium
ATGCCATCCTGGCCGAGAACGACAGCACGGCGCTCGGCGTCGCGGCTGCCCTGACCGGCAAGAGCTACGGCTACCCGCCGCTGAGCGGCCAGGACGGCGACGAAGCCAACCTGCAGAACGTGGCCGCCGGCATCCAGTACGTGGATGTCTGGAAGAACGCCAACGAGCTCGGCAAGGTCGCCGGCCTGGCCGCCCTCGAGCTGTGCAAGGGCACCGAGATGGGTGCGCTGACACTGCCCGACGGCGTCATCGATCCGACCGTCGCTCCGGCGGCCGGCCTCGCTGCCCAGGACTTCGAGACGCCCGGTGGGGCTGTGGTCAAGTCCTTCATCCTCCAGCCGACGCCGCTCACGGCCGAGAACCTCAATCTCGCCGTCGACGGTGGCTGGATCACCAAGGAGAAGCTGTGCGAGAAGGTGACGGCGAACCCGCCGCCTGCTTGCCAGTGATCAGCATCCAGCGCTGAGCATCGTCGCGACCTGCGTGTCCACGGACACGCAGGTCGCTTCGTATCCGGGACCAGGAGGGTCGCCATGACGAACGTGGCCGACGCGGCTCCAGGACAGCCCCAGGCGTCGGCGCGGCCGTCGCTGCGGAGCCTCCTGGCTCAGACGGAGATCGACCTCCGCCTGTTCGGCATGCTGGTCGCGCTGGCGGTCATCCTGCTCACGTTCAACATCCTGAGCGGCGGCAAGTTCTTCCAGCCCACGAACATGGCCACCCTGGCCGTCCAGGCGACCGGCGTCGCGATCATCGCGACCGGGATGGTGCTCATCATCGTCTCGCGCAACATCGACCTCTCGGTCGGCTCGCTGGTCGGGCTCATCGCCATGACCTACGCGCTGCTGATGACGGACCTGCTCGAGGTCGTCGGCATCGGCGCTGACTTCCCCTTCCGATGGGCCATCGCCCTCGGTCTCGGCATGGGCCTCGGCGCCGCCGTCGGCGCGCTCCAGGGCTTCATCATCGCCTACATCGGCGTGCCATCCTTCATCGTCACGCTGGGTGGCCTGCTCTCGATCCGCGGCATCGTCTGGTATCTCTCCGAAGGTGCCGCGGTGTCGGGCCTGGACGGCAACTTCCAGCTCATCGGCGGCGGCGGGCAGGGATCGATCGGCGGCCTGCTGACGTGGGGCGTGGCGATCATCGGCTGCGTCGCCATCGTCGCCTTGCTCATCAACAGCCGGCGGCAGCGCCGGCGCTTCGGATTCCCCGTCCGTCCCATCTGGGCGGAGGTGCTGCTCGCAATCATCGGCTGCCTGGCCGTCGTCGGCGTGGCCGCCTTCGCCAACGCCAACCTCTGGCCGCAGGGTCTCGCCGAGCGGATCTACGGTCCTGGACCCGCCGGCGGATGGCAGATCCCGACCGGCTTCCCCTACCCGATCATGCTGCTCATCGGCATCACCCTGGTCATGACCTGGATCGCCAACCGGCGGCGCTTCGGCCGCTATGTGTACGCCTACGGCGGCAACCCCGACGCGGCCGAGCTGGCGGGCATCAACACGCGCTGGACGATCCTCAAGACGTACGTCCTGATGGGCGTCCTGTGCGCGTTCGCCGCGGCCATCGCATCGGCCCGACTGAACGGCGCCACGCTCGATGTCGGACAGAGCTACGAGCTCTACGTCATCGCCGCGGCGGTCGTCGGCGGGACGTCCTTCGCCGGTGGCATCGGGACCATCCCGGGCGCCGTCCTGGGCGCCTTCGTCATGCAGTCGCTCGCCTACGGGTTGAGCTTCATGGGCGTCAACTCGCCCGGCCAGAACGTCGTTGCCGGCATCGTGCTCATCCTGGCCGTCGGCTTCGATACCTACAACCGACGTCGTGGAGGTGGCAGATGACGGCCGTCGAGCCGAGCGCGACCATGGCGCAGCACACGCCGCTGGTCGAGATGCGCGACATCAACGTCGCCTTCGGCGGCGTCCACGCCGTGCGCGAGGTGTCCATCGACCTCAAGTCCGGCGAGGTCATCGGCCTCGTCGGCGGCAACGGCGCCGGCAAGTCGACGCTCATGCGCGCGCTCTCGGGCGCCCATCCCGCCGACAGCGGCACCATCCTCATCGACGGCCAACCCGTGACCATCTCCAACCCACGTGACGCCAAGGCTTACAACATCGAGACCATCTACCAGACGCTGGCCCTCGCCGACAACGTCGATGCGCCGGCCAACCTGTTCCTTGGGCGCGAGAAGACCACCCGCTGGGGCACGCTCGACGACTCGACCATGGAGGCCGAGACGCGCAAGGTCATGGGCCGCCTGAACCCCAACTTCACGCGCTTCAAGATGCCCGTCAAGTCGCTCTCCGGCGGTCAGCGCCAGGCCGTCGCCATCGCCCGGGCCGTCTACTTCAACGCGCGGATCATGATCATGGACGAGCCCACGGCCGCCCTCGGCCCGGCCGAGACGGCCCAGGTCAGGAACCTCGTGCGCCAGCTCAAGGACGAGGGCATCGGCATCTTCCTCATCAGCCACGACATCCATGACGTGTTCGACCTCTCGGACCGCATCAGCGTCATGTACCACGGCAGGATCGTCGACACCGTCGACAAGGGATCGGTCACGCCCGACGACGTGCTGGGCATGATCATCCTGGGCAAGAAGCCGGACGAGGTGACCGAGAAGGACAAGGCGGTCATCGAGCTGCGCGGCTAGCCGCCTGCGCCGGTGGCGCCGGCTGATCAGTCGGCCAGCGCCGAGAAGGTCGGCTTGAGGGCCGGATAGAGCGCTCGGAAGCTCGCGTAGGCATGATCGTAGGCGGCCCCATCCGCGCCCGGCGAGGCGACCGGGGTCGCCGTGACCGCGACCTTCGTCGCGTCCTCGACCGACGGATACCAGCCGGCAGCGACCGTGGCCAGCAACGCGGCACCGTAGGCGGCGCCCTCCGACGTGTCGACGGTCGCGATCTCAGCGTCCAGCACGTCGGCCAGGATCTGACGCCAGAGCGGGCTCACCGTCCCGCCGCCTGACGCCCGGATCTGGTTCGGACGGGGCATCCCGGCCGCGATCATCGACGCCAGACCGTCACGCAGGCCGAACGCGACGCCTTCGAGCACGGCCCGCGTCAGGTGCCGCCGCTCGTGAGCGGTCGTGAGCCCGACGAACGCGCCGCGAGCGAGCGGATCGACGTGCGGGCTGCGCTCGCCGGAGAGGTACGGCAGGAAGCGCAGACCGCCGGCGCCGGCAGGGACGTCGGCGGCTTCGTCGACCAACGCGCCGAAGGCCGTGCCGGGGGCCAGCGCATCGCGGTACCAGCGCAGGCTGCCGGCGGCCGAGAGCATGACCGACATGAAGTGCCAGCGCGCCGGCACGGCATGGCAGAAGGCATGGACGCGGCCGTGCGGCTCGTGGATGGGCGCATCGGTCGTGGCGAAGACGACGCCCGACGTGCCCAGCGAGAGAGCGACCGTGCCCACGTTCACGGCACCGACGCCGACCGCGTTTGCCGACTGATCACCGCCGCCGGCCACGACCGGTGTCCCGGCGCGCAGCCCGGTCGCGGCGGCCGCCGACGTGCTGATGCTGCCCGTCACGACCGGCCCCTCGAACGTCGGCGGCAACCAGGCGCGGTCGATGTCGAGCGCCTCGGTGACCTCCGCAGACCAATCGCGGGCCGCGAGGTCGAAGAGGAGCGTCCCCGCGCCATCGGCCTTGTCGAGCGCGTGCTCCCCGGTCAGCCGGAGACGCAGGTAGTCCTTGGGTAGCAGCACGTGGGCGATCCGGCGCCACGTGGCCGGCTCCTGGTCGCGCACCCAGACGAGCTTCGGGGCCGTGAACCCGGGCAGCGCGTCATTGCCGGTGACGGCGATGAGCCGCTCGGCGCCGATCGTCGCGCGGATGAGATCGCACGCCTCGGCGGTCCGCTGGTCGTTCCAGAGGATGGCTGGGCGGAGGACGCTGTCGGCCTCGTCGAGGACGACCAGTCCGTGCATCTGGCCCGTCAGTCCGACGGCCGTGATGGCCTCCCCGGAGGTGCCCGTCGTTGCCAAGACCTCCCGGATGGCGGTCATGGCGGCACCCCACCAGAGCGCCGGGTCCTGCTCGCTCCAGCGGGGCAGGGGTACGTCGTACCCGTACTCGGCCATGCCGATGCCGACGACCGCGCCCTCGGGCGCCACCAGGACGGCCTTCGTCGCCGTGGTCGAGACGTCGATGCCCAGGACGAGGCTCACCGCGGACAGCCGGCAGGGTCAGTCGTCGGCGGGCTGCCGGTCGACCGACCAGATGTGCTGGTTGACGACGTTCTCGAGCATCTCCTGGCGACCCGACACCGGCCGTGGGTCGATCTCGCCGGCGGCCACCCGGTCGCCGAGCGTGGCCAGCGTGGCATCGCCGGCGATGATCGACTGCCCGAGCGGCTGCTGCCAGCCGGCATAGCGGGCCTCCCGGGCGGCATCGAGCCGTCCGGCCTCGAGCATCTCGGCGGCCACGAGCAGCGCACGCGCCAGGGTGTCGATGCCGCCGATGTGGCCATGGAAGAGGTCGTCGCGGGCCATGCTCTGACGGCGCAGCTTGGCGTCGAAGTTGAAGCCGCCGGTCGTGAAGCCGCCACCGCGCAGGATCTCGAGCATCGCCAGGGTGAGCTCGTCGACCGAGTTCGGGAACTGGTCCGTGTCCCAGCCGTTCTGCGGGTCGCCACGGTTGGCGTCGATGCTACCGAAGACGCCGTTGGCGACCGCGTAGGCGACCTCGTGATGGAAGCTGTGGCCGGCCAGCGTGGCGTGGTTGGCCTCGATGTTCACGCGGTACTCCGACTCCAGGCCATGGCGGACGAGGAAGCCGTGGACGGTCGCGCTGTCGTAGTCGTACTGGTGCTTCGTCGGCTCCTGGGGCTTGGGCTCGAGCAGCAGCGTGCCCTCGAAGCCGATGCGCTGCTTGTGCTCGGCGACGAGGGCCAGGAAGCGCGCCAGCTGTCGCTCTTCCCGCCCGAGGTCGGTGTTGAGCAGTGTTTCGTAGCCCTCACGGCCGCCCCACAGGACGTAGTTCGCGCCGCCCAGACGGTGGGTGATCTCGAGCATCTGCCGCACCTGCGCCGCGGCGTAGGCGAAGACGTCGGGGTCGGGATTGGTCGCCGCCCCGGCCGCGTAGCGGGGATGACCGAAGAGGTTGGCCGTGCCCCACAGGAGGCGCACGCCGGTGCGCGCCATGTGCGCCTCGGCGGCGTCGATCATCTCGGCCAGGTTGGCGCTCGACTCGGCGAAGGTCCTGCCCTCGGGCGCGATGTCGCGGTCGTGGAAGCAGAAGAACGGCACGCCGAGCTTGTCGAAGAACTCGAAGGCGGCGTCGAGCTTGGCATGCGCGCCGGCCATCGGGTCGCTGCCCGGCTGGAGCCACGGTCGGTCGAAGGTGCCGACGCCGAACACGTCGGAGCCCGGCCACGCGAACGAATGCCAGAGGCAGACGGCGATGCGCAGGTGGTCCTCCATGCGCCGGCCGAGGACCATCCGATCGGGCTGGTAGACCTTGTAGCTGAGCGGCTCCGACGACGCCAGGCCGCCGAATGGGATGCGCCCATCGACGCCAGCGAAGAACGGCTCGGCCATCTCGGACACCTCCACACGGACGGTCGGCGCGACCGCTGCCCGCGCGCCGCACATCAGCCGGCTGCGCGGCTCGCCTGGTCAGGATGGCACCTTAGCAGTTGATGGCACCTTAGCAGTTTGTGCGAGGCATGCACAAACTCGCCAGTGACCTAGAGCGGCGGCGGCTCGTCGACGGGTTCGGGCGGCACGTCGATGCTCGGCAGCTCGGCCTCATCGCCATCGTTGCCGACGGTCGCCGGGTCGCGCAGCTTGGCCCAGCCGATCGGTCCACTGACCACGTCGGCCGCGTCGATCCGATCCGGGTCGGTCGAGGTGGGCGGTTCGCCGGCCGGATCCGGCGGCCGCTGGTCGTCGCGGGTCATGCGCGTCGCAGCGCCCGGATCGAGCGCGCGCGATCGGGCCACGCGGGCAGGCGAACCGACGGCAGACGCGTCGCCGGCCGGCCCTCGGGCAGCAACGTCGTCCAGTCGGTGGGGGTGATCGGGCGCGCACGCGCGACCCGTCGCTCCTCGCTCAGCGAGCGCAGGAGCCGGTAGATCTCGTAGGCCACGAGGAGGGGCAGGAGGCGGCCCGGCAGGAGCCGCAGGAGCAAGAGGCGAAGCACGGTCGGGGACTCCTGATCGGTCGATGATGGACCACCCGACGGTACGGCCGACATGCGTCCGCCGACCGGCACGAGCGCCATGGAGGCGTTGCAGGGACGTGACAGCCGGCGCCTGAGTCGTCTAGGGGGCGCCCGCGCGCTCCCGCCGCAGGTTGCGTCGCCGAGCGGGGCCGCCGTCGAGTGCCGTCGTCGGCGCCGTTGGCGGCGGCAGGACCGGCAGCTCGACCTGGTCCACCAGCCCCGCCCGGATGATGGCCTGCAGCTCGGCATCGATGAGCAGGTCGGTCTCGACCGGCTGGTAGGCCGCCAGGCGACGTTCGACCTCGGCCGTCGCGCGGGCGTACGTGTCCTGGCCGCCCGCTCTCAACCAGTTCTCGCGATTGTCCCGGTCGATGGTCGGACCCGTCAGGTACAGCTCGCTCGGCCAATTGGCCATCGTGTGCTCGGCCATGATGAGGTGCTGGTCGATCATCAGCTGGTCGACCAGGGCACCGGTGGGCAGGTCGTCGAGGACCCGGATCTCACGCAGGAAGTGGAGCGCCTGGCCGGCCAGCTCGTCGTCGAGCACGAGCTTGGGCAGGCTGAAGACGAGCAGGAAGTCGAGCATGCCCGGCCCCGAGATGGAGTTCACGCCGGCCAGGGCGGCGAGCAGCGCGGACGCGAACGTCTCGGCGCCCGCCTGGGCGTCGACGATCTTGCCGTCGGACAGCGCCATGTACGACTGGCAGGGCAGGCCGAGGTGCTTGGCCACGGCGATGTAGGCGACGTCGAGGTGGAGCGCCTCGATGGCCGCCATGGGCGAGGAGGCCGCCTTCATGTGGAACGCCGCCGGAGCCCCGCCGAAGAGGACCGCTGCCCCGGGACGCACGACCTGGGCCATGGTGATGCCGGCCAGCACGTCGACGGTGTGGAAGACGGTCGCGCCGACGAGCGTGACCGGGGCGATGAGGCCCATCAGCGTGACCGGCACGATCTCGACGGGGATGCCGGCCTCGACACAATCGATGAGGTTCTGGCAGCTGTCCTCGCTGTATCGGAAGTTGCCCGTCGCCGTAATGGTGAAGATGGACATCGGTCGCGCCACGAGGTCGGCCCGGTCGCGCCGGAAGAGCTCCATCATGGCGGCCATGCGCGGCACGCCGTGCTCGGTGAACGCGCCGCTGACGACCGGCTTGCGGGTGTTGGTCAGGATCATGTACAGGCGCCAGGCGTCGGACACCTGCGCCTCGATGTCCGCGTTGGTCGAGAACGCCGTCGCCAGGTAGGGGATGTGGCTGAGCCCGTCGCCCAGGCGGACGTACTCGACGAAGTCGGTCGAGTCGGCCAATCGGACCTCCCCCGTCCGGTGATCGAGGACCTTGAGACCGCTCGAGCCGGGCACGAAGTGGACCCGGTCGCCACCCAAGTCGGCGTGCGGCTCGCCGTCGCGGTCGTGGAGCACGATGCTGCGGGGCGCAGCGGCGATGGCACGCTCCACGACATCGCGCGGGAAGCGGACGCGATGGCCGTCCGCAGCGGTCGGCAGGCCGGCCTCGAGCAGTCGCCGGCGCATCTCAGGGCCGCGGATCTCCATCCCGGTCTCGTCCAGGATGCGATACGCCTCGTCGAGCACGCGATCGATGAGCTCAGGGGCGAGGACGTTCAGGCCGGGTCGCATCGCCGCCCATTCTGGCGGCTCGCGGTCAGGCGGGTGTCCTGACGATGCCGGTGCGCTCGAGGAACGCCGCGTCGTTCGAGGGCCGGCCCAGGAAGGCCTCGACGAGCGCTTCCGCGTCTCGGCTCGAGCCTGGTTCGAGGATCTCGCGCCGGTAGGCCAGGCCGACCGTCGGGCTCGTGACGCCTTGCTCGGCGAAGCGGCTCCAGAGGTCGTCGCCATAGACGAGCGACCAGAGATAGCCGTAGTAGCCGGCGTCATAGCCACCCATGAGGTGGGCGAACGAAGCCGGCCAGAACGTGCCCTCGATGGTCGGCAGCAGCCGGATCGCGTCCGCCGCCCGCATCGCGTCGTCGAGATCGACCGGCTCGGGTCCGTGGATCGACAGGTCGAAGGCGCCGTAGCCGCCGAACGACGCCAGGTAGCGCGACCCGAGGTTGACGCTTCTGCTTGCAGCCAGGCGCTCGGCAAGGTCGGCGGGCATCGGCGCGGCCGTGCGGTGGTGCCGCGAGACGCGGGTCAGGACCGTCGGCTCCCAGGCCCAGTTCTCCATGATCTGCGAGACGGCCTCGGGAAAGTCGTCCTCCTGCTCGCCCATCGAGGTGCCGTACCACGCATTCGTGCCCAACACCTCGTGCAGCACGTGACCGAACTCATGGAACAGCGTGACCACATCGTCGTGGCGCAGCAGCGCCGGGCTGTCGGACGTGGAGCGCGGCAGGTTGGCGACGATGCACGAGATCCCGCCGCGGCGTCGACCGTCCGGGCCGCGATCGGCGTAGCGCACCGGCCAGGCCATGGCGTGGCCGAACTTGCCGGGCCTCGGGTGGAGGTCTGTGTAGCACCAGCCGAGTCGCTCTCCGCTGGTGCCGTCGCGGACCTCGAACAAGCGGACCTCCGGGTGCCACGCGCGGGGCTCGGGGTGCTCGACGAAACGCAGATCGAAGACCTCGGCGCAGAGGTCGAGCATGCCATCGAAGACGGCCGCGAGCGGCAGATATTCGGCGACGGTGGCAGCGTCGACGCCGTGCTCCTCCGATCGGATCCGCGTGTCGTAGTAGCGGACATCCCAGCTGGCCAGCTGGGTGGCACCGGTGTCGGCGGTCAGCCGTCGGGTCATGGCCGCGTACTCATCGCGGGCGAGCGCCTGGAGGGGCGGGAAGATGCCATCGTGGAAGGCCGCCACGCGCTCCGGCGTGCGCGCCATCTTGGGCTCGATGCGGTAGTCGGCCCAGGAGGCATAGCCGAGGAGGGCCGCATGGCGCCGGCGCGCGGCGAGCGCCTCGTCGAGGATGCCCCGGTTTACCTCGGCCGCCCGATCGGCCATCTTGCGTGCCAGTGCTTCGCGCAGGTCGCGCCGGGCTGAGGTCTCCATGAAGGGGTAGTAGTCGGGGTAGTCGAGGCTTACCCGAAGGGTGTCCGGCGTGCTGCCCGGGGCGAGGCCCGCGATGTAGGTCTCAGGCAGGCCGGCCAAGTCCTCGCGGCGCATGTCGAGCCCGTCCGACCACTCATCGACGTTGCGCTCGAACTCGGCCTCCAGGGCGACGACACGAGCGGTCAGCTGACGGACCTCGTCGCGAGCGGCGGTCGGCAGGCCGTGGCCGGCCCGGCGCAGGTCGCGCTGCCAGTGTTCGAGCAGGCGCCGCTCCTCGCCGGCCAGCGTCGCTGCATCGGCCGACGCCGCGTATCGACCGACCGCCGCGGCGACAGCGTCACGTTGTGGCAGCGAACGGCGCCAGGTGGTGACCCGCTCGTCGACGTCCGCCGCGGCCGCTCGGATCTTGTCGTCGGGGTGGACGCGGACCATGAAGCCGCTGCGACCATGCGCCGCACCGAGGTCGCCGATGGCGCGGTCGAGCCGGCCGATGACATCACCGAAGACGGCGTCGTCGCGCGCTGCGACAGCGCACGCCTCGGCGACCGTCGCGTCGGCGGCCGCAAGGCCTGCCTCGCCGATCGCCGTCACGGCGTCCGCCGTCAGGTCGCGATGGTCGAACAGCTCGTCGGGCCAGGTCATCGATGCAGGGTAGCCAATCGCGAACGACCGCGCGCGCCGGACCGCACGGTTCCAGGCTGCGTGCCGTGCAGGCCTGGGGCGTCGCGCCGTGCCAGACAAGGTGGCACGGGTCGGCCGCAGGCTGCCCGCATGACGACCATCGACGCTGTCGATCCAGACGGCACCATCACGACCCTGGAGCTCACCTGCACAGCTTGCGACAGCCCGCTCGACCTGGCCGATCCGTCGGTCGTGTTCGAGGATCGACTGCGCTGCGGCCCGTGTGCCGCGATCACGACCGCGGACCTGTTCGACCTCGCTGCCTAGCCCGAGCGCCTCATGGCGCCGCGCCGCTAGCCGATGTCGCCGCGCAGCTGGCCGACACCGCGTGCGACCGCCTCGCGCGCCCAGTCCGGTGGCCACGGCGCGAGCATGATCGCCTGCTCGAACTCCAGGTGGCCCTCATAGACCCGATCGGCAAGGTCGACGATGGCACGGATCTCGTCGACCTGCGTGGCGACCTGGGCGTGGTCGAGGACGCTGCCGTGACCGGGCACGTGCTGCCCGGCGTCCAGCGCCAGCAGGGCGTCGTCCGTCGTCGGCCAGTCCATCGGGTAGCTGTCGCCGAAGCCAGGCGGGTCGCCGCCCTCGATGAGGTCGCCGGCGAAGACGATGTCGGTGCCGGCCGGGATGGCGACGATGTCGTGGTCGGTGTGGCCACGGCCCAGGAACCGGAGCTCCACGACCCGATCGCCGAGGTCGATGGTCGCCTCGTCGGCGAGCGTGCGGTCGGGCGGATCGGCGACGACCGCGGCGACGTCGTCGGCGAGCGTCGGATCGGCTTCGATGGCGGTCGCGCGGCCGTCCTCGATCGTGCGCGCGAGGAAGGCGCCGGCGCGCTCGTGCCCCCAGATGGCACACGGCCGGAACGCGGCGTTGCCGAAGCAGTGATCCCAGTGCGTGTGCGTGTTGACGACGACCGTCGGCAGGCGCGGCGTCACGATGCGCAGGTCATCGAGGATCTCGCGCGCCTGGCGGTCGGTCGAGCGCGAGTCGACCACGAGCACACCCTCGGTGCCGACGATGACACCGATGTTCTGATCCAGGAATGGATAGCGCCGGACGAACACGCCGTCGGCGATCTCGACCCAGCCGATGCGCACGGTCATGCGGCAAGCCTAGTCGCTGGAACGGGCCGCCGCGCGGCGGCGGCGGCGGCGGGCCATGCAGCTAGCCTGCCGGCGCCGGGACGAGGCTCTCGAGCGGCACCGACGGGTCGGTCAGGCGCTCGACGTCCACGACCACCCCGCCCTCGACGAGCTTGGCGATGGTCGGCGAGACGTCGGGCACGCGCGCGTTGAGGCCGGCCACGACGCGGCCGTCGTCGAGCCAGAAGGCGCAGAACGAGCCGGACGCCGGCTCGCCCCGGAAGGCGAGCCGATCCCAGTGGATCGGGTGGCCGACATACTCCATGTCCAGGTCGTACTGGTCGGAGTAGAAGTAGGGAGCCTTGCGGTAGGCCACGCCTCGATCGAGCATCGACTTGGCGACGGCGATGCCGTGCCGACGGGCGGTGTCCCAGTGCTCGACCCGCACACGAGCGTCGAGCAGCGGATGCCAGGCCGCGGCGACGTCGCCGATGGCGAAGACGTCGGGATCGGAGGTCCGCAGCAGCTCGTCGACCTCGACGCCATCGGAGCAGGTCAGCCCCGCGTCGCGCGCCAGATCGTCGCGCGGACGGGCGCCGACACCGGCCACGATGGTCGGCGCCGAGACGACGCGCCCGTCGGCCAGGCGAACGCCCGATGCCCGCCCATCGCCGACGACCGCCTCGACCCGTGCGTCGGGCACCACGGTCACGCCGTGCCCGCGATGAAGGTCGAGGTAGACGGTCCCGATCTCCGGTCCGACCACGCGCTCGAGCGGCAGGGCGCCGCTCATGACGAGGGTCACCCCGACGCCGAGCTGGCGCAGCGAGGCGGCTACCTCGGCGCCGATCCAGCCGCCACCGACGATGACCACCTCGCCGCCGGCCGTGGCCGCCGTGCGGATGGCGTCGGCGTCGTCGAACGTGCGCAACGAGAAGACGCCGGGGAGGTCGGCGCCGGGGACTGGCAGCGCTCGCGCCTCCGCGCCGGTCGCGAGCAACGCGCGCCAGTAGCCGTGGCGGCGTCCGTCGTCGGTCACGACCTCGCGGGCGTCCCGGTCGAGCGCCGTGGCAACGGTCCCGGTCACCAACTCGACGTCATCCGCCTGCCACGCCTCGGCAGGTTTGACGCGGGCGTCGTCGCGCGACGACTCGCCTCGCAGATAGGCCTTCGAGAGCGGCGGCCGCTCGTACGGCGGCTCGGCCTCCTCGGCGATCATGACGACACGTCCGTCGAAGCCTTCCTTGCGCAGGTTGACCGCTGCGCGAGCCGCCCCCAGACCGGCCCCGACGATGACGATCGTCCTGTCGTCCATGGCGTCCTCCGCGATCGGGCCTGACCGCGGCCCACGACATCCGTCCAAGGGTACGCCGCCGGCCGAAGAGTGGTTCTCCTGTCAGCAGGCGCCGGCCGGCACGTCGCCTCGCCGGCGCCGATCGACCGGCTCGGGTACACTGCGCGCCGGCCGCGAGGCCCGGGAGGCGCCGACGCCCAACGGCGACGCCTGCCCGTGATGCAGATGGGAAACCAGAACCGAAGACCGCCGCACTACGGCCGGCCATCGCGTCGTCCCATCGCTCGCACCGCTCCTCGCCCACGTCGGAGCCCTGAGCTCTCATCGCCTGCGCGTTCCGTGCAGGGGCGCTTCGCTGCGTCGTGGTCGGCTCATCCCACCGCCATCGCGCCACGTCGCGATGGCCGGCAGGAAGGAGCACCGTGCCTCAGCCACCCCACGCGGGCGTCCCCGCCCACTTCCGCCATGCCGCCGGCGTCGCGCTCGTCGCGCTCGTCGTGGCGACCGCCGCCGTGCCGGCCGCAACCGTGATCGTCGAACCAGCGGCCCAGCCGGTGGCCGCCGCCGATGCCGCCTCGCGAGTGATCGGCATCGCCCGAGCACAGGTCGGCGATCCGTGGCGCTACGGTGCGACGGGACCGGGCAGCTTCGACTGCTCAGGCCTCGTCACGTATGCCTTTCGGAACGCCGGCCAGCTGGCACGCATCGGCGATGGTCGATACCGCTCGGCGTCGGCGCTCTATGGCAGGTTCCAGCGCCGCGGCCTGACCAGCCGGCGTGGCGGCCGCGTGGGCGACCTCGTCGTCTACGGCGGCGGCTCGCATGTCGGCATCTACCTTGGCAACGGCAGGGTCGTGAGCACGCTGCTGTCGGGCGTTCGGGTCCACGGCCTGACGGCCCTCCACCAGAGCTTCACCGCCTTCCTCCACACCGGGCTCTCGGGTCGCGCGGTCCCGCATGGCGTCCGACGCTCGACGACCCATCACCCTGAGGCAGCACCTGCGAGCGCACGACGGGAGCGCCGCGCTGCCGCGCGACGAGCGGCCGCACGGAGAGCGGTCGTCCGGCGGGCCGCCATCCGCCAGGAACGTCTGCGCCGCCTGACGGTCGCGCGGGCGACCATCCCGACGTGGTCCGGCGCATCGCTCGGACCGACGGCCGCGGCAGCCGACCTCGGTCCGGCCGCCTTCGAGCGAGCCCACAGCGACCCGACCGGCATGATCGCCCGGGAGGTGGCCCGCGAGCGCGGCACCTGGCTGGCACGCGTCGCTGCGCAGGACGGCGTGACCGGCGCCCGCGTGAGCCGCATCAGGACGAGCACGGCGCTCTCGGCCCAGCGAGTCGCCGTCGGGGCCGACCGCGCGTGGGTCCTGCTGGCGACTGGAGCCGGTCGGACGACGTGGGTCGCCAGTCAGGTGACCCGCCGCTAGCCGCCGCCGGGCGCCACGTCAGGGCTGCCCGTCTGGTACCGCCGCGCGTACACTCACGACCTCGGACGGATCGCCATCGACGGATCAGCCCATCGGGAGGCATCGATGCCCAGGATCGTACGTGGGGCCTTGCTCCAGGCCAGCTGGACCGGCGACAAGGAGTCGATGATCCAGAAGCACGAGGCGCACGCCCACGAGGCGGCCAAGCAGGGCGCCCAGGTCTTCTGCATGCAGGAGCTCTTCTACGGGCCCTACTTCTGCCAAGTCCAGGACGCCGAGTATTACGCCTACACCGAGCACATCCCCGATGGCCCGACGACGAAGCGGATGCAGGATCTGGCCAAGGCGACCGGGATGGTGCTCGTCGTCCCGATGTACGAGGAGGACGAGCACGCCTCGGGCATCTACTACAACACCGCCGCCGTCATCGACGCCGACGGGACGTACCTCGGCAAGTACCGCAAGACGCACATCCCGCACGTCAAGGGCTTCTGGGAGAAGTTCTACTTCCGCCCCGGCAACACCGGCTACCCGGTCTTCGAGACGGCCGTCGGCAAGGTCGGCGTCTACATCTGCTACGACCGCCACTTCCCGGAAGGGGCACGGGCGCTAGGCCTCAATGGTGCCGAGATGGTCTTCATCCCCAGCGCCACGTCACGTGGCCTGTCCGAGTATCTCTGGCGCATCGAGCAGGTCAGCCACGCGGTCGCCAACGGCTACTTCGTCGGGACCATCAACCGTGTCGGCATCGAGCCGCTCGGCGAGGACGACTTCTACGGCCAGAGCTACTTCTGCGATCCGCGCGGCCAGTTCATCGGTGACGTCGGTGACGCGCACGAGGAAGAGCTGCTCGTGCGCGACATGGACCTCGACAAGATCACCGAGGTCCGCCAGACGTGGCAGTTCTATCGCGACCGCCGACCCGACGCGTACGGTGACCTCGTCCGGCCCTGATGTTCGGTCGAGCACGCCGGTGGCGCCGATGGTCGAGCGTTGGCCGTCCCAGGGCGCGGAGGGGTAGGTAGCCGATGGACTTCGGATTCACGCTCAAGCCAGAGCACACGATCGAGCGCACGCTGGCGCTCACCCGCCAGGCCGAGGCGGCCGGCTTCACGCACGCCTGGCTGTTCGACTCCCACGTCCTGTGGCGCGACCCGTATCCCCTGCTGACGCTCATGGCCGGCGTCACCACGACCCTGCGGCTGGGCACCTGCGTGACCAATCCGGCGACCCGTGAGCCGAGCGTCACCGCCTCGACGCTGGCCGTCCTCGACGAGATCAGCGGCGGCCGCATGGACCTCGGCATCGGCCGCGGCGATTCAGCCCGGCGGGTGCTCGGCAAGCCGCCGACGACGATGGCGCACCTCGAAGAGGCCGTCGTCGTCATCAAGGCCCTCGTCGAGGGGCGGTCGGTGACATTCGAGGGCACCGAGCTGTCGTTGCCGTGGACCGGTCGCTGGCAGCTGCCAGTCTGGGTCGCGGGCTACGGGCCGATGGCCATCGCCATGACCGGCCGCGTGGCCGACGGGCTCATCCTCCAGCTCGCCGACCCCGATCTGGTGCGTTGGTTCGTGGGCCACCTTCGCGAGGCGGCGGTGGCCGCCGGCCGGGATCCCTCGAGCCTGCTCGTCCAGGCGGCAGCGCCGGCGCACGTCGGCCCGCGCGAGCTAGGGCGCGAGCGGACGCGCTGGTTCCCGGCGCTCGTCTCGAACCACGTCGTCGACCTCGTCACGAAGTACCCGCGCGAGCAGCTCCCGAGCGCCCTGACCGGCTATATCCAGGATCGGACCGGCTACGACTATCACCACCATGCCGAGGTCGGCTCCTCGAATGCGGCCTTCGTGGGCGACGAGGTGACCGATCGCTTCTGCGTCCTGGGCGAAGTCGACGAGCATGTGGCCAAGCTGCGCGGGCTGGCCGATGCCGGCGTCGACCAATTCAATCTCTACCTCATGAACGGCGACGAGGAGGCACAGGTCGAGGTCTACGGCCGCGACATCATCCCCGTCCTGCGCGACGTGCGGCCGACCCGGTGACGAGCGGATCGCTGGCCGAGATCATCGCCGCTCAGGAGGCCACCGCCGAAGCCGAGTGGCTGGCGGGCTGGCTGACCGGTCCGACGCGCACGCGCTGGACCGAGCTGCCCGTCCAGGTCAGCGACCAGGCGCCCGATCTCGACCTCGCCGACTCGAACGGTGAGCGTCGCCAGCTCTCGGATGCCTGGGCGTCTGGGCCAGTCCTGCTCGTCTTCCTGCGCCACTTCGGCTGCTCCTGCCTGCGCGATCGCTGGGACCGCCTGACGACCGAGATCGAGGCCTACCGCGCCGCTGGCGCGACCGTCCAGCTCGTCTGCCAGGGCGAGCCGGAGCGGACCGCCGACGTCGCCGCCCGACGGGGCTACCCGACGCCGGTGTGGTGCGATCCCGACCATCGCGCGTATGAGGCATACGGACTGCTTCAGGGAACGCCGCCCCAGCTGCTGCACGACTTCGCCTGGCATCCCGGCGACGAGGCCCTGGCCGAGGCGGTCGGGCGGACGGCGCGGCGCGGCACCGAGCGTGCACTGGTCGACGACCCCTGGCAGCTGCCGGGTGAATTCGTCGTCGCCGCGGACGGCAGGATCGCCCTCGCCCATCGCTTCCAGTACTGCGAGGACCTCCCGGCCGCGGGCGTCCTGCTCGGCGCCATCGCCAGCGCGCTCGGCTAAGACCCGAGGCTCGGAGGCCGAGCCGCCGCGGTGAGCCGCCGACGGGTCGGGGTGACCACCGACGCGGTGCCCGCCGGCACCGGTGAAACGACCGGCGCGGCTGGGTTGGCCCGTCCCTGCTGCGGTCCGGTGTGCTCTGGTGCACGACATAGGCCGGTCTGCCGTTTGACGTTGGGACCGGGTGCTGAGCGACCATCGGGGGCCCACCGCGACTGCCCCGACAGAAGGAGGACCCATGGCCAACCGTGTCGCCGCGCCGCCGGCCAGCAAACGACCGGACCCCTGGTT
>DATBSD010000055.1:0-14649 GCA_036559965.1 Candidatus Limnocylindrales bacterium
CGGCGCGGCCGACCGGCTTGAGCGGGCCGGGCGCTAGACTGCGCGCCGATGCGCTACGTCTGGGGCCTCGTTCGCGCCGTCATCTGGCTGCTCGCCGCCGCCCTCATCGCGGTCGGTGCGGCGGGCATCGCGGCCGGCGCCAACCCCGTGCCCGACGAGATCCACCGGCCGGAGCTCTTCTCGCGGGCCGGGGCCAGGGTCGGCGCTCGGCTGGCGGTCATCGATGCCCAGCTGCTCGACATCCAGGGTCAGGTCGGCGAGCTGTCGGCGCTCTCGCGCACGGCGCTCGTGAGTCTCAATGGCGGCGACCACGAGGGCCTCGTCGCCGCGCTCGACGCTGGCGACGTACTCGTGCTCGAGATCGGCGGCCAGGCGACCGCGGTCGCTGGGGACCTGCGCGCCCTGCCCTACCGGCCCGATGACTGGCGTCTCAGCGCGGCGATGGGCGCCCGCATCGCTGCGGCCAACGACGCCGTGGAGGCCGTCCGGCCGCTGGCCGACCTGTGGAATCGCGTCGCCCGCGGTGCCCTGCCCGCCAGCGCACTGGCCGGTCACCTGGCAGATCACGATCGCATCGCGTTCGCCGCCACTCGCCAGGGCACCGCCGGTCGCTACGGCGATGCGCTCGAGCTGCTGGCCGACGCTCGTCTCGAGCTCGACGAAGCCATCGCCATCCGCGATCAGGTCGCCGAGTCGGTGGACACGACGACCCTCGACCTGTGGGTCGAGCGCAACCGCACGTACGACGACGCGTTGGTGCGCCTGTACGAAGCGTTGCGCGCTGCCGATGGACGGGTGACCGACGCTGCCCGACGGGCGTTCGCCGACGTCGAGCGCGCCGAAGGCCGGCTGCCGCCGGACACCCGCGGCATCGTCGTCATCATGGCCGACCTCGCCCAGGGCGGTCTCAACCAGGCCGCCATCCGCATCGACGAGGCACGCGGTGCCCTCGCCGCCGCTGCGGCGGCAGTAGACTAGACAGCCCGGAACGGCCGCCGAGCCGCGCCCAGTGCGCGAACGGGCAGCGGCGCGATCGGCCGGTCGTTGGGAGCTTCACGCACGATGCAGACACGCGCCATCGACCGCCAACCCTGGGACGTGGATGCCGACATCCTCGTCGTGCCCATCCCCAGCGAGCTCGAGCCGGACGACGTCACGCGCGAGCTGGATCGACGTCAGGACGGCGCGCTGGCGGCCTACCGATCGCTCGGTGAGCAGACCGGCAAGGCGCACAGCGCGATCGTCGTCCGCGGCCGCGAGACCGGTGCCCCGTGGCTCATGGCCCTCGGCGTCGGCAAGGCCGCTGACATCGATCGGCTGGCTGCCGTTCGGCTCGGCTCAGCGGTCGAGCGACGCCTCGCCGGGCGGCATGTGGCACGGGTCGCCATCTGGCTGCCCGCCTGGCTGACCGCGGGCGACGATCTCGACCAGCGCACCGCGGCCGAGCTCGTCACCCGGGGCGTCGTCGAGGGCATGCACGATCCAGCGACCATCTATCGCGACGACGTCGAGAGCACGCCGCCCGTCCTGACCGAGCTGATGCTCGTCGTGCCCGGTGCCGACACGGCGGTCATCGGTGCCGCGATGGAGCGTGGCCGGGTCATCGGCGAGGGCACGAACCGCGCCCGCCGCCTCTCTGAACGGGCCGCAAACGACGTCAGCCCGGAGGTCCTGGCCGACGAGGCGACGACGATCGCGGCGGCACACGACCTGACCATCGACGTCATCGGGCCCGAGGAGGCGACGGCGCTCGGCATGCACCTCTTCATGGCCGTCGGGCGTGGCAGCGACAACCCACCACGCTTCATCGTCATGCGCTCTGGTGATGCCGACGCGCTCGACAGCCGCGGCCGCCGCCTGGCCATGGTCGGCAAGGGCGTGACCTTCGACTCTGGCGGCATCTCCATCAAGCCGGCCGACAAGATGGAGGAGATGAAGACCGACAAGACCGGCGCGTGCACGGTCATCAGCGCCATCGCGACGGCGGCGACCCTGGCACCCGGCCTGCCGCTCATGGCGGTCGCGCCGGCTGTCGAGAATCTGCCGGGGCCGCACTCGACGCGCCCGGGCGACATCGTCCGGGCGCTCAACGGCAAGGTCGTCGAGATCCAGAACACCGATGCCGAGGGCCGCCTAATCCTGGGCGACGCGCTGACCTGGGCCGAGCGCAACGGCGCCACCCACCTCGTCGACGTGGCGACCCTCACGGGCGCCGTCCAGCGGGCGCTGGGCACACAGATCACGGGCGGCTTCGGCACGCCGCAGGCGTGGTGGGACGAGATCGTCGCGGCCGGCGAGCGCCAAGGGGAACGGTACTGGCAACTGCCGCTGGTGGCCGACTACCGCAAGGACCTCGAGACCTTCTACGCCGAGCTCAACAACTCCGCCGGCCCGGACGGCTCGCTCGTCAAGAGCGGCGTCTTCCTGAGTGCCTTCGCGACGAAACCATGGGTCCATCTCGACATCGGCGGGTCGGGCTACGCCCGCAAGGCGACGCCCTATGCCGCGCGCGGCGCGACCGGCGTGACCCATGCCACCCTCGTCGAGCTCGCCCTCCTCGGCGCCTGATGCCGCGTCTCGCCCGCTGACCCACGCCTGAGGTGGACAGCGGCTTCGCGGTCATCGTGTTCGCGGCCTTCGGGCTCGTCGTCGGCTTCGCGGCCGACCGTCTCGCCGCGCGTTGGCCGGCGCACGCTGATGGCGTCATCCGGCCCATGGACTGGCGCACGGCGCTGCTCGTCGTCGGTGGCGCCGCGGCGCTCGGCGCGTTGCCGGCGCGCTGGACCGAGCTGCAACCGCTGCTCGTCCTGACCCCCTACTTCGTGGCGCTGCTCGTGCTCATGGCGACCGACCTCGACCAGAAGCTGCTGCCCGATGTCATCACCCTGCCACTCGTCGTCGTCGCGTTCGTGCTCACGCTCACCGGGCTCAACCCACTGTTGGCCGACAAGGATCTGCCCATCGCCAGCTCGCTCATCGCCGGCATCGGCGCACCGCTCCTGCTGTTCGGCCTCGACGTCGTCGTCAAGGGCGCCCTGGGCATGGGCGATCTCAAGCTCATCGCCGGCATCGGCCTGCTGTCGGGCGTGACCCGGCTGTTCGGCGGGCTCATCGCCGCGTCGCTGGTCTCGGCGGTCGTGCTCATCGTGCTCATCGCCGCGCGCCGCCTGACGCTCCGCACGGCCATCCCCTTCGGTCCCATCCTCATCCTCGCCGGCATGCTGGCGGCGCTGGCACCCTGAGGCGCGGCAGCGTCGATCCATCGCGCCGGATGGCCGGCGGGCGAGGCTATGCTCCCGCCATGGCACGATCGTTGGCGCGAGACCGATGACCCGCGGAGGTGCCACGGCGTACGGCCGACCCATCGAGGACGACCCGCTGGCCGGACCGCTCGACGCCAGTGATCGCGACCTCCTGCGGCGCATGCCCAAAGCCGAGCTCCATCTCCACCTCGATGGCTCGCTGCGACCCGCGACCGCGCTCGATCTGGCGCGAGAGCGCGGCGTCGAGGCCGGGGCGACGGTCGCCGCGACCACAGAGCTGCTCGTGGCACCGGCGCGCTGTCGCGATCAGGCCGACCTGCTGCGTGCTTTCGATCTGCCCATCGCCATCCTCCAGGACCGCGAGTCGCTCGCTCGCGTGACGCACGAGCTGGTCGAGGACGTCGCCAGCGAGGGCACGCGCTACGTCGAGATCCGCTGGGGACCTGGTCTTCATCTCGACCGTGGCCTTTCGCTCCACGACGGCATCGCGGCCGTCGCCGACGGTGCCCGGAGCGGCGCCGTCGCGGCCAGCGCCGCCGGACGCCCGGTGGTCGTCCGGCTCATCGCGGTCGCCCTCCGATCGCACGACCCGGCACGCAACGAGCAGGTCGCTCGGGCGGCCGTCGCCGCGCAAGCCGACGGCGTGTCAGGCTTCGACCTGGCCGGCCTCGAGGCTGCCTATCCGGATCCGCTCCTGCACGCCCGCGCCTTCGCCATCGCCCGCGAGGCTGGCCTCGGCGTGACCATCCACGCCGGCGAATGGGGCGGCGCCGAGCAGGTCCGACGGGCGCTCGTGGTCGAGCCCAGCCGGATCGCTCATGGCGCGCCGGCCGGCGACGACCCGGGGCTGATGGCCGAGCTCGTCGCTCGCAACGTGACGCTCGACATCTGTCCGACGAGCAACGTCCAGGCCGACCTGCGGCCGACGCTCGCCGAACATCCCCTGCCGACCATCGTCCGGGCAGGCGTGCCGGTCACCCTCAGCACCGACGATCGGACGGTCAGCGCGCTGACACTGACCCACGAATACGCCCGCTGCCGCGCCACCCTGGGACTCTCGCCAGCCGAGCTCTGGCGGCTCGACCGCCACGCCCTGACGGTCGCCTTCCTGGACGACGAATCGCTGCGCGCGCGCCTGCTGGCCGACTTCGATGCCTTCGCCGACGCCGAGCCGGCGCTCGGCGGGGCTCAGGCCGGGTGACCGGCCAGCTCGTCGAGGATGGCCGCCAGCTCGGTCGCATCGTGCGCCACCGCGGTCGGCCGCGGCACCTCGCCGGCCGCCTCGAGCTGGGTGCGCGTCGTCACGCCGGTGAGCATGAGCACGCTCCGCGCCCCGACGGCGGCCGCCGCTCGGATATCGGTCGACAGGCCGTCGCCGACGACGATGGCCGACTCGACCGGCAGGCCGGCCGCCGCGGCCGCCGCGCGGAAGAGCGTCGGCTCCGGCTTGCCGACGACGAGATCCGGTTCGCGGCCCGTTGCCGTGACCACGGCAGCGACGATGGCGCCGGCGCCGGCCTTCAGCTCGTCGACATCGGGAAAGACCGGGTCGCGGTTCGTGGCCACGAACCGGGCACCACGCCGGACGGCCTCGGCGGCCAGGCTCAGGCGCTCGTAGCGCAGCCCGACGTCGACGCCGACGACGAGCACCGCCGGCGCGGCGGCCAGTCCGAAGCGGGTCGGGGCGACCGTTTCGAGGCCGACGTCGCGCAGCTCCCGCGCCAGTCCCGGGCCGCCGAGGACCATGACCGGCGCGGGAGGTGGCTGCTCCGCTGCCAGGGCGAGCGCCGTCGCACGAGCCGCGGTGACGATCGTCTCGGTTGTCGCCGGGGCGCCCAGACCGTGCAGCCGGGCGAGGTACTCGGAGCGATGCCAGCGCGAGTTGTTCGTGGCGTAGACGACCTGGTCGCCGCCCGCCACGCGCGCGGCCAGGAGCTCGGGCATGCCCGGCACGGGGGCGGGACCGCGGTAGACGACGCCGTCGAGGTCGACGATGAGCAGCACGCCCGGATGGTAGAGGCGTGACCGGACGCACGTCGTTCGGGCCGCTGCGCCTGCTCGTCATCGACGGCAACAACCTGCTCCATCGCACGGCCGGTGGCCTGGATGCCTCCGGTCGGCCGGGCGGCCCCGCAGCGCGCGTGCTCGTGCCCCGTCTCCGTGCGATGGTGCCGGAGGGGTGCCTCGTCGACCTCGTGCTCGACGGCACACCGGATCCCGGCGGTCCGATGCGCGAGAAGGTCGGCGTCGTGACCATCAGGCATGCCGGCCGCCGCTCGGCCGACGATGCCATCGTCGAGCTCGTCGACGGCCAGCGACCGGCCGATCGCGCTGCGACCGTCGTCGTGACCGATGACCGCGCGCTGGCCGACCGCGTCCGCCGCCTGGGCGCCCGCCACGAGCGGATCGATTGGCTCCAGGCACGCCTCGATCTGGCACACCGCGGTCCACGGTCGGCCGACCAGTCGGCATCGGTCGCACGCTCCAAACCGGTCGGCGCAGGCCGACCGGCCACGGAGGCCGACCCGCAGGACGAGGATCGGACGCCGTGGCGGCCAGGCCGCGGCGCGACCCGCAAGCGGGGCAACCCGCGGCGCGGCCGACCGCCCGGTAAGATGCGCCCGTGAACGACATCGCGGCCGGTTTCGGCAACGTCCTCGATAGCCTGCTCGAGCTGACCTCGTTCTTCATCCTGCCGGACTGGAACGACGTCATCCAGCACATGCTGCCGGCGGCCGTCGTGCTCATGGTCCTCGGCCCGGTCGTGACGCTGCTCGTGCTCTACTGGCTCTACCAGTGGCTGCACATGCCGCGCTTCCGCGTCCGCCCGGCGGAGATCGACGCCGTGCCGGTGCCGCGCGACGACCAGGGCGAACCGGTCGTGCCTGCCTCGGTGCCCTTCTGCTCGTTCGACGGTCTGCTCTATCCGGCCCGCGAGACCCGCTGCCGCGAGTGCCGCCAGGAGCTCTCGGTCCGCTGCCCCGTCGACGACACGCTGCGCAGCGCGTCCGAGCAGACGTGCGCCGCCTGCGGCACCCGATACGTCCTCGGCGCGTCCGAGACCGGGGTCGCCGTCCAGCGTCGGAGCGGACCTCCGGCCGGCGGCGCCGCGATCGCGTAGGAGACCCGGCGATGGCGACCATGTCGCTCTATCTCTTCGTCGTCGGCGGCCTGGCGCTCGTCTTCGCGTTCGCCTGTCACGTCGCCTACACCACGATCCTGGCGCGTTCCGGGGTGGCCGTCGTGCGTCGCGGCCTGACGCCGGCCGGTGCCCTGATCGGCGGCGGGACGACGACCGTCGGCGGCGGCGCCCCGGCAGGCACGACGAGCGGCGCCTTCGCCATCTCGGCGGCCTGGGTGGCGGCCGTGTTCATGGCTATCTCGATGCTCCTGCGTGCCATCGTCGTGATGCGCGGACCGTGGGGCAACATGTACGAGTTCTCGGTCGCCTTCGCGTTCGGCATCCTGGCTGGCTACCTGTTCCTCGAGCGGCGCTACCCGATCCGATCGCTGGGCTTCCTGCCGCTCGGCGTGGCGACCTTCCTCGTCGCCTACGCGGCGACCTTGCCCCACGAGATCGAGCCGCTCGTGCCGGCGCTCGACAACGCGCCGCTGCTGACCGTCCACGTGGCCATGGCCATGATCAGCTACGGCATCTTCGCGACCGCCTTCGGAGCCGCCGTCGCCTATCTCGCCCAAGGGCCCAGGGATCGCTTCGCGTGGTTGCCGTCGCACCGGACGCTCGACGAGGTCGCCTACCGGGCGGTCATCATCGGCTTCCCCATCTTCGCGACGATGATCATCCTCGGCTCCTGGTGGGCGTCGATCGCCTGGGGTCGCTACTGGGGCTGGGATCCCAAGGAGACGGCCGCGCTCGTGACCTGGCTCATCTACGCTGTCTACCTGCACGCACGTACTGCCCGGGGCTGGACCGGTCGCCCGGCGGCGATGATCCTCGTCATCGGCTTCGCGGCCGTCCTGTTCACCTACTTCGGCAACCTCTACTTCTCCGGCCTGCACGCCTACAGCGGCCTCGACTGAGGCCGCGGCGGCCGCTAGGGCAGCCGGCCGAACCAGAGCGCCGAGAGCCCTGCGGCGGCGACCACGAGGATGAGCGCGCCGGCTGCGAACAGCCAGGTCGCCTCCTGCTCCTCGGTCGTCCAGCCGAGGCGCGACTCGAGATCTTCGTAGACGACCGCCAGCTCGTCTGCGGTCGGCGCATCGAAGGCCGTGCCGCCGGTCGTGTCGGCGATGCGCTGCAGGGTCTCCGTGTCGGGCGGCACCTCGAGCGTCACCGGCTGGCCGTTCTCGTCGGTCACCGTGACGCGGCCGGCGGCCGTGCCCAGGGCGATGGTGTGGATGGGCACGCCGAGCGCGGCGGCACGCTCGGCGGCAGCCAGCGGGTCGGCCTCGCCGGTCGAGTTGGCACCGTCCGAGAGGAGGATGGCGGCGACCGGCGTGGCACCCGTGCTCTCGTCGGGATCGGGGCTCGCCGCGCCGGGAGCATCGTCACCCGGGACGGGCTGGGCCGGAGCCAGGTCGCCACCGGGCTGGCCCCCGTCGGCGACGCCGCCACGAATGGCTTCGGCCAGGTCGAGGACCTGCATCAGCGCATCGCCCATGGCCGTGCCGTCGCGGGCACGCAGACCGGCGATGGCGGCCCGGACGGGCGCGCGGTCGGACGTCGGGCTGACGAGCGTGACAGGCTGGCTGGCGAAGGCAACGACCCCGACGCGCACGCCGGCCGGCAGGCCATCGACGAAGTCCTGCGCCGCCGCGCGGGCGGCATCGAGGCGCGTCGGTGCGACGTCCTCGGCCTTCATGGAGCCCGAGATGTCGATGGCCAGGATGACGGCCGCGTCGTCGCGCGGCACGGGCACGAGCATCGTCGGCCGGGCGAGCCCCATCGCGAGCAGAGCGATGGCCACGAGGGCCAGGACGGGCGGCAGGTGACGGCGCCAGCCGGGCCGCCGGGGCGCCAGGTTGGCGAGCAGCTCGAGGTTCGTGAAGCGGACCGCGTAGCGGGTCCGGCGACGCTGGGCCCAGAGATAGAGCAGCACCAGGAGGGGCACGAGCAGGAGGCCGACGAGCATGGCCGGCGCCAGGAAGGTCATCGTGATGGAGTCCTCGGTTCGAGGCCGCGCGCCAGCGCGGCGAGCCAGTCGCCCTCGGTCGAGAGCCGCACGTGTCGGACGCCGAGGCGTCGGAGTTCGCCTGCCAGGCCGGCGCGATCGGCGGCCGCAGCCTGGTCGAACGCGGAGCGCAGGCGCCTGTCGCCGGTGTCGACGCGCAGGCTGCGTCCCGTCTCGGGGTCGGTCAGCGTCACCTCACCGACATCGACGAGCGACTCCTCGCGGGGATCGAAGACCTCCACGGCGAGGACGGTCTGCCGCCCGGCCACGGCGGCGAGCTCGGAGCGCCAGTCGAGCGGCCCACGGAAGTCCGAGATGACGACGAGGAGACCGCCTCGCAAGCGGGTCGCGGCGAGCGATCGGAGCGCCGTCCGCAGCGATGTCTGGCCCGCGCCCTCCTCGGGCGGCTCGATGGCCATGGCGCCCGTCAAGCCGGCCATCGCCCGCCGCCCGCCACGCGGCGGTCGGATGATGGGCCGATCGACCGATCCGAAGGTCTGGCTGCCGAGACGATCGCGTCGCCGGACGATGACGCGACCGATGACCAGGGCGACGCCCTCGGCGACATCGGCCTTGCGTCGCTCTGCCGTCCCGAACTGCATCGACGCCGACGCGTCGACCAGGATCCAGGCCGTGAGCTGTCGGTCGGGCACGTCCTCGCGGACCTGCGGCACGAGGCTGCGGGCGGTCGCGTTCCAATCGATGCGCCGGACGTCGTCGCCGGGTTCGTATGGCCGGATGCGATCGAGGTCCAGGCCGTCACCCGACCCGAGACCTCGGTGGTCGCCCGTCCGGCGCCCACCGACGCGCCGCCGAAGGGCGACCTCGAGGTGGCTCGCGATGTCCTCGGCGATGGGTCCTGGCCCGGGCCTCGCCGGCGTCCGGGTCCGACCGCCGATGGTGGCCAGGTCGGCGCCGGCCGGCCATGCGGCGCCCGAGGCCGGGTTTCGCCCGGCCACGGGTTCGATCACGCGCTGGCCTCGCCGGCGGCCTCGATGAGGGGCGCTCGGACGAGGGTCATGACGCGCTCGATGACCGTGTCGGGCGTGATGCCGTCGGTCAGCGCGGCGTAGCTCATCACCAGGCGGTGCCGAAGGACGTCAGGCGCGAGCGCAGCGACGTCGGCCGGCAGCGCGTAGCGGCGACCATGGAGCAGCGCCAGGGCACGAGCCGCATGGACGAGGTTGATGGAGCCGCGCGGGCTGGCGCCGTAGCTGACGTAGGGCTCGAGATCGGGCGCGCCCCAGTAGCCCAGGCGGCGCGTCGCCTCGACCAGCCCGACGGCGTAGCTCGTGACCCGTGGGTCGACGTAGATCTCGTGGACCGCCGCCTGGAGACGCTGGAGGCCGGCGGCATCGAGCACCTCACGCGGCGCGAGACCGGGCTGAAGGGAGCGGGCGACGACCTGGGCCTCCTCGATGGCGGTCGGGTAGTCGAGCACGACCTTGAGCATGAAGCGGTCGACCTGCGCCTCGGGCAGCGGGTAGGTGCCCTCGGCCTCGATGGGGTTCTCGGTCGCCAGGACGATGAACGGCTCGGGCACGCGGTAGGTCGTGCCACCGATGGTGACCTGGTGCTCCTGCATGACCTCGAGCAGTGCGCTCTGGACCTTGGCCGGCGCGCGGTTGATCTCGTCGGCGAGCAGGAAGTTGGCGAAGACCGGTCCCAGCTCGGTCTCGAACTCGGCCTGACCGGGCCGGTAGATGCGGGTCCCGACGAGGTCGGAGGGCATCAGGTCGGGCGTGAACTGGATGCGCTTGAACGACCCCCCGAGGACGTCGGCGAGCGTCTTGATGGTCAGTGTCTTCGCCAGGCCGGGCACGCCCTCGAGCAGGACATGACCACCCGACAGGAGGCCGACGAGCACCCGCTCGAGCATCTGGTCCTGGCCGACGATGACGCGCCGCACCTCGAACAGGATGGCCTCGGCGATGGCGCGCGGATCGTCGCTGTCTGGCAGGGCGCGCAGGTCGCGCCGGGGCTCGGTCGTCGGTTCGGTCACGCGGTCGTTCTCCCGATGTGTGGGCGGCCGGCAGGCAGCCGGCTGAGGCCGTGCGGGCGTCGCGCGCCCATCGGGAGTGACTATCGCGCCCGAATCTGAAGGAACGATGAGGGTCCCGGTTCAGAAACCTGAACCTGACGGATCGAAGTGCGAGCGCCTAGACGACCTCGCTCGCCGTCGTCGCACCGACGCTTGGGGTCAGCTCGCTGGCGCTGACGTGGTCGGCCGACATGATCTTGTCGATCTGCGCGACGAGAGAGACCGCGCCCATCGACTCGAAGGCGGCCCGCGCCTCGGCGGCCACGGCTCGGCACGCCGGCGTGCCTCGCAGCACGGCGGCCATGTCCAGCTGATGGCAGGCCAGATCGAACAGCAAGCCAAGCTCGCGGAAGACGCCGAAGGCTTCGTCGAACCCGCGCAGCGCGAACGCCGCCTCGCCCTCCATGGCATGCAGCGCCGCCCGGAGCGCCGATCGTCGTGCGTCCACCGCGCGGCCCTTTCTGGGCGCTGCCTCGACTCCCGTGACCGCTGCCCTGGCTCGCTCGACGTCGCCGACACGGAAGGCGCATCGAGCGATCATGAGATCGGCGTAGAAGAGATCGACGTCCGTACCCCGGAACTCCTCGGCCAGCGGCAACGCATCCTCGATACGGCCGTCCATCAGGGCGAGGTACGCCTGGTTGCCCGTCCGCCATGCGCGGAACTCATGGTGCGAGAACGACTCGTAGTCGGCGTCGATCGAACGGCGTACCTCGGCGGCTGTCTCCCGGTCGCCGAGGATGGTCAGCAGCAGCTCGCGTCCGGTGTCGAGCTGCGCGCGGGCGTAGGGCGTCAAGCCTTCGCGCTCGAGCTCGTCAAGCTCGGCGAGCGATCCGCGAGGATCGCCGGAATAGAACCGCATCCACGCCACCGTGCCTTCGAAGCCCACCTCCAACTCGCTGTTTCCTACGCGGCGCGCGAGAGCGGCGCCTCGGCCGCTCAGCTCGCCCCACCGCGACGGCACGTCGTCCTCGAGCACCGTGCCGATGTTGTTGATGGCGCGGAGCTGGATCCGGACGTCGTCGATCGACTCGGCGAGCTGCAGCGCACCCACGAGCAATGCGGCCCCTTGTCGAGCGTGCGACTTCGAGAGCGCCGTGCCCTTCGTGATCAGCACGTCCGCGATGACCGGCAGCAGGTCCAGGCGCTCCGCGATGTCGAGGGCCTTGTCGCACGCAGCGAGGATCTCGTCGTCAGGTCGCCAGTCGAGCATATAGCCACGGGCGAGCTCGGCGAACAACCAGGCGTGGCCTCCGTCATCGGCAGTCCCGACACGATCGATCTCCGGCTCGAGGCGAGCGATGGCCTCTTGCGTCCGGCCGCTGAGGTGGTACGCGGCGCTGACGCGAGCCAGGGCCCGCGCGGCTCGGGCCAGATCGCCGGCGTCGAAGAAGGTCGCAACAGCGGTCTCGAGCGGGGCGAACGCCTCGTCGTATCGGCCGGCGTCCGTGGCCGCGATGCCCGCGCGCTCCTCGAGATCGGCCCGCTCGAGCCGGTCGTCGGTCATGGCGATCGCTTCTCGCAGGTAGCCCAGCGCCTGCTCCGGCGAGCCGAGACTGGCGGCGCGGTCGGCGGCCGCGCGGAGCGACACGCGCGCCTGGGCGGCCAACGGGTCGGCGTCGGGTCCGGGTGACGTGCTCTGGTATGCCGCCAGGTAGTGGGTCGCGAGCAACGCTGGCAGCTCGGCGTCGTCGAGCGCCTCGAAGTAGCGGGCGGCGGCCAGGTGCCGCGAGCGGCGGTCGCGCTTGGCGAGCGTTGCGTAGGCGACCTCGCGGATGACGCCCTGGACGAACTGATACTGGCCACGCTCGGGCGAGAGGTCGTCGGCTTCGACGACCAGCCACTCTCGATCGACGAGGTCGTCGAGTCGGGCCCGCAGGTCGACGTCGCCATCGGCCGTCAGGCTGGCGATGGCCGCCAGGGTGAAGCTCTGGCCGAGCACCGCGGCATCCTGGAGCAGGGCGCGATCCTGTGCGCCCAGGGCGTCGAGCCGTGCAGCCACGAGGGCGTGCAGCGAGTCCGGCACCGAGAGCCGGTCGAGCGGTCGAGCCACTCGATAGCGGTCGTCCTCCCGGACCAGGCTCCCTTCGGCGACCAGCATGCGCACGATCTCGACGGCGTAGAGCGGCACGCCCTCCGCGCGTCCGAGGATGGCCTTGCGTGTCGACGTCGGCAGGCCGGGCACGAGACCCTCGAGGAGCGTCGCCATCGCCTCGGTCCCGAGCGGCTCGAGGTGGAGGCTGGTGAAGTTCCGTTGGCCAGCGCCCCAGGTCGGACGACGCTCGAGGAATTCCGGCCGCGCAAGGGTGATGACGAGGATGGGGTGGTTGCGTGACCGGGTGGCGAGCTCCTCGATGAAGTCGACCAGGCCCATGTCCGCCCATTGCAGGTCCTCGAACACCAGGACGGCCGCCGTGCCGGTCTCCGCGACCCGCTCGAACAGCGTCCGCCACGCCCCGAACAGCTCGCCACGCTCCAGGCCGGGGTCCTCGAGGCCGAGCAGGGAGCGCAAGGCGGGCTCGAGCCGGATCCGCTCGTCGGCGTCGGGCACGTACTCGCGGAGCATCGACCGAAGCTTGTCGGCCGTCGCCTCCGGTCCCTCGTCCTCGAGGATGCCCGCTCGGCCACGGACCATCTCGCCCAGTGCCCAGAACGAGACGCCCTCCCCGAACGCCGGCGAACGGCCCTGCTGCCAGCGGAGCACCTCCGACAGGCCATCGAGGTACTTGAGCAGCTCCCACGCCAGGCGGCTCTTGCCGATGCCGGCCTGGCCCGTGATCGAGACGATGCGCGCCCGACGCTCGCGGACGGTGCTGTGGTAGAGGTCCTTGAGGATCGCCAGCTCATCGTCGCGCCCGACGAACGGCGCCTCGAGCCCCTCGCTGCGACCCTGGCCGCCACGGCGGCCGACCACGCGCAGAGCGCGCCAGGCAGCGACCGGCAGCGCCTTGCCCTTGAGCGCATGGTCGCCGACGGACTCGTAGGCGATGGCCGCAGCAGACGCCTTGAGCGTCGACTCGCCGACGAGCACCGAGCCCGGCTCGGCGACGGCCTGGAGTCGGCTCGCCGTGTTGACGATGTCGCCCGCCACCATGCCCTGGCCCCGAGCCCCGACGGTCACGGCGGCTTCGCCAGTCAGGACCGCGGCACGCGCCGACACGGGCAGCTCGGTCGTGCCAAGCCGGGTCACGTCGGCGACCAGATCGAGGGCGGCCCGGACGGCCCGCTCGGCGTCGTCTTCGAAGGCCTGCGGCGCACCCCAGACGGCCATGACCGCATCGCCGATGAACTTCTCGACCGTGCCGCCGTAGCGCTCGATCCGCTCGCGCGCGAGGTCGAAGTAGCGTCCCAGGAGATCTCGAGTCTCTTCGGGGTCGCGACCCTCGGCAAGGGCCGTGAAGCCGACGAGGTCGGCGAAGAGCACGCTCACGACGCGACGCTCGGCGATGGGTGCCGACACGGCCGCCGGAACCCCAGCCGGATCGGCGCCGGCTCCTGTCGCCGCACCGCACTCGGCGCAGAACTTCGCGCCGGGCGGCAGGATCGCGCCGCACTCGGTGCAGGCGCCTTCGAGGCGCGTTCCGCATTCGGGGCAGAACTTCTGTCCCGGCTGGACCTCGCTCTGGCAGGTGGCGCAACGCACGCCGGCGTCCTCCCCTCTGTCGGGACCCTCGTCCCGGACGATCGCAGCGTACAACGCGCGGCACGGAGCAGTCGCCCACCACCGTTGCGCGGATCCGAACGCTTGTTCTGTCACCCTCCCTCGACCACCGCCTCCGAACCCGCCCGAGGCGGGCGCCGGACGATGGTCATCAGACTGTCCACGCTGGGTCCACGCTCGACCCACAGGCTATCCACGATGCATCGACAGGCTCGTCGGCGTGATCACCACATGTTGTGGTCGGGCGGCGCATCGAAACCCCACATCTTGTGGTTTGACCTTGACATCGCCTGCTCTCAGGGGTAGTGTCCTTGGTCTACGGCCGCACCCCGCCGAGCCCTTCTCTCGCTCCGTTCGCCGCCCTACTCGATGGGCGAACGCCGGCGCTGGGACCGTCGACGCGGCCCGCCGCGAGGGAGCCCTCGCAGCTACGAGGGAAGCGCCCGGATGGCGCAGGAGGAACGAGGAACGATGGCCCGATCGACGACCGCCACCACCGTCGAGCGCACCCGCAGCGCCAAGGACCCGGCCAGCTTCACCGGCAAAGGGGTC
>DATBSD010000056.1:0-5814 GCA_036559965.1 Candidatus Limnocylindrales bacterium
CGCCGCGCGAGCCGGTCTGCTGGAAGAGGCGGGCATCATCGCGGCCGACCCGATCGCGCGACAACCGTTCGACCTGCGGCGGCCGAACGGCCGGGGCACGATGCTGGCGCTCGTGCCCGAGCTGGCGGCGTCGACCGTCGAGCTGCGGACCGACCTTGCCGAGCGGCCGTTCTCGGAGCAGCTGGCCGCCATGATCGACGCCCGGACCGACCTCCGCACGCTGGCCCTGCCGACCGACGCGACGCGCTTGCGATTGAGCCTCGACAACGGCATCCGCGCCACGGCGGCCGGGCCGGCGTCGATCGACCCGGCTGTCGGCCCCCTGCCGCTGGCGGTCACCGCGGTCGTCCGCGACGCCACCGGGCTGCTCCATCGGTCGATGGCGACGAGCACGCTTGCACCAGGGGCTGGCGCCGTCGAGCTCGACCTCGCCGTCCCGCTCGCCATCGGTGGCTCGGCGGCACCATCTGCGCCGCTGGAGCTGCTGGCGGTCGAGCTGAGCGCGACGATCCCGCCCGGCACCATGGCCGAGGGCAGCGCCACGGTCACCGGCATCGAGGCCGCAGATGGAACGGCGTCGACACCCGGCTGGCAGCCCCTCGACTGGGCGGGCGCCGCATCGGGCTGGACGTGGTCGAGGATCCTGGCGCCACGAACTGACCCGGCAGGCAGCGTCGACACGGATGGCGCACCGGCCAGCGTCCTGCTCGAGGGCGACCGGCGCCCCGTCGGCCTGGACGAGCTGACGCTCGCGATCGGGCCGGGTGAGCTCGCCGAGGTGGACGGCAACGGCCTGCCGACGCTCGTCGATCGCCGCATGGCGGAGCTGCTGCCCGCCTCGCCGGAAGGCCGGACCGCCGTGACGCAGGGCTTCGCCGACGTCCGTCAGCTCGACGTCGTCGGCGCGGTCGACCTCGTGCCGACGCTCGACCCCGGCCGCCCAGGCGCCATCGTCGACCTGCCTACGCTCCAGCTGGCCGAGTGGCTCCGAGGTGGCACGATCCTCGACGCCAACGCCTGGTGGATCTCGGTGGCGCCGGACGCCGACGAGGACGCCGTGCTGGACCGGCTGGCCGCGGGCTATGCCCTCGAGCCGACGCTCGTGCGACGCCACGAGATCGCGACCCGGACGGGCGACGCCTTCCAGGCCGGCGTGACCTCGGTGCTCGGGATGGTCGCCGGAGCTGCCCTCCTGTTCGCCGTCATCGGCCTCGTCATCAGCCTCTGGTACACGGTCTCGAGCCGGTCGGGCGAGTTCGCCGTCGCCCGCGCGCTTGGCCTCGGGCGCCGCCAGATGCTCGGCTGGCTGGCCATCGAGTCGGGCTTCCTCATCATCGTCGGCGTCGTCGGTGGCGTCGTCGTCGGGCTCGTGCTGGCGTGGGTCGTGATGCCCTCGATAACGCTCACGACCGAGGGCCGGCCACCCGTGCCGCCACCGGTCGCCGAGATGGCCTGGGACATCCTGGTCGCCATCGCCCTGCTCGGGCTGGCAGCCTTCGGGCTGAGCGTGCTGGCCGCTCGACGGGTGGTGGCCGGGGTGCGTGTCGCCGCGACCATCAGGCTGGCCGAGGCGGACCGGTGAGCCGCGCCGCGCCGCGCCGCCGCCAGGACGGCTCGGGCAACGGTGGCCCGCGCGTCGTGACCCTGGCCAGGCTCGATCTGCGCGCCGACCGGTCGGGCACCGCCTCGCTCGCCGTGCTCGTGCTCATCACGACGGTCCTCGCGGCGGCGGTGCCCGTCGTCTTTACGCGTTCAGCCGACGCTGCGCTGCCGGCCATGATGGCCGCCGCGCCGGCGCTCCAGCGCGACCTCGGCTTCACGCTCGAGGACCGCATCGACGGGTCGTCGGGTGACCCGCTGGCGGACGTCATGGCGGCCGGCGAGGAGCTTCGCGAGGCGCTCCCGCCGAGCGTCGCCGCCCTCGTCGACCACGGCGTCGTGGCCGCCGACACCGTCGCCCTCGAGGCGAGCGAGAAGGCGGGCGATGGCTTCAGGGCGTGGTTGAGGCTCCGGGCGCAGCCGAACATCGAGCAGCGCATCCGCTATGTCAGCGGCCGGGCGCCAGCAGCGGTCGAGGGCATGGGACCGATCGAGATCGCCCTCTCGACGAGCACCGCGGCGCTCGCCCGGAGCGGCCTCGACGACGCCTTCGCCCTCGATCCCGAGCTCGGCATCCTGCTGCCGGTCCACGTGGTGGGCATCTTCGAGGCCATCGATCCCAGTGCCGACGACTGGGCCGACCGGGCGCTGCTCGAGCCGACCGTCATCAACGAAGGCGACGGCGACCGCATCGAGGTCACGGGCACGGCGCTCATCGCGACCGAGCAGGTGCCCGGCGAATACGGGGTGGCCGCGCGCGTCGGCAGCTCCTTCCGCCTCGCGTGGCGCTTCATCCTCGACTGGCAGCGCACCGACGCGGCGACGCGCGCCAGCATCATCAACGACCTGGCGGCGCTGCGCGTGAGCCATCCGTTCAGCGGCGAGTCGAGCGACACGACGGTGCCCAGCCTGTCGACGGGGCTGCTCGCCATCCTCGAGCGCTACGCGAGGGAGCTGGCCGCCGCCCAGGCGGCCATGACGCTGGCGCTCATCGGCCCGGCCTGCGCCGCGCTCGGGGCGCTGGGCATGATCGCAGCGACCATCGCCCGACGCCGGCAGGATGGTGTGCGGCTCCTGCGCGCCCGAGGCGCGAGCGACGGCCAGGTGCTCACCGCGCGAGCGATCGTGGCCTCGCTCATCGTGCTGCCGGCCGCCCTCGTCGGTGGCCTGATCGTCGTCGTCCTTGCCGGTGCCGCCTGGCTTTCGACCGTCGGCACGATCACGCTCGTCGTGGCCGGCGTCGCTGTCGGCCTCGCCATCGCCACGACGGCCCATCGCCTGCGCGAGTCGGACGGCCAGCTGCGACAGGCTCGGCCGGCGGTCTGGTGGGGTGGACCCCGGTCGCTCGTCCGCGACGGGTTGCTCATCGCGGTCGCCATCGCCGGCGTCATCTGGATCGGCCAGCGCGGCGCCACCGGCCGCGCCGAGGGTCCGACCGGCGCCGGCGGAACGATCCCGGAGACCGACCCGCTGCTGCTGCTCGTGCCGGTCCTGGTCGCCCTCGCCGGCGCGCTCATCGCGTGGCGTGCGTACGTGCCCATCGTGCGCGCCGCGTCGGCCGTCGCCGCCGCCCACCCCGGTTTCGTGGCCGTTCACGCGCTGCGTGGCCCGGCTCGAGGAGCTGGCTCGCTCCAGGTGCCGCTCGTCGTGCTCGTTGTCACGATCGCCGTTGGTGTCTTCAGCGCCGTCGTCGTGGCCAGTCTCCAGCACGAGCAGGACGTCGTGGCCTGGCGAACGGTGGGCGCCGACTACCGGGTGGAGTCGGCCACGCGGCAGAGCCTGCCGGTCGTGCTCGCCGATGTGCCGGGCGTGGAGGCCTCGGCCGACGTCGTGCTCCGCGACGGCATCCTCTCGGGCGGTTCGGTCCGCGCGCTGCAGCTCATGGGCGCCGCGCTCGATGTCGATGCCTACCGGCAGGTAGTCGCCGGCACGCCGGCCGACGGACCGATCCCCGACGCTCTGTGGACGACCGCCTGGACGGCGGACAGCGGCCTCACTCCGGAGGCGCCCATCCCGGCCGTGCTCGTCGGTGAGGCAGCCCGCCGTCCGGACCTGCGGGTCGGCGACCCGTTCGAGCTGTCGGCCTTCGGGGCTCCGTCGCATTACGTGGTCGCCAAGATCCTTCCTGAGTTCCCCGGCGCGACGTCGCCCAAGGGCACGGTCATCGTGCCCCTCGGCGCCATCCGGGCCGCCGAGCCTGATCGCACGTTCGTGGCCGACCAGTCGTTCGTGCGGGCGCCGGCCGCGCTCGGTGTCGCGCTCCACGAGGCGACCATCGGGAGCTTCGGGGCGCCGAACGTGGGCATCGTCTCGCGGGCCGATGTGCGCGCCGCCATGGAGGCCGACCCGCTCGTGCGCGACACGTCGATCGGCTTCGGCCTCGCCCTCCTCGTCGCCGTCGCCTTCTCGATGCTCGTGGTCGCCGTCGCGGTCGTTCGGGACGTTGCCGGCCGGCAGGCCGAGATCGCGCTGCTCCGGGCGCTCGGGACGCTGCCGCGTCAGGTGCTCGGCGTCATCGGGGTCGAGCAGGGCACGGTCGTCATCACCGCCGTGACCGGCGGTCTAATGCTCGGCTGCCTGATGGGCATCGTCGCCGTGCCCAGCCTGGGGCTCGACCGGTTCGTCCGCCCGGGTCGCATCGTGGACGCGGCCGTGGAGTGGCCGGTCGTCTCGGGCGTCGCCCTCAGCCAGGCCGTCCTGGCACTGCTGGTCATGATCGTGGCCACGATCGCCGTGCGACGGCGCGATCCCGTGCCCGCCATGATGCGCGACGCATGACCACGCAGGACCGGGGCCGCGTCGACGCCGAGCTCGAGGAGCTCGATAGCGTGCCGCGTCGGGCCCCGAAGGCGGACGACGGGCTGGCCATCCGGTGCGACAACCTGGTCAAGATCTACAAGGTCGCCGAGCTCGAGGTCGTCGCCCTCCAGGGCCTCGACCTGCACGTCGAGACGGCCGACATGATCGCCATCGTCGGCGCATCGGGCAGCGGCAAATCGACGCTCATGAACATCCTCGGTGGCCTGGATGTGCCCTCGGCCGGTCGAGCGGTGGTCGCCGGGCACGACCTGACGCGCATGGACGGGCGTGCCAGGACCCGCTATCGCCGCCGGGTGGTCGGTTTCGTGTGGCAGCAGACCGAACGCAACCTGCTCGGTCATCTGGCCGCGACCGAGAACGTCGAGCTGCCCATGCTCCTCGATGGCGTGGATGGCCGGGAGCGGCGGCAACGAGCGACCCTGCTCCTGGACCTCGTCGGCCTGCCCGCGAACCGACGGACTGCCCTGCCGACCGAGCTGTCCGGTGGCGAGCAGCAACGCGTGGCGGTCGCCATCGCGCTCGCCAACCGGCCACCGGTCCTGCTCGCCGACGAGCCCACCGGCGAGCTCGACGGACCGATGGCCGTCCAGCTCCTGACGGCGCTCGGCCGCGTCAACGCCGAGCTCGGGACGACCATCGTCGTCGTCACCCACGATCCCCTCGTGAGCGACCACGTCCAGCGCACCATCGCCATCCGCGACGGCCGGACGAGCACCGAGACCGTGCATCGCGGCCAGGCTGACGGTCACCCCGATCGTCTCCTCGCCGTGCGCGGGGCAGGCACCGCCGGTCGGACCTCCGAGGAGTTCGCGGTCCTCGACCAGGCCGGGCGCCTGCAGCTGCCGGCCGCCCACGTCGAGGCCCTCGATCTGCGGCGGCGGGTGACCATCCGGTTGGCCGATGACCACATCGAGATCTGGCCGGACCGCGCCACGGCGCCGGCGGTGCCGACGACGGCACCGCCGACGTCACCACCGCTGTCATCGGCCCCGCCTGGCGGCGAGCCACTGGCGGCACCGGACGCCCAGCCGGGTTCGGAGCAAGCGCCGCCGCCACTCGCCGGCGAGCGGCCGCCGAGCCCGCCGCGCACCCCGCAGCGACCAGATGGCTGAGCCTGCGCAGGTGGCGGTCGATGCATCGGCCTGGCTGGTCGAGGTGACCGCTCTGACCCGCGACTTCCCGAGCGGCGGCGGCGTCGTTCGCGCGTTGCGCGGCGTCGACCTGCGCGTCCGGCGCGGGCAGCTCGTCGCGGTCACCGGTCGCTCCGGCGCCGGCAAGTCCACGCTGCTCAACGTCATCGGCGGCCTCGACCGGCCGACGAGCGGGCGCGTCATCGTCGACACCGAGGACGTCACCGCGCTCGACGAAGCGGGCCACGTACGCCTTCGCCGCCAG
>DATBSD010000057.1:0-16902 GCA_036559965.1 Candidatus Limnocylindrales bacterium
CCCAGGCGATAGGCCGGCTGGGAGTTCTCCCAGAGCGTCGAGCCGGTCGTCGAGTAGCGGCAGTGGGCGATGGCGGCGTGCCCGCGCAGCGACGGAAGCCGACGCTCGTCGAGGACCTGGGCGACCATGCCGAGGTCCTTATAGACCATCACCCCCTGGCCATCGCTCACCGCCACGCCGGCCGACTCCTGACCACGGTGCTGGAGCGCGAAGAGCGCCAGCGAGGCGAGACTGGCAGCTTCCTGGCCGGGAGCGTGGATGCCCACGATGCCGCACACGGTCAGGTCTCCTCGCCGAGTGCCCGCGGCAGCGCCGATCGCCAGGCGTGCTCGAGGTCGGTGATGGGCAGATCGACGGCATCCGCCACGCCCGACCCGCGTTCCTCGGCGGCGCCGGTGGCGCCGCGCCGCACGAGCTCGATGACGAGGCGTGCGCCACCCACCTCTCCGATGATCTCGAGGGGCAGGCCATGTGCGGCTGCGGACATGTCCAGTCGCTCGCGATCGGCCGGATCGGCCGTCACGACGACGCGGCCGGGGCTCTCACCGAACAGGTCGACCGACGGCGCCGAGCCGACCCCGACGGCGCAGCGGGCGCCGAGGCCTGACCACATCGAGCTCTCGGCGATGGCCACGGCCAGCCCGCCGCCGGAGATGTCCTGGGCCGATGCCAGCAGACCGTCGCGGGCGGCCGACTGGAGCCAGCGCTGGAGCGCTGCCTCGCGCTCGAGGTCGAGGTCCGGCAGACCGTCGTCGGGAGCGTTGCCGGCCACGTCGGCGTAGGTCGATCCCGCCAGGCCCGGAGAGGCCGTGCCGACGACGGCGATCACGTCGTCCGCCCGCCGGAAGGCCGGTGACACGCGACGAGCGACATCGTCGAGCAGGCCGACGACGCCGATCTGGACGGTCGGCAGGATGGCGCCCGCGGGCGACGCGTTGTAGAAGCTCACGTTGCCGCCCGTGATGGGCAGCCCGAAGGCTCGGCAGGCATCCGCCAGCCCGCGCAGCGATTCGGTGAACCGCCAGAACGCCTCAGGATCACCAGGGTCACCGAAGTTGAGGCCGTTCGTGACGCCGAGCGGCCGGGCCCCGGTGACGGCCACGTTGCGGACGCACTCGGCGACCGCCATCGCGGCGCCCAGCCATGGGTCGTGGCCGGCGACGGCAGCCTGAGCATCGGTCGCCGCGACGAGGCCACGCCGGCCGTGCCGGATGCGCAGCACGGCGGCGCCATGCTCACCGGCCGCGACGGTGTCGGCGCCGACGGTCGCGTCGTACTGGGTGGTCACCCACGCCCGACTGCCGAGGTTGGCATGGCCGAGCAGGGCGAGCAGGACGGCGCCCGGGTCCATACCCCGCTCTGGCAGGCCGTCGGCGGAGCGGTCGATGGCACCGATCGCCCCCGGCGCGGGCGCCAGCCGCGTCCGCACCGGAGGGCGCGCGACGCGATCGAGGACGATGGCGTCGCTCGTCAGCGCCGCGGCGGGGATGGCCGCCAGCTCCAGGCCGCCGCTCACGACGCGCACCAGCCCATCGGCGGTCACCTGCCCGATGACTGCCGCCGGCAGGCCCCAGCGGCTGCAGATCTCGAGCACGGCGTCGAGGCGGTGTGGCGCGACGATGGCGCACATCCGCTCCTGGCTCTCGCTGATCATGACCTCGAAGGGCGCCATGTCAGACTCTCGCCGGGGCACCGCGTCCAGGTCGACGGTGATGCCGGTCCCGGCGCGATCGGCGGTCTCCGAGACGGCACACGTGATGCCCGCAGCACCGAGGTCCTGGAGGCCCTCGACGAGACCGGCCTCGATGAGCTCCAAGCTGGCTTCGATGAGCAGCTTCTCTGCGAACGGGTCACCGACCTGGACCGACGGTCGCTTGGCTGCGCTGGCGTCGTCGAACGTTGCGCTCGCGAGCACGCTTGCCCCGCCGATGCCGTCGCGGCCGGTCGCCGAACCGTAGAGCACGACGAGGTTGCCCGGGCCGGGCGCCGCTGCCCGCGTCAGGTGGCGCTCCTCGAGCAGGCCGATGGCCATCACGTTGACGAGCGGGTTGTCGGCGTAGCTGGCGTCGAAGACCAGCTCCCCGCCGACCGTCGGCACGCCGACGCAGTTGCCGTAGCCGCCCACGCCGCGCACGACGCCGCGCACGAGCGCCCGTGTCCGGGGGTCCGCAGGCGGCCCGAACTTGAGCGCGTCGAGGACGGCGATGGGGCGGGCACCCATGGTGAAGATGTCGCGCAGGATGCCGCCTACCCCGGTCGCCGCCCCCTGGTAGGGCTCGACCGCGCTGGGGTGGTTGTGGGACTCGAGCTTGAAGGCCACCGCCAGGCCCTCGCCGATGGCGATGACGCCCGCGTTCTCACCCGGCCCGGCGACGACGTCCGTACCGCTCGTGGGCAGCTCGGCAAGGTGGCGCCGGGAGCTCTTGTACGAGCAGTGCTCGCTCCACATGACGCTGAACATGGCCAGCTCGAGGTCGTTCGGACGGCGACCCAGGCGGGCGACGATGGCCTCGAGCTCCTCGTCGGTCAGGCCGAGCGCGCGGTGGCGCGCCTCGACCGCCACCATGACGGTCACGCCACGACCGCCGCGCGGCCGGCGATGGCGACGCTCTCGACGATCGAGCGCAGCACGAGCATCCCGTCGTCCGAGCCGAGCAACGCTTCCGAGGCACGCTCGGGATGCGGCATCAGACCGCACACCCGACCACCGACGTCGACGACACCGGCGATGTCGCGGGCGCTGCCGTTGGGATTGCCTTCGGGTGCCGCGTAGCGGAAGAGCACCCCGCCACGTGCCTCCAGCACGTCGAGCTCGTCGTGGGGCAGGTAGTAGCTGCCCTCGCCGTGGGCGATGGGCAGGCGCAGGCGATGGTCGGGCGGGATGGCCCGGGTGAACGGCGAGTCGGTGCGCTCGACGGTCAATCGGACCCAGCGATGCTCGAAGCGGAGCGTCGCGTTGCGACGCAGGGCGCCCGGCACGAGGCCGGCCTCGGCCAGGACCTGGAAGCCGTTGCAGATGCCGAGCACCAGGCCGCCGGCCGACGCGTGCTCACGCACGGCGGCCATGATGGGGCTGAACCTGGCCAGCACGCCCGCCCGCAGGTAGTCGCCATAGGCGAAGCCGCCCGGCAGGACGACGACATCGGCACCATCGAGGTCGGGCCGCTCGTGCCACAAGGGCACCGCCTCCGCCCCGGCCAGCGTCGCAGCATGGAGCGTGTCGCGGTCGCAGTTCGAGCCCGGGAAGACGACGACGCCGACCCTCATCCGACCGCGACGCTCGGCGAGGCGACGACGATCGAGGCCGGTGCCACGTCCCAGGTCTCGATGATGGGGTTGGCGAAGACCTCGGCTGCCAGCCGCTCGACGACGGCCCGCGCCGCGACGATGTCGGTCGCCTCGATCGTCAGCTCCACGCGCCGGCCGACGCGGACGTCGCTCACGCCGCGCACGTCGAGGTGCGGCAGGGACTGTTCGACGGCGCGGCCCTGGGGGTCGAGGATGCCCGGCTTGGGCATAATCGAGACGACGAAGCGATGGCGACTCATGCGATGACGTCCTCGTCGAGGTAACGGCCGAAGCTGGCGCCGGTGATGCGCTCGAAGGCCTCGACGTAGCGAGCCCGGGTGCCGGCCACGACGTCGCTCGGCAGCTCCGGTCCGGGCGCCGTCTTGTCCCAATCGGATGCCTCCAGCCAGTCGCGCACGAACTGCTTGTCGAACGAGGCCTGCGGGCCACCGGGCGCGTACGTGGCGGCGTCCCAGAAGCGGCTCGAGTCGGGCGTCAGGACCTCATCGATGAGGAGCAGCTCGCCGGACGCCTCGTCGAGGCCGAACTCGAACTTCGTGTCGGCGAGGATGATGCCGGCCGCCGCCGCCCGATCGCGTCCGAAGCCATAGAGCTCGACCGCCGATGTCGCCACGCGCTCGGCCAGGTCGGCGCCGATGAGCGCGACGACCTCGGGCAGGCCGATGTTCTCGTCGTGCGCCCCCAGCTCGGCCTTGGTGGATGGCGTGAACAGCGGCTCCGGCAGCTGCTCGCTCTCGCGCAGCCCGGCCGGCAACGGGATGCCACACACGGCCCCTGTCCGGAGGTAGTCCTTCCAGCCGCTGCCAGAGAGGTAGCCGCGCACGATGACCTCGACCGGCAGCACCCTTGCGGGACGACAGATCATCGATCGGCCGCGCAGCTCACCGGCATCGTCGGCGAACGTCTCGGGCAGGCTGCGCGGATCGGTGCCCAGGAGGTGATTGGGCACGAGGTCGGCCGTGGCCGCGAACCAGTAGCGCGAGAGGCCGGTCAGGACGCGGCCCTTGTCGGGGATGGCAGTCGGCAGGACCACGTCGAACGCGGACAGACGATCGCTGGCGACGAGCACCAGCCGAGCGTCGTCGACGCGGTACAGGTCGCGCACCTTGCCGGAGCGAACGTAGCCGGTGGCAAGCGTCATCGAACGGCCTCCTCGAGCGGTCGGAGCGCATCGAGCCGGGCGACGACGGCCGGCACGTTGCGCAGCAGATGGGCGTCGTCGAAGCAGGCCTCGAGCGACGTGTCGGTCAGGACGGCGGTGACCCGCGGGTCGGCGGCCAGCAGGTCCCGCAGCGGGCGTCGCTCATCGGCGGCAGCGAGCGCGTCACGCTGGACGATCTCGTAGGCCTCCTCGCGGGAGAGGCCACCGGACTCGACCAGCGCCAGCAGCACGCGGCTCGATGCGTGCAGGCCGAGCCCGCGTTCGACGTTCTCGGCCATCCGGTCGGCGCGCACGATGAGGCCGTCGATGAGGCCCGCGAAACGGACGAGCATGTAGTCGAGCAGCGTCGTTGCGTCGGGCAGCGCGACCCGCTCGACCGAGGAATGGCTGATGTCGCGCTCGTGCCACAGCGCCTCGTCCTCCATGGCCGCCAGGGCATAGCCGCGCAGCAGTCGGGCCAGGCCGCTGAGCCGCTCGGCGAGGATGGGATTGCGCTTGTGCGGCATCGCCGAGCTGCCCTTCTGGCCGGCCTTGAACGGTTCCATGACCTCGGCGATCTCGGTGTGCTGGAGGTTGCGGATCTCCGTCGCGAAGCGCTCGATCGAGCCGCCGATGACCGCCAGGGCGGCCACGAACGCCGCGTGCCGGTCGCGCGCGACGATCTGGGTGCTGGCCGGCTCGATGGCCAGGCCGAGCTCGCCGAGGACCTCGGCCTCGAGGTCGGGGTCGAGGTGGGCGTAGGTCCCCACCGGTCCCGAGATCTTGCCCGTCGCCATGTCGTTGGCGGCCATGGCCAACCGTCGACGGCCCCGATCGAGCTCCCACGCCCAGCCGGCGAGCTTGAGTCCGAACGTCGTCGGCTCGGCATGGACCGAGTGCGTCCTGCCCATCTCGATGGTCGCCGCGTGTCGGCGCGCCTGCGTCACGACCGCGGCGATGGCTGCGGCGAGGTCCTCGTCGAGCCGCGCGGCGGCATGGCCGACCTGCAACGCCAGCCCCGTGTCGATGACATCCGAGCTCGTCAGGCCGAGGTGCAGATACCGGCCGTCCGGGCCGACCGACTCGGCGACCTGGCTGACGAAGGCGATGACGTCGTGGTCGGTCGTCGCCTCGAGCTCGGCGATGCGTTCGACGTCGACGCGCGCGCGGGCCTCGATGGCGGCCAGCGCCGTCGCGGGGATCTGCCCGCGGCGTGCTTGCGCCCGGGCAACGGCACGCTCGACCTCGAGCATCGCCTCGAAGCGAGCTTCGTCTGACCAGATGGCGGCCATCTGGGGCAGGCGATAGCGTGGGATCACCGGGCCGCAGCCCCGGCCACCGTCGGCGACCCGGCCGGCGCCGGCTCGACCTCGATGATCCGGCCACCGATGTCGCGCCGCCGCTGGACGCCCGGGAAGGTCACCGCTGCGGCGGCTCGCTGGGCGACGGCAGCGGCGGCCGGGACGTCGGCGCCCTGGCCCACGATGGTGGTCACGCGCCCGCCAGCGGTCATGAGGCGGCCGCCGGCACCGACGCTCACCCCGGCGTGGAACACGCGCACGTCCGGCGCCTCGAGCTCTGGCGCGTCGAGCCCGTCGATGAGGCTGCCGGTCACCGGCGCCTCGGGATACCCAGGCACCGCAAGGACGACGGCCGCGGTGGCCTGCGTCGTCGTCGGCAGCCGGCCGTCGAGGATGCCCAGCGCGTCGGCCGCCTCGGCCAGCCGGTCGGTCGCCGCGGCCAGCAGGATGGGCGCCAGGGGCACCTCGATGCGCGGCAGGATGGCCTGCGTCTCGGGGTCGCCGAAGCGCGCGTTGAACTCGAGCACGCGCGTCCCGGTGGGCGTGATCATGAGGCCGGCGAAGAGCGCACCACGGAACGGCGTGCCGCGCTCGGCGAGCTCGCTCAGGACCGGCCGGTGGACCGCACGCACGACGGCCGCCACGTCGTCATCGGCGACGTCGGGCGACGGCGAGATGGCGCCCATGCCACCGGTGTTCGGCCCCGTGTCGCCCTCGCCGATGCGCTTGTGATCGCGCGCCGCCGGCAGGGCCAGCGCGGTCGTCGCGTCACAGATGGCGATGACGCTGGCTTCGGTGCCGACGAGGGCGCGTTCGACCACGACGCGGGCACCGGCAGGCCCGAGCGTGCGCTCGACGATCAGCTCCCGGATGACTCGGCGGGCATCGTCGGTCGTGTCGCAGACCGTGACGCCCTTGCCAGCCGCCAGTCCGTCGGCCTTGACGACGACCGGACCCTCCAGGCTCTGCGCGTAGAGCACGGCGGCGACAGGATCCGTGAACGCGGCACCCTTGGCGATGGGGACCGCGGCCGCCATGCAGACCTCGCGACAGAAGGCCTTGCTCGCTTCGATCCGTGCCGCCTCGGCGGACGGTCCGAAGACCGCGATGCCGGCGTCCATGAGGCGATCCGCGAGGCCGTCGACGAGTGGGCCCTCCGGCCCGATGACGACGAGATCGGCACCGATGGCCCGAGCCAGCGCGACGACGCCGTCGGCGTCACCGGCGGCGACATCGGCGTGGACCGTCGCGACCGCCCACGGGATGCCCGGGTTGCCCGGTGCGACGACGACTCGCTCGACGCCCGGGTCGCGCGACAGGCGCCAGGCCAGGGCGTGCTCGCGGGCGCCGGAGCCGACGACCAGGACGGTGCCCGGGACCGGCAGTCCGCGGTCGATCCTGATGCTCATGCCACGGCGCTCGCGATCGACGGCCGGTGGCGACCCGGCCGCGGCCCACGGATGATCGTCTGGTTGCGCTCGGCTCCGATGGACACGATGGTGATGGGCACGCCGGCGCGAGCCTCGAGTGCATCGACGAACGCGCGTGCCGTGGGCGGCAGGTCCTCCATCCGCCGGACGGTCGCGAGGTCCTCTTCCCAGCCGGCGAAGGTCTCGTAGACCGGCTCGGCGCGTTCGAGCTCGGCCAGGCCGACGGGCCAGTCGTCGACGATGCGCCCGTCGACGCGGTAGCCGACGCACAACCGGACGACCGGCAGGCCGGACAGGATGTCGAGCTTGTTGAGCATGATGCTGCTCACGCTATTGACCGCCACCACGGCACGCAGCGGGACCGCATCGAACCAGCCGCAACGCCGCTGGCGACCGGTCGTGGTGCCGAACTCCCGGCCGCGCTCGAGCAGGTGCCGTCCGGTCGGGTCGTCGAGCTCGCTCGGGAAGGGACCAGCGCCGACGCGCGTGGCGTAGGCCTTCATGACGCCGATGACCTCGTCGATCTGGAGCGGCCCGATGCCCGCCCCGGTGCAGGCGCCGCCGGCGATGGGGTTCGAGCTCGTGACGTACGGGTAGGTGCCGTGATCGAGGTCGAGCAAGGCACCCTGCGCCCCTTCCAGCAGGACGTGACCGCCTCCCGCCAGTGCCGCCTGGATGATCGTCGTCGTGTCCACGATGCGGTGCTCCAGTGCGGCGCCCCAGGCGAGCGCGCGCCGCACGAGCGACTCGACGTCCAGCCCGTCCTCTGGGTCGGCGCCCAAGAGCCGATCGCGATGCAGGTCGAGGGCTCGCTCGACGGCCGGACGGAGCACGGCCGGCTCGAGCAGGTCGCCCATGCGGATGCCGATGCGGGCAGCGCGGTCGGCATAGGCGGGGCCGATGCCGCGATGCGTGGTCCCGATACCGCCGCCCGGCCGGCCTGCCTCCTGGCCCACGTCGATGGTCACGTGGTAGGGCATGATCACGTGCGCCGCCGCACTCACCCGCACCCGGTCGATGGCGATGCCGCGTGCCTCGAGCATGGCCAGCTCGTCGAGCAGCGTCTGGGGGTTGACGACGACCCCGTTGGCGATGATGGGCACGATGTGCGGGTAGAGCACGCCGCTGGGCACGAGGTGGAGCTTGAAGACCTCGTCGCCGATGACGATCGTGTGGCCGGCGTTGTCGCCGCCCTGGTAGCGCACGACGTGACTGACCGACTCGGCCAGCAGGTCGGTCGCTTTGCCCTTGCCCTCGTCGCCCCATTGGAGGCCGACGACGATCGTGGCCGGCATCAGCGATCGCCTCGTCGGAGCACGAAAGAGCCCCGGCCGTCGATGACCGGGACTCGGATAGACTGCCCCCGCTGCCGCCTCGCCTCACCCTGACGAGACCAGTCGGCGAAGGTGCGTGCCAGCCTCACTGGACCGACGCAGCCCCTTCCTCGAGCAACGGCTCCTCCCCTGTCGGACGCGGGTCTCAGCCCGCGGGGGTTGGTAGGCGTGGATTGTAGCAGCCACGCTGGGCGCCAGCGGAGCGTCCCGACGCGACGGTGCCGAAGTGCGCCGCCCGGACCATCGGCCGGCGGCTGCGGTACCTCTGTCGGAGCCTGCAGCGAGGCTCGTGATGCCTAGGCTGGCGCGAGGCGCGCAGTCGTGCCGTCTCGCGCCGTACCGGCTCGCCCGTTGGCGGCCCGGTCGGGGCCCATCCGTCCTGCCCACGGAGGTGGCGTGCTCCGGCTCCTGCGGATCCTCGGACTCCTCGCGCCGGCAGCTGTCGCCGTTCGCTTCCTCATCCTTCCCGAGGTCATGCCCACGACCGCGGTGACGGTGGGCGACGCCCTGGTCGTCGAGCTGCTCTCGGTCATGGCCGGCGTGGGCGTCACCTGCCTGCTCGTGTCGCTCATCCTGGGCACACGCATCGACCGCCTGTCCCGCGCCGCCGAGCGCATCGCCCAGGGCGATCTCGACGTCCGCGTCGGCGTCAGCCGCGACCCGTCGGTGGCGCGGCTGGACCGGTCCATCAACGCCATCGCCGACCAGCTGGCGTCGACCCACGACGCCGCCACGACCGACACCCTGACCCGGATCCCCAATCGCGCGACCATCCAGGACGCCCTGACCGAGGAGGTCGCGCGCGCCAACCGGTTCGGCCGGCCGCTCTCGGTCGCCTTCCTCGACATCGACCACTTCAAGTCGATCAACGACACCTGGGAGCACCACGCGGGCGACATCGTCCTCCGGCGCGTCGCCCACCTGCTGCGCACGAACGTGCGCTCGATCGACCACATCGGGCGCTGGGGCGGCGAGGAGTTCGTGCTCGTGCTGCCAGAGACCGATGTCGACGAGGCCGCCGCGCTGGCCGAGAAGCTGCGCATGCTCGTGATGCGCGAGCCCATCGACATCGAGCAGGCGGAGCCGGTCAGCGTGACCATCTCGGCGGGCGTCGCCGGTGGCGGTGGCCAGCTGTTGCGGGTCGAGACGCTCGTCCGCCACGCGGACATGGCGATGCTCAGCGCCAAGGGCCTCGGTCGCAACCAGGTCTTCGTGTTCGCCGAGCCGGACGAGGACTCGCGGGTGCCGCGGGCGCCTATCAGCGCCGAGGGTCGCGCCAGCGCGCTCGAGATCGGACAAGCCGCCCGAGTGGCGGCCGAGGCGATGCTCCACTCGGTCATCGATCCGCTGCCGCACTATCGCGGTCGGCCGTCCGAGCTCATCGCCACCGTGGCCACGACGATGGCCGGCCATCTGGCCCTGCCGCAGCCGGAGATCGACCGCATCCGCGTGGCCAGCCTGCTCCATGACGTGGGCAAGGTCGCCATCCCCGAGGAGATCCTCGAGAAGCCGGCGCCCCTGACCGGCGCGGAGTGGCAGAGCGTCGTCCAGCACCCGCGCATCGGTCAGCTCATCCTCGAGCAGGCCGGCTCGTTGCGCGACGCGGTGCCGATCATCCTTCACCATCACGAACGATTCGGGGGCAGCGGCTATCCGTACGGCCTGCGCGGCCAGGACATCCCGCTCGGCGCGCGCATCGTGGCTGTCGCCGACGCCTATGACGCGATGATGCACGACCGTCCCTACAAAGCAGCCGTCGGCCACGTGGCGGCCGTCGCGGAACTCCGCCGGCACGCCGGGCAGCAGTTCGATCCCGCGCTCGTCGAGCTCTTCTGCGACCTGTTCGTCCGTGGCGTCCCCGGCTTCGAGTACGAGGGCGACCACCTGCGCGACGCCCACGAGCTCTCCGGCTCGCGCCCGACCCGCCGCGGAGAGCGCGGCCGTCCAGGGTCGGCTGCCGGCTAGACCGTACGCTCGGCCGCCACGGGTCGGCCGCCGGCTCCTCCGTTCGCTGGGACTCTTCGTCTGCGGCGCCCCTGGGCCGCAGATGCGCCGCATACCATGCACGGGATGACCCGCATCGTCGCGATCGTCAGCGTCCTGCGCGACATCACCGGCGGCGCCCTGACCGGGCTCGTCGTCGGCATCGTCGTGCTCGGGATCGGGGGCCGGATCGTGATGCGACTGGCCACACTCCTCGACCCTGCCTCGGTCGGTCAGCTGACCGAGAACGGGAACGTGATCGGGGACGTGACTATCGAAGGCACCGTCGCGCTGGTGTTCTTTGGTGGCATCCTGACGGGGCTCGCCGCCGCGGTGATCTGGATCGCCATCCAGGCTTGGATCCCCGGGGACCGATGGGCGCGCGCCGTGCTGAGCATGCCCATCGCTGTCGCCCTGACCGGCTTCCAGCTCGTGCGACCCGAGAACTCGGACTTCTTCATCCTCGAGCCCGTTGCCGTCGTCGTGGCCCTGCTCCTCGGGCTCGCGGCCGTGGCGGGTTTCGCTTTTGCCATCGTCTTCGACGGGCTCGACCGGGGGTTACCGCCGGTCACCGAACGACCGACGCGAATGGGCATCACCTACGGCATCCTCGTCGTGATCGGACTCGTGCTCGTGGTGCCGCTCTCCGTCCAGATGTTCTTCGTGCCCGGGTTCGCGGCGGAGGTGGTGCCCATCCCGAGCAGCATCTTCATCGCGGCGGCCGGCGTGGTCACGCTTGCAGCGTGGGTGGTGCGCGTCGCATCCGGCGATCTCGTGCCGCCGCGGCCGCTTCGCGTGCTGGGCAGCACGATGCTCGCTCTCGCCGTCGCTTTGGGCGCCTGGCACCTCTTCGGGCAGATCGGCCAGGTCGTGTCGTACGGCACCTGAGTGGCGACGCGCACCCGGCCCGTCGGGCCGCGCTTCGCACGCGGAACATCGGTCTCGGGTCGATCCGACCAGCCCGCTCCCAGGTGAGGAGGCAAGGGGTCGTCCGAGCCCGCGCTTGCCAGCGCCGTGCGACCACACCGCTTCTTCCAGCCCGCAGACAAGTCCAAGGCACGATGTGCGTCGTTCGGCTTCAACGACTCGGCGAACCTCGGCGGCGGCGTCATGTGGCCGATCGCGTTTGCCTGAAGGAGTCGACCTCCGCCGACGAGGCACGGATGGCCGCGCTGGTGAAGAAGGCGGTGAGCTGAGGACCCAGTCCATCGACTGGCCGTGGCGGAAGGGCGGCGGACGCGGGAGGGGGCCGCGCCCGCCGCTTTGGATCGTTCGCCGGTCGCTCAGGCCGCGACAGCGACCTCGATGTCATCGGCGTCGGCCTCTTCGGCGGGCTCGATGCCCAGGGCCTCGGCCTGGCTGACCATGGCCTCGGCAGCCGACTCGGCCGCGTAGTCCTTCTTGCGTCGGCCCGAGAGCATCTCGACGGACGAGGCGACGATCTCCGTCTTCCAATGGCGGACCTTCTTGTCGTCCTCCCACTGGCGCGTCTGGAGCCGGCCCTCGAGGGCGACCAACTGGCCCTTGCCGAGGTACTGGCCGCAGATCTCGGCCAGGCGATCCCAGGTCACGATGCTGTGGAACTCCGACAGCTCCTTGCCACCGCGGTAGTCGTTCGTGGCGAGGGAGAACTGCGTGACGGTCTTGCCGCTGGCAAGCGTCCGCAGCTCGGGGTCGCGGGTCAGGCGACCGGTGAGCAGCACGCGATTCATGGTGCGACGACCTCCCTGGGCCCGCGCGAGGCGCGGCGCCCCACGTGACGGCGGGACGGCGGATCGGACCGGCGGGTCGACGTTCGCGAGCGAACGACACGGGGCAGGCTAGCGGACGACGATTGGCGGCGGCTTCACCCCGGATTGGCGCATCGTGCGCAAGAGGCTCGCCACGCCAGCGCCGCGTACCATGGGCCATGACCCCATCAACGCAGCAGGGCCCACAGCCATCCGTCCGAGCCACCACGGTGCCAGACTCGCAGGTATCGCGTTGATGGTCGCCGCGTGTGCGGCACCTGCATCGCCGCGGATCACCTCAGCGCCGAGTGCCACATCGTCGGGCGCCCCAACGGATGCGGGTGCCTCACCATCGGACGCTGCAGCCCCGTCCGCGCAGCCGGTCTCCCCAGCGGCCTCGGCGGGCCCTTTCGACGTAGCCATCGTCGAGGGGCTGCGGACCGAGGTCGATGTGCTGTACACCGACACCGTGAGCTGTGGCGGGTGGGGGGACTGCGCCGTGCCGCTCGACATCCTGGCGCCGACCGATGCAGCGGGTCTGCCGACGGTCGTCCTCCTGCACGGTGGCCCGGACCACTTCCTCTTTCGCCGCTACCTCGACCGCCTGGCCGCTGAGACCGCTCGTCGTGGCGCGGTCGTCTTCCTGGCGTCGTATCGCAGCAGCGCGACCAGCAATCCGGTCACGGATTCGGTCGATGACGTCACCTGTGCCATTCGCTTCGCCCGCTCGGTGACCGAGGACTACGGCGGCGATCCGGCCAGCGTCGTGCTCGTCGGCCACTCCTACGGCAGCGAGCTGGCGCTGATGACGGCCGTCAGCCCCGAGACCGAGACGCCCGACTGCCTCGCCGAGGGCGACGGACGACCCGAGGCGGCGGTCGGCCTGGCCGGCTTCGGGGCCGGCCTGGCCGACCTCGGGGCCGCGCTGGGCACCGCCGCGGCACCTGGGCCGCCCATCTTCATGGCCGGTGGTGCAGACGATCTTGCCTCCGTGATGGGCCCGGGTGCGCTGGAGGCGCTGAAGGCAGCCAGGATCGACGCCGAGTTGCAGGAGTTCCCGGCGACCTCACACGACAGCAGCGTCGACCCGGCGGCGAGTCCGGCCACGCTCGACCTCATCTTCAAGGCCATCGAGCGGGCACGCCCCGACTGACCTGCCGAGCGGCCCGATCAGGGCACCAGCACCGCCACGATGCCGATGAGCAGGCCGATGGCGGATCCGCGAGCGACCATCGATGCCACCTTGCGACGGTCGGCCCGGCGGGCTTCGGCGCTGTGGATGGACCCGAGCTCGCCGACGGGGCCGAAGTTGAACACGCCGGCGATGCCGAAGGCGACGCAGAAGCGCTCGCGCACCTGGAGCCAGCTGATGGCTGCCGATGCGGCCGGTAGCGCGACGAGGAGGCGCACGAGGTCGGGAGCCGCGATGGCGATGAGCCCGAGGTAGAGCGCCAGGGCGGCGACGCTCGAAACGAGCACCGAGCGCCGCCGGCGCGCGATCTCGGCCGGCCCGATGTTGCAGGCTCCGGGCTGGTAGTCGGTCGCGCCGACGCCCTCGGTCACCGGCGGACCACCGACGTCGAAGCGGGCGACCGTCGCGGCGGTCATGCCGAGCCCAGGAAAAAGAAGCTCACGGCGATGATGGCGTAGACGCCGAGCAGCAGCGCGCCTTCCAGCCAGTTGGACTCGCCGTCGAAGGCGATGAGCGCGGTGATGCCCACCGCGACCGCGACCGACGCGATCTCGAGCGGCGTGAACACGAGGTCCATGGGCTGACCGACCACGAGGCCGAGGATGACGAGCACGGGCGCCACGAAGAGCGCGACCTGGAGGCTCGAGCCGATGGACACGGCCATCGCGAAGTCCATCCGATCCTTGAGCGCCAACTGCACCGCCACGAGGTGCTCGGCCAGGTTGCCGATGGTCGGGATGAGGATGACGCCGACGAAGAAGGGCGTCAGACCGAAGCTCTCGATGAACGGGTCGATGGCGCCCACCAGCTCCTCCGAGAGGACGGCCAGGAGCGCCGCGGCCCCGACGAGCACGAGCACCGCCGTGCGCACCGACCAGGCCGGCCCGGCATGGCCCTCGGGCTCACCGCCCAGCACGTCCTGAGGGTGGCGGAAGCGGTAGACGAGGTTGAGCCCGTAGAGGATGAGCAGGATGACCGCGACCGCGACGCTCTCCCGCAGCCGTGGCTCTGCCTCCGACGAGAGCGCGAAGACGGCGGGCACGAACAGCCCGATGACCGCCAGCACGAGCAGCGTGGCATCGAGCATCGCGGTCCGGACTGAGAATCTCTGGTTGCCATGGCGCAGGCCGCCGAGCAGCAGGCTGGCGCCGAGCACGAGCAGCAGGTTGCCGATGATGGAGCCCGTCAACGAGGCCTTGACGACCTCGAGCTGGCCGGCCGTGAGGGCGAAGAAGGCGATGATGAGCTCGGCGATGTTGCCGAAGGTGGCGTTCAGGATGCCGCCCATCTGGGGGCCGGTCAGCGCACCGAGCCGCTCGGTCGAGGCGCCCACGACGTAGGCCAGGCCGAGGATGCCGAGGGCGCTGACGACGAAGATGGGCGTGCCCTCGATGTGCAGCACCCACTCCATGAGGATGGCGGCCGCGCTGACGACGAGCGTGAGCACGAGGACGAACCGCCCGACGGGAGTCATGTCGCGCAGCACGGGCAGGCTCACGGCGCGATGGTAGCGGCCGCCGTCGGGCGGCGGCGACTCAGCCCGGGTCATAGAGGTCGCGGCGTGGCAGGCCCGTCTCGGCGGCGACCTGCTTGGCCGCGGCCGAGCGGCTCATGCCACCGCCGACGAGCGCGCCGACGCGTGTCCGAGCCGCCGCGAGGTCGGCCGCTGCCGGTGCCTCGGCAGCGGAGTCCGTCGAACGGCCGGCGACGACGATGGTCACCTCCCCTCGCGGCGGTCGCTCGGTCGCGCCGATCGCCAGCTCGTCGAGCGTCCCGCGGCGTACCTCCTCGTGGAGCTTCGTCAGCTCGCGGCAGAGCGCGGCCGGGCGATCCGCGCCGCATGCTGCCGCCAGGTCGCGCAGCGTGGCCGCCGTTCGGCCGGGCGCCTCGAAGATGACCGTCGTCCGGTCATCGACGGCCAGCCGGGCGAGGCGCGCACGGCGGTCGGCGCCGCTGCGCGGCAGGAAGCCCTCGAAGCCCCAGCGCGCCGACGGCAGGCCGGCGGCCACGAGCGCCGCCAGCACGGCCGATGGCCCGGGGATGGGCACCACCCGCCCACCCTCGGCGATCCAGGCACGCACGAGCACATCGCCCGGATCGCTCACGAGCGGCGTGCCGGCGTCGGTCACGAGGCCCAGGTCGGCGCCACCACGCAGATGCGCCAGCAGCTCTCGCCCGCGCTGGTTCGCATTGCGCGCGTGGTAGCTGATGAGTCGGGTGCCGATGCCGTGGCGAGCCCACAGCCGCCGCGTCAGGCGGGTGTCCTCGGCCGCCACCAGCGGCACGGCGCGGAGCGTCTCGATGGCGCGCAGGGTGACGTCGCCGAGGTTGCCGATGGGCGTGGCGACGACGAACAGCGTCCCGCCGCTCACGGGGGGGTGCGCGCCGAGCCGGGCCTGCGGCGGGGATACAGATAGTCGACGCCGGTCGTGCGCGGCCCGAGCTTGGCGATGGGCGGCACCTGCCGCTTGTACTCGGCGCCGGCGACCATGCGCCCGACGCGCGCCACGAAGGCGGCCTCGAAGCCCATCGCCGCGAGCTCCTCGTCGCTCCGGCGGCGGTCGATCATCCAGAACAGCAGGCGGTCGACCTCGGCGTACGAGAAGCCGACCTCCGATTCGTCGGTCTGGCCCGGCCAGAGGTCGGCCGACGGCGCCTTGGCGATGATGACTGCCGGCACGCCGCAGACATCCGCGAGCTGGCGGACCTGGCTCTTGTAGAGGTCGCCGACGGGGTTGAAGGCCGACGCGTTGTCGCCGAAGACGGTCGTATAGCCGATGAGCGCCTCGGTCTTGTTGCCGGTGCCGGCGACCAGGCCGCCCCACACGACCGACAGGTCGTAGAGCGTGGCCATGCGCATCCGAGCCGCGAAGTTGCCGCGCCGGAGCGGGCTCGCGTCGGCGCTGTCGCCGCCGATCGCTCCGTGGCCAGCCTGCGACCCGAAGTAGCCGTCGACCATGGCCGTGATCTCGACCAGCTCGCTGGCGCACCCGAGCTCGGTGACGACCGACTCCGCGTCGGCGCGTGACGCCGGCGACGAGCTGCGGTACGGGAGCATGACCGCGAGCAGCCGTTCCGGGCCGATCGCCTCCGCGGTCAGGTAGGCCACGACCGCCGAATCGATGCCGCCCGACAACCCGAGCACGGCTCGCTCGAAGCCCGCCTGCTCGAGCTGGCCCCGGATGAACTCGGCGATGACGCGCCGGGCGACATCGGTGTCGATCGCCAGCTCGACCGGGAGCTCGAACGGCGCACTCGGGGCCGGGTCGCCCACGGTCAGGCGCCCCGGTCGACCGGCCGGACCGTCCGCGGGCGGGGCCGGAACCCGATCGGCCCGGCCGGCGGCTCGCCCGGCGCGACGTCGAGGCCGGGCTCGGCGCCCCGGTCCCCGGTCGAGTCCTCGGCCAGGCCCGACCGCTCCGCCACGATCCGCTGCAGCTCGCGCACGTTGAACTCCGGCCGCTCGTCGCGCAGGAGGGGCA
>DATBSD010000058.1:0-7124 GCA_036559965.1 Candidatus Limnocylindrales bacterium
GACCATCTCGACGGCCATCTTCGCCGCCATCGGCGGCATCCTCGTGGGCGACCTGGAGCCCGTGCCGGGCTGGCAGGCCCTCGCCTGGCTGCTCGTGCTGGCCGTCTCGGCCCAGGTCGCCGGCGGCCTCCTCGTCGCTGCGGCATTGCCGCGGCTGCCGGCAGTCACGACGTCGCTCTTGTTGCTCAGCCAGCCGGTCGCCTCGATCGTGCTGGCCATGCTCATCGTCGACGAGGCGCCGTCGATCAGCCAGCTCGCTGGCGTGGCCCTCGTCGTGGCCGGCGTCGCCCTGGGCACGCTGCCCTTCGGCCGCATGGCCGCCGGTGCCCGGCGATCCACGGCCTGACCCCGGCCGGGCCGTCACGTTCGGCTAGGATGGTCAGCCCATGGAGACGACCTTCCGCGACCTGACCTGCGGTGATGCGCGCCCGGAGCACGCCGGCCGGGCGACGACCCTGGCGGGCTGGGTCCACCGTCGTCGCGACCTCGGCCAGCTCATCTTCCTCGACCTGCGCGACCGATATGGGGTGACGCAGGTCGTCATCGATGCCGCCGAGGCGCCGGAGGCCCACGCCGCCGCGAGCGATGTCCGGGGCGAGTTCGTGGTCCAGGCCCGGGGCAGCATCGAGATCCGCCGCGAGGGGACCGAGAACCCCAAGCTCGCGACCGGGGCGGTCGAGCTGCGCGCCGATGGCATCGAGGTCCTCGCGAGCGCCCGGACGCCGGCGTTCCCCATCAACGAGCCCGATCAGGAACCGGACGAGGTCGTGCGCCTCAAGCACCGCTACCTCGACCTGCGGCGGGCGCCGATGCTCGAGCGGATGCTCACCCGGTCCCGGCTCGTGTCCGAGATCCGGCGCGTCCACGAGGCGGCCGGTTTCGTGGAGATCGAGACGCCGATGCTCATCAAGAGCACGCCCGAGGGCGCCCGCGACTTCATCGTCCCCTCGCGCCTCCAGCCCGGCAGTGTCTATGCGCTGCCGCAGAGCCCCCAGCAGCTCAAGCAGCTGCTCATGGTCGGCGGCCTCGACCGATATTTCCAGATCGCGCGCTGCTTCCGTGATGAGGACGGACGCGGCGATCGCCAGCCGGAGTTCTCGCAGCTCGACCTCGAGATGAGCTTCGTCCACGAGGCCGACGTGATGGCCTTCGTCGAGGCCATGGCCATCGAGGTCAGCCGAGCCGTGGCGCCCGACCGACGCATCCTCCAGACGCCGTTCCCGCGGCTGACCTATCGCGAAGCCATCGATCGCTTCGGCTCCGACAAGCCCGATGTCCGCTTCGGGATGGAGCTCCACGACCTCGGCGAGCACGCCACGGGCTCCGGCTTTCGGGTCTTCGAGGAGACCATCGCCGCGGGCGGGCGCGTCGTCGGGCTGGCGGCCCCCGGCCTGGCCGGCGCGTCGCGATCGCGCATCGACGAGCTGACGGAGCTGGCACGGCGCTTCGGCGCCAGAGGGCTGGTGACCATCGCCCTCGAACCTGGTGGCGGTGTCCGATCGTCGGTCGCCAAGGCGCTCGGCGACCAGCGTGCGGCGGCCCTGGCCGTCGCCGCCGGTGCAGGCCCAGGCGATCTCGCGCTCATCGTGGCCGATCGAGACATCCTGGCCCAGGACGTCCTTGGCCGGTTGCGGGTCGAGCTCGGCGCCCAGCTCGGGCTGGCCGACCCGGACGTGCTTGCCTACTGCTGGGTGCACCGCTTCCCGATGTACCAGTGGGATGTCGAGCACGGACGCTGGGATGCCACGCACAACCCGTTCAGCGCGCCCATCCCCGAGCATGTCGAGCTGCTCACGACGGCGTCTGGCGACCCTGCGCGCCCGTCGCCCGAGGATCCCGCCGGTCGGGCGCTCGCCCAGCAGTACGACCTCGCGCTCAATGGCTGGGAGCTCGGCGGTGGCAGCGTGCGCATCCACCGGCGCGACCTGCTCGAGCGCTCGTTCTCGATGATGGGCCACTCCCTCGAGGGCATGCGGGCGAAGTTCGGCGCCCTGCTCGACGCCTTCGAGTACGGGGCCCCGCCGCATGGCGGTATCGCGCTCGGCATCGACCGCTGGGCGATGGTCTTCAGCCGGCAGACGAACATCCGCGAGGTGATGGCCTTCCCCAAGACCCAGTCCGGTTCGGACCTCATGCTCGAGGCGCCCTCACCGGCCGAGCCCGGCCAGTGGGCCGACCTCGGGCTGCGCGTCGTCGACTCCGACCGCCGGGCGAACGGCTGACATGGCCGAGCTGTCGCGCGACGACGTCGCCCATGTCGCCCACCTCGCACGCCTCGGCCTGACCGAGGAGGAGCTGGCGCTGCTCGAGGGCCAGCTCAACCACATCCTCGACCAGTACGCCGTCCTGGCCGAGCTGGAGACCGACCACATCGCGCCGACCGCGCAGACGATCGAGCTCGAGAACATCCTGCGCGACGATGTCGTGACCTCGAGCCTGACGGTCGATGAGGCCCTCTCCGGAGCGCCCGAGCGCGTCGGCGACCACATCGTGGTGCCCGCCATCCTCGATCCGGGCGTGTGACGATGCCCGACGCGACCGAGCTGACACGCTGCACAGCCCACGACCTGGCTGTGCTGTTGCGCGCCGGCGAAACGAGCGCGCGGGAGGTGCTCGAGGCGTCGCTGGCTCGCATCCGGGCGACCGATCACGGTCTCCACGCATGGGTCTCGCTCGACCATGAGCGCGCCGCCGACGCCGCCGACGCCGCCGATCGGCGGTTCGTCGCTGCCCGTGGGGCAGGGCAGGCAGCCGTCGGGGAGCTGCATCCGCTGCTCGGCATCCCCATCGCGCTCAAGGACCTCGTCGTCACGCGCGGCCGCCCGTCGACCGCCGGCAGCCGCATCCTCGATGGCTTCGTAGGCACGTACGACGCGCACATCGCCGAGCGGCTCGACGAGGCCGGCGCCGTCGTGCCGGGCAAGACGAACATGGACGAGTTCGCCATGGGCTCGTCGACCGAGCACTCGGCGTGGGGCCCGACGGCCAACCCCTGGGACCTGGGACGCGTGCCGGGCGGCTCGAGCGGCGGCAGCGCCGCGGCCGTGGCGGCCTATCACGTGCCGCTGGGCATCGGCACCGACACCGGCGGCTCCATCCGGCAACCGGCCGCGCTGTGCGGCGTGGTGGGCATGAAGACGACCTATGGCCGGGTCAGCCGCTACGGCATCATCGCCTTCGCCAGCTCGCTCGATCAGATCGGCCCCTTCGGGCGCGACGTGCGCGACGCAGCCACGGTGCTGCAGACGGTCGCCGGCCGGGATGTGCGCGACTCCACATCGGCCCCGCAGCCGGTGCCTGACTGGACGACCGAGCTCGACGTGAGCGACGACAACGCTGCCGGCTGGCTGCGCGGCATGCGCCTGGGCCTGCCTCGCCAGTATTTCGTGAGCGGCATCGAGCCGGGTGTCGAGGCGCGCATCCGCGAGGCGGTGGCAAACCTCGAGGCGGCCGGCGCGACCGTCGTCGAGGTCGACCTGCCGCACACCGAGTACGGCCTGGCGACGTACTACATCATCGCGCCGGCCGAGGCCTCGGCCAACCTCGCCCGCTACGACGGCATCCGCTACGGCCTGGCCGATCGATCGGCTGGCGACGTGCTGGGTGACTACCTGGCGACCCGCGGCCGGGGCTTCGGGGCGGAGGTCAAGCGACGCATCATGCTCGGCACCTACGCGCTCTCGGCCGGCTACTACGACGCCTTCTACCTCAAGGCGCAGAAGGTGCGCACGCTCATCAAGGCCGACTTCGATGCGGCGCTGGCCGGCGTCGATGCCCTCGTCGCTCCGACCAGTCCCACCGTTGCCTTCCCGCTCGGTGCCCGGCTCGACGATCCCGTCTCGATGTACCTCTCGGATGCCTGCACGCTGCCGGTCAACATCGCCGGCCTGCCCGGCCTCTCGGTGCCCTGTGGATTGTCCGACGGCCTGCCGGTCGGGCTCCAGTTCATCGGGCGCGCCTGGGACGAGGGCGGCCTGTTCCGACTCGGGCGCGCCTACGAAGCCATCACCGCACACGAAGGCTGGCGCCACCTCGAACCGAGTGACCTGGCGGCGCTCGACGACCCTGCCACGCCGACGCCCGCCGAGCGGATGGCGGGCCAGCTGGCGTGACCGACGTGAGCTCGACCGCGCCACATCCGGGGGAGGCTGGTCGCCCGACGACGCGCCATTCGGCACTGGTGCCGCCGTCGCGTCACGACGACGATCGGATCCAAGGAGGTCTTCGATGATCAAAGCGTTCGCCCTGTTCGTGGTCAGCCTGGGAGCCGCTCTGGCCGCCACCTATCTCGTCGCCCTGCGGCCACTCTGGCGGCAATGGGGCGTCGATCCCACCGAGGCCACCCAGTCGCTGCCCGGCGACGACCTGGTGCCGGAACCGCGTGCCGTCGACACTCGCGGCCTGACGGTCGCCGCGCCACCGTCGGCGGTCTGGCCGTGGCTGGTGCAGATGGGCTATGGGCGGGCCGGCTGGTACAGCTACGACGCCATCGACATGGCCGGCCGGAGCGTGACCGAGATCCATCCGGAGTGGCAGTCGCTGGCCGTCGACGAGACGGTCCAGACCGATCCCCGTGGTGGCTTCAGGGTCAAGGTGCTCGAGCCCGAGCGATGCCTCGTGCTCTACTACGACACGGTCCTCATGCGCGAGCAGATGGCCGCGGCTGCCGCCGCCGACGCGCCCGCCGCGTCACCGAACGTCCGCGCCACGGGCGTGGCGCTAAGCTCGATGACGCCGCCGGAGTTCTCCATCAGCTGGGCCTTCGTGCTCCAACCGACCGCCGACGGTGGCACACGACTCATCGAGCGATTCCGGTTGTCGGGCGAGATGACCGGCCCCGCGGGCGCCGTCTCGGGCCGTGCCCTGGCGCTGGGGATCTTCACCATGACGCGCAAGCAGATGCTGGGCATCAAGGAGCGCGCCGAGCGCGTCGAACGCGAGGCTCGTGTCCTGCGTCCATCCGGTGCCTCCACCATGCCCTCGCCCGATGCGGATGGCCCGCCCGCCGGCGAGCCGGAGCTTCGGGTGCAGGTCAAGGTCCGGGATCTGCCGCCCAAGACGAACGAGGCGATCGCCAGCGCCTGACGCCCGGACCGCGGTGCGGGCTCCCATCTCTCCGCGCGATGGCCGGACCAGCCCGACTCGTATACTCGGCGGGTCGCGTCGCCCGTCCGAGGCGACGAGTCCAGCGCGTCGAGGCTCCGATGACGACCGACACCAGCCCCGCGACCGTACGCCCGCCCGAGGGCGAGGCGAGGAGCCGCCTGGCGCAACGGGTGCTGGCCGTCCCGCCGTCGGGCATCCGCAAGTTCTTCGACGTCATCGCGACGATGCCCGACGTCATCTCGCTCGGCGTCGGCGAGCCGGACTTCACGACCCCGCCGCAGGTCGTCGAGGAGGGCGTGCGCTCGCTGCGTGCCGGTCGGACCCACTACACATCGAACTACGGCACGCTCGAGCTCCGCCGGGCACTGGCCGGCCACCTGGAGCGGCTCTACGACGTCGCCTACGACCCGACCAGCGAGTTGCTGGTGACCGTCGGCGCGTCGGAGGCGGTGGCAGCCACGATGTCGGCCATCATCGACCCCGGTGACGAGGTCATCCTCCACGAGCCGTCCTACGTCGCCTACCTGCCGGCCATCATCTTCAACGGCGGCACGCCAGTGCTCATCGCGACCGACCGCGCGTCGTCCTTCGAGCTCGACCCGGCGGCCATCGAGGCGGCCATCACGCCGCGCACGAAGGCCATCTTCCTGGGCTACCCATGCAACCCGACGGGCGGCGTGCTGCCCGAAGGGACCGTGCGGGCCATCGCCGCCATCGCCGCACGGCATGACCTCATCGTGGTCAGCGACGAGATCTACGACCGGCTCGTCTACGGCGGCCATCGCCATCGTGCGTTCAGCTCGATGCCCGGTGCCCGCGACCGGACGGTGCTCCTGGGCGGCTTCTCGAAGGCCTACGCCATGACCGGCTGGCGAGTCGGCTGGGTGGCGGCCCCGCCCGATCTCCTCGAGGGCATCGTGAAGGTCCACCAGTACCAGATCATGTCGGCGCCCACCACGGCCCAGGACGCGGCGCTCGTGGCGCTCACGGGTGCCGAGGCGGACGTCGTGCGCATGGTCGAGGAGTACGACCGGCGACGTCGCTTGCTCGTCGACGGTCTCAACCGCATCGGCCTGCCGACGTTCGAGCCGCGCGGCGCCTTCTACGCCTTCCCGGACATCTCGGGCACCGGCCTGTCGAGCCAGTCGTTCAGCGAGCGGCTGCTCTTCGAGCAGCAGGTCGCGGTGGTGCCCGGCGACGCCTTCGGTCCCTCGGGCGAAGGCCATGTGCGCGCCTGCTATGCGACGAGCTCGGAGGAGCTCGAGCAGGCACTCGTGCGCATCGAGCGTTTCCTGGACAGCCTCGGCGCGAACTCCTAGACCGCGCTGCCCCGCCCCAGGGCCCTGTGCGACACTCTGGATCATGAGCAACGTGGCCGCGACGACGTACGAGCCCGTCATCGGCGTGGAGATCCACGTCCAACTGCAGACAGCCTCCAAGATGTTCTGTGGCTGCGCCGCCGCGAGCGCGGACGCGCCGCCCAACAGCCATACCTGTCCGGTCTGCCTCGGCCTGCCGGGCGCACTGCCGGTCATCAACCGGCGTGCCGTGGAGCTCGTGCTCGCGACGGGCCGGGCGATCGGCGCCAGCACGCCCGAGGTCACGCGCTGGGATCGCAAGAACTACTTCTACCCGGACCTGCCCAAGGGCTATCAGATCAGCCAGTTCGACCTGCCCCTTGCCGCGAACGGCCGCCTGGCATTCGAGACAGCCGACGGCCCGCTGACCGTGGGCATCCGGCGGGCCCACCTCGAGGAGGACACCGCCCGGCTCGTCCACGCCACCGACGCCGATGGTCGGCGAGTCTCCCTGGTCGACTTCAACCGCTCCGGCCTGCCGCTCATGGAGGTCGTCACCGAGCCGGATCTGCGCTCCGCCGAACAGGCGCGCCGCTACGCGGAGGAGCTGCGCGCCGTGCTCGTGGCGATCGGTGCCAGCGCGGCGGCGATGGAGGAGGGCCAGATGCGGGTCGAGGCCAACGTCTCGCTTCGGCCGGTCGGCGACGACGCGTTCGGGAC
>DATBSD010000059.1:0-3863 GCA_036559965.1 Candidatus Limnocylindrales bacterium
AGGCCGGGTACGGGACGTCCAGGACCAGGAGCGCGCCGTCGTCGCCCACCTCGGCGGTCACCCCGACCGCCCTGGCCCGCTGGGCGACGCCGCGCCAGACGTCCGTCGGCAGGGCGCCCGCCTGGGAGATGGCCTGACGCGCCGCCGCGGCGGCCGCACTGGCGTCGTCCCGCTGCTCCTGGATCATGGCCGCGAGGGCCGGCGGCAAGTCCTCCCGTTGGTCGGCACGCTGCGCGGAGGCGACGGCGACGGCCTCGCCGGCCGACGCATCGCCGGCCGCGAGCGCGAGCATCGTCTCCTCGTTGCGGATGCCACGCACCTCGCCGTGGAGCGTCGCATCGGTCCAGTCGAGGCGCACCGAGACGCGTGCCGGGCTGGTCGTCAGGAAGCCCGCGATGGCGTCGTCGATGATCCGGAAGAGCGCGCTCTCGAGGTCCGGGCCGAGGCGCCGGTCGGCGCCGACGGAGTCGAACTCCACGGGGATGCGCGCGGAGCGGCCGCGGTCGCGAGCCGTCCGGCGCAGCGTGGGCACGATGCCCAGATCGTCGAGGACCATCGGTCGGACGTCGAAGATGAAGGTCTTCGTGGCCTCGAGCGTCTGCTGGACCATGGCCACCAGCTGGGCGACCTCGACCACCGCGCGCTCCGTGTCGCGGTCGACGAGCCGCTGGACGATCTGCGCCTGGAGCGCGATGTTCGTGAGGCTCTGCGCCGGTCCGTCGTGCATCGCCCGCGCGATGTCGCGGCGGAGGTCCTCCTGGGCATCGCGGATGGCGCGACCGGAGAGGCCCGCGGTCGCGCCATCGGCGTCACTGTCACTGTCGGTCTCCGGCTGCGCATCGGCCCCGTCGCTGGGCAGCGGGCCACCGGCGAGCGCCTCGGCATAGAACCGGAGCCGATCGCGGAAGCGCTCCAGGACGCGCTGCTTGCCACGCAGGACGTCGACCTGGGCCTCCATCAGCGAGGCACGGCGCGTCGCCGCGGCGAGGGCGTTGGTCGCCTCGCGGATCTCATCGGGCGGTGCCGGGCGGCCGCTGGTGAGCGAGCTGAGGCGCTCCTGGAATTGCGACCGCTTGGCCTCGTGCCGGGCAGCCTCGTTGCGGGCCTGCTGGACGAGCAGCTCGATCTCCTCGAGCTCATGCTCCAGCCGGGCGACCTCCTCGGCAGCCGTCCGTGCGAGATCGCGCACGCCGCCGGCGTCGGCCATCAATCCTCCGGGACGCGGATCCAGCCCTGCTTCATGGCGTAGACGACGGCCTGGGTGCGGTCGTTGACGGCCAGCTTGCGGAGGATCGAGCTCATGTGGTTCTTGACCGTCTGCTCGCTGATGGAGAGCGCGTAGGCGACCTGCTTGTTGGTCATGCCCTGGGCGATGTTGTCGAGGATCTCGACCTCGCGCGGCGAGAGGGGCGCAAAGATGGGCGCCGCGTCCTGGCCGTAGACGGCCAGCTCGCGGAACTCCTTGAGCACGCGGGTCGCCACGGCCGGCCGGGCGAAGACCTTGTCGTTGATCAGGAACTCGCCGCCCGCGACGCGCCGGATGATGGTCACCAGGTCGTCCGGGCCGACATCCTTGAGGATGAACGCGGCGGCGCCGGAGCGGATGGCGTCGAAGAGCTGGTCCTCGTCCTCCTGGACGGCGAGGCAGATGATGCCCGTGGCGGGCACCTCGCGCTTGATGCGCTGGGTCGCCTCGAGGCCGCCGGGGGGCGGCAGGGAGAGGTCCATGAGGACCACGTCGGGCGTCGTCGCCTGGGCCTGGTCGAAGGCGCTCCGGGCGTCTTCGGCCTCACCGACGATCTCGAAGTCGGGCTCCTTCTCGAGGATGTTGCGGATGCCGACCCGAAACAGCGCGTGGTCGTCGACGATGAGGATCTTGCGTCGCGTCTCGGCGTTCCGTCGATCCGGTCCGCCGCGACGGCGCTCCGAACCCGCGTAGTCGCTCGTCATCAGCTGCTCTCCCTATGGCTCGTGTCCATGGTAAGGCGTACCGTCGTCCCCGTGGCCGGAGCCGATCGGATGTCGAGATCGGCGCCGACCGACGCCGCGCGATCGCGCATGAAGCGAAGCCCGAAGCGGTGGCGGCCGTCCTCGGATGGCAGGCCGTCCATCTCGAAGCCACGACCGTCGTCGCGGACCTCGAGCAGCCAGTCGGTGCCGGCCGCGCCGGCCATGCGCGTCGAGACGCGCACCGAGCCCGCCGCGGCGTGCTTGCGGATGTTGCGCATGGCCTCCTGCGCGACGCGCAGGACGACGGTCTGCTGCGCCTCGTCGAGGCGGTCGGCCGGCGCGTCGAGGTCGACGCCGACGCGCACGGCGCCGCCCTCGCTGAGCTGCTCGGCCGCATCGCGGATGGCGCCGTCGAGGCCGAGCTGCTCGAGCAGCGGCGGACGGAGCTGGTGGATGAAGCCGCGCATCTCGCGCAGCTCGCGCTCCATGATCGCGCGCAGCTTGCGCAGCTCCTTGCGGCTCTCGGCCGGGTCGCGATCGATGAGCCGATCGACGACGTCGACGAGCAGCACGGCGTTGGACAGCGTCTGGGCCGGCCCGTCGTGGATCTCCTGGGCGAGGCGGGCGCGCTCGGCCTCCTGGGCCTGCATGAGGCGCATCTGGAGGTCGGTGTCGCCGTCGGACTGCCCGGCAGCGGCGTCGCTCTCGGGGCCGATGCCCCGCTCCAGGAAGAGCCAGTCTCGTTCGAGGCTGCGGAGGGTCAGCTCGAGCCGCGCGAGGGCGGCCTGCTCGCGGCCGGTCGCATCGCTCGGGCCACCCAGCTGCCGTGCCTGTTCCGTGAGCGCGCGGACCTGATTGGCCGTGTAGCTCAAGGATTGCTTCGCTTCGGCGTACAGCGCCTCGAAGCGCGCGCGCCGCTGGTCTGCCCCACCGATGTCCATCGACCTCGGAGTATGAGTCACGACGACGATCCCTCGCTCGGCGGACGGAAGAGCGCGACGAGACCGCTGCCGGCCGCGAGCAGGAGCCCGACCAGCGGCAGCGGGTCGAGGCGTGCCTGGATGGCCAGCCAGCCGCCGACCCGCGGCCAGACCGGCGCGCGTTCGGTCGCCGGCGGCCGCACCCGTCCGCCGTCGGAGCCGATCAACAGCGGCAGGGCCATGACGAGGTAGGGATACCAGACCGAGGTGCCCACGAAGGGCGCCATGGCCAGGGCGACGACGAAGCCCAGCCGCTCGCGGCCGTGGCGGCGGACCGCCCAGCCGGCGACGAGCCCGACGCCGATGGCCACGAACGGCCCGACGTAGCGGAGCGGCGTGACGATGATCGCGTCGGGCACGATGTTCGAGCCGGCGCCCGGGATGCCCGTGCCGATGGCGCGCAGGACGCCGACGTACTCGATCCACTCGGCGCCCATCCACGGCCAGGTGAGCACGACGACCGTCGCGAACGCCGCGACCGCCCAGGCGCCGACCTGCCAGCGCCGGCCCACGAACAGGAAGCCGAGGATGGCGAGGGGCAGGAGCTTGAGGCCGATGGCGAGCGCGAAGACGAGACCCGACACGATCGGCCGCTGGCGCTGGTTCCAGGCCAGCAGGCAGAGTGCCAGCGTGATGAGGTTGAGGTTGCCGAAGCGGATCTCCGACAGCAGCGGCAGGTAGGCCAGGAAGGCGGCCACCGCCCACCAGCGCCGCTCGGGCGGGATCGGCCGGACGAGCACGAAGCCGACCGCGGCGGCGAGGGCCACGAGTCCCAGGAACCAGCCACCGTGGACGACCTCGCGCGGCAGCAGTGCGAGCGGCACGAAGGCCGCCGTCCAGACCGGCGGATAGGGATAGATGCCGGCCGGGCCGAGGGTGATGCCGCCGTTCGCGTCGGGGACCGGGTAGTACGGCCGCCCGGCCATGAGGTTG
>DATBSD010000060.1:0-11224 GCA_036559965.1 Candidatus Limnocylindrales bacterium
AGGCGGTCGGCCGCCGACGCCTGGTTGAGGGCCAGGCAGAGCCGGCCGTCGGAGTCCTCGAAGACGAGCGCCTCGCCGCGCCCGACATGGCCGAACGTCTCGGCCCACACGACGGACAGATCGCCGACGCGCAGTCGCCGATCGACCTCCAGGGCGCCGAGCGCCGCCGCGAGGTCGTCGGGCACGCCCCCGAGATAGAGGTTGCCGAACGAGTCGACGTTGAGGACCTCGATCGCCAGGCCGTCCTCGACCCGGTCGGGCCGCGGCTCGGGCAGCCGGACCAGCGTCTCGGGGTCGAGCGCCGGGCCGAGGGCCTCGATCGGCGTGCCGGCCGCCACGTGCCCGGCTGCCGGCGCGAACACGTCGCGGCCGTGGAAGGTCGACGACACCGTCGGCAGGCGATGGGCCGCCGACGCGAGTGCGTGGACGCGGCGGATGCCGCCCAGCCGCTCGGCCGCGGCGATGAGCAGGCCGTTGTCCGGCCCCACGAGCACGTCGCCACGGCCCGCCTCCAGGGCGACGCCCCGCCGCCCCGTACCGACGCCCGGATCGATGACCGCCACGTGCGTCCCGACGGGCACCCACGGCAGCGCGTACCACAGCGCGAGCGAGCCGGCGCGGATATCGAAGGCGGGCACGTCGGCGGTCAGGTCGATGACCGTCGCCCGCGGCGCGATGGTCAGGATCACACCGCGGCAGATGGCCGTCGCCACCGGCCCGAAGTCGGCCGTGACCGAGACGAACGGCGGCGAACCGGCGTCAGCCACGACTGATCGTCAGCGCCGTGCCCTCGGTCAGGCCGAACACCGCCGCACCGGAGGCCTGGTTGGCCGCCAGGCAGAGCCGGCCGTAGGCATCCTCGTACGCCAGCGGCGCGCCCGCAGGCACCTGCCCGAACGTCTCGACCCACGGCACCTCGGCGCCGCGTGCCTCGCCGCCCTCCGTCCAGGCCAGGCGCAGCGCGGTGCCCGACTCCATCGGCCCCAGGGCTGCTTCGAGGTCGGGCAGCTCGCCGACGAGCTTGATGTTGCCGAACGAGTCGACGTACACGACGGCCGAGTCAAGGGCGCCGGGACGGACGCTCACGACCGGCCAGTCGAGGCGCACCAGGGCGCCCGGATCGAGCGCCGGCCCGAGCGCCGCGATGTCGACGCCGTTGGCAAGGTGGGCGCCGGCCGGCGCGAAGATGTCACGTCCGTGGAACGACGTCGAGACCACCGGCAGCTGATACTCGCGCGCGGCGAGTCGGTGGGCGGCCACGATGCCACCGAGGCGCTCGGCGGCCGGGATGAGCAAGCCGTTGTCGGGTCCCACGAGCACGTCCCCGCGACGGGTGGCGAGGGCCAGCGGCACGCGCTCGGTGCCGACACCAGGGTCGACCACGGCCACGTGGGCGCCGACCGGCAGGTAGGGCAGCGCCGCCCAGAGCGTCAGGGCGCCGTCGCGGACGCGGAACTTGGCGATCTCCGCCGTGATGGTCATGACCGTCGCCCGGGGCGCGATGGAGGCGATGACGCCGACGCAGATGGCCGTCGACGGATCTCGCGCACCGAAGTCGGTCGTCACGCTCACGAACGGCCGCCTGCGGCCGGCCTGCGGGTCGGCCTCGAGCGCCGCGGGCGTGGTCTCCGGCTGGAGGAACGTCCTGGGCATGGCGGGATGGTACCGACCGCGGAACGGCCATGCGACGGGGTACCCTGACGACGATGAGCGGCATGCGCGATCGCGGCGGGGCGAAGTGGGATCGGGCCGCACGCTACCTCAAGGTGGCGATGATCCTGCAGGCGCACCCCGAGGGCATCAGCGCGCAGCAGATCGCCGACCAGATCGGCGTCTCCAAGCGGACCGCCTACCGCGACCTCCAGGCGATGGAGCTCGACGCCGAGCTGCCGATCTGGAGCGACGATGGCCGCTGGGGCCTCGACAAGGGCGCCTTCCTGCCGCCGCTCAGCCTCACCACCCACGAGGCGATGGCGCTCTTCCTGGCGGCCCGGGTCCTGGCCAAGGCGAGCGACGAGCTGGACAGCGAGCTCATCGCCGCATTCCTCAAGCTGGCCGGCATCCTGCCCCCGGTCCTCGGCGAGCACGTCCAGGCGACCATCGACACGTTCGCCGCGACGCGAGCCGCGGACGAGCGCTTCACGCGCGTGCTGCGCACGCTGACCGAGGCATGGGCGGGCCGCCGGGTGGTGGAGATCGTCTACGGCGCCGGCGTCTACGACCCCACGAAGGCCGACCGGCGGGCACGCATCCGGCCCTATCTCATCGAGCCCTCAGCGCTCACGCACGCCCTCTATCTCATCGGTTGGGACGAGGGCCGTGCGGCGCGGCGCACGTTCAAGGTCGAGCGCATCCTCGAGGCAGGGCTGACGCCCCAGACCTTCGACCCGGACCCGGACTGGGATCCCGTGTCGGCCATGCGCGACGGCTGGGATGTCATCGCCGACCAACCGCTCGAAAGCGTCAGCGTGCGCTTCTCGGCGGCCGTGGCGCGGCGAGTCGCCGAGACGACCTGGCATCCCAGCCAGCGCCTCGAGCAGCACGACGACGGCACGCTCACCTGGCACGGCCGCGTGGCCGGCACGCACGAGGTGCGCATCTGGATCCTCGGCTGGGGTGCCGATGCGGAGGTCATCGCGCCGCGCGCGCTGCGCGCATCGGTGGCCGAGGAGCTCGCTCGGGCGGTGACTGCCTACAAGGCCTGAGCGGCGATCGGCGTCGCGGCCTGCGCCGCATCGACCAGCCGTGGGAACCAGTGTCGCCAGAGCGCCTCGTGGTCGTCGCGCACGCGGCGGCTGACGAAACCGACGTGGCGCAGCGTGAGATGCGTGCGATGACCGTGCGAGATGGCATCGAAGGCGACGACCGAGGGTGCCGCCAGCGGCTCGTCGTGGTAGTCCCAGGTGAAGCTGATGTGCTGTGGCGGATCGAGCGCCCCGACCTTGCCGCTGACCTCCGCCTCGAGCAGCCGGAGCGCGATGGCGCCGCCGGGCCGGGCATCGAGCTCGGCGCCGTCGAGCCAGCTGGCCAGCCCGGCCGGCGTGGCCACGAGCGCGAAGACGACCTCGCGCGGAGCGTCGATCTCGGCCTGCAGCTCGACCCGGCCGTCCATGGGGCGTGCGATCAGACCGCCTTGACCGCGGTGATGAGCTCCGCCAGGCCGGCCTTGGCGTCGGCGAAGAACATGGCCGTCTTGGGGTTGACGTAGAGCTCGTTGTCGATGCCCGCGTAGCCGCGGCCCATCGAGCGCTTGATGACGATGATGCTCTTGGCCTGATCGACATCGAGGATGGGCATGCCCGAGACCGGCGTGCCGGCTCGGCGCGCGGCCGGGTTGGTGACGTCATTGGCACCGATGACGAGCGCCACGTCACAGCGTGTGAATTCGGGGTTGATCTCGTCCATCTCCTTGAGCTGCGGATAGGGTACGTTGGCCTCCGCCAGGAGCACGTTCATGTGGCCGGGCATGCGGCCGGCGACGGGATGGATGGCGTATTTGACGTCGACGCCGCGCGACTCGAGCAGCTCGGCCAGCTCGCGCACGCCGTGCTGCGCCTGGGCGACGGCGAGGCCGTAGCCGGGCACGACGATGACGCTGCTCGCGTAGGCCAGCTGGATGGCGGCGTCGTCGGCCGTGATCGAGCGCACCGAGCCACCCGGCCCGCCGGTGTCGGCGACCGAGCCTTCGCCGCCACCGAAGCCGCCGGCGATGATGTTCAGGATCGAGCGGTTCATGGCGTCGGCCATGAGCTTGGTCAGGATGCCGCCCGAGGCGCCGACCAGGGCGCCGGCGATGATGAGCACGGGGTTGGCGAGCACGAAGCCGGCCATCGCCGCGGCCGTGCCCGTGAACGAGTTGAGCAGCGAGATGACCACCGGCATGTCGGCGCCGCCGATGGGCAGGACCATCGTGACGCCGAAGAGCAGGCCGGCGAGCACGACCGCAGCCAGGATGGCGATCGACGAGCCGGCGTCGATGGCAACCACGCCCGCCGCACCGGCGACCAGGGCCACGAGCCCCGCCACCACGACGATCGCCAGCGCGAGCGTCACGATCCGGCCGCCGGGGATCATGATCGGCTTGCCCGGGATGACGCCCTGCAGCTTGCCCGAGGCGATGAGCGAGCCGGAGAAGGTCACGCAGCCGATGACCGCCCCGAGGACGACGAAGATGGCCGTCGAGACGATGAGCTCGTCGGTGCCCACGATGCGCAGGTAGTCGTCGATGGCGACCAGCGCCGCGGCGCCGCCGCCGACGGCGTTGAAGAGCGAGACGAGCTGGGGCATGGCGGTCATCTGGACCGAGCGCGCCATCCACAGGCCGAGGCCGCCGCCGATGGCGAAGCCGACGACGATGATCGCGATGGCCGTCGTGCTCAGGCCGCCCGGCCTCGTCATGAGGTACGGGATGGTCACGAGCACGGCCAGCGTCATGCCGCCGGCCGACAGCCGGTTGCCGGCCCGGGCGGTCGCCGGCGAGTTCATCTGGTGGAGCCCGAGGACGAACGCCGCGGCCCCGGCCAGCCAGGCGAGGAAGACGAAGGTGTAGATCCACTCGGGCGACATCACTCGCCCTCGGGCTTCGTCGGCGCGGCCGGCTTGCGGCGGAACATCTGGAGCATCCGGTCGGTGACCACGTAGCCGCCGACGACGTTCATGGCCCCGAAGACGACGGCGACGAAGGCCAGCGCATAGGACACCGGGTTATCCGCCTCGGCGGCGATGAGCATGGCACCCACGAGCACGATGCCGTGGATGGAGTTGGCGCCCGACATGAGCGGCGTGTGGAGCGTCGCCGGGACCTTGCTGATGACCTCGAAGCCGACGAGGATGGCGAGCACGAAGATGGCCAGGGCGCTGAGCAGCTCCGGACTCATGATCGGCCTCCAGCATCGGCCGGCGACTCGAGCAGCTTGCGGGTCGCCTCCTGGACCACGCTGCCGCCGGTCGCGATGACCGTGGCAGCGGTGATCTCGTCGGTCATGTCGAGCGGCAGGGCACCGTCGGTCACGAGGTGCCGGACCAGCTCGTAGACGTTGCGGGCGTAGAACGCCGACGATCCGGCAGGCATGGACGCGGGCAGGTTGTCGGGCGCGATGATGGTCACGCCGTTCTCGGTCACGATGGTCTCGCCGGCCTGGCTGAGCTCGACGTTGCCGCCCAGCGCGCTGGCCGCCATGTCGACGATCACGGAGCCGCTACGCATGCCCCTGACGGCCTCCGCCGTGACCAGCAGGGGCGGCCGGCGACCGGGCACCTGGGCCGTCGTGATGACCACGTCCATGGACGCGATGTGGCCGTTGAGCTCGTCCTGTTGGGCCTTCTGCTCCTCGGGCGTGAGCGCCCGAGCGTAGCCACCCTCGCCGGTCGCGTCGACGGCCGACGTGAGGACGATGAAGCCGGCGCCGAGCGACTCGGCCTGCTCCTTCGTCTCCTTGCGCACGTCGTACGCCTTGACCACGGCACCCAGCCGGCGGGCGGTGCCGATGGCCTGGAGACCGGCCACGCCGATGCCCAGGATGAGCACGTTGGCGGGCTTGGCCGTGCCCGCGGCGGTCGTCAGGAGCGGGAAGTAGCGCCCGAAGGCAGCGGCGGCGACGAGCACCGCCTTGTAGCCGCCGACGTTGGCTTGCGAGCTCAGCGCGTCCATCGACTGCGCCGAGCTGAGCGTGCGCGGCAGGGCGTCGAGGCTGATGGCGGTCACGCCGCGCTCCGCCAGCGTGCGTGCGGTGGCCGGATCGATGAGCGGTGTCAGCAGCCCGATGACGGCCTGACCGGTGCGCAGCGCGGCGACTTCGTCGGCATCGGGCTTCTGGACCCGCAGCACGATGTCGGCCTTGGCGTAGAGGTCGGCCGTCTGGACGATCGTCGCGCCGGCGTCGGCATACGCGCTATCGGGGATGAGCGCGCCGGCCCCGGCGCCGGACTCGACGAGCACCTCCAGGCCGGCCGCCCGGTAGCGAGCGATGAGCTCGGGCACGAGCGCCACGCGTCGCTCGGCGGGCGCGCGCTCGCGGACGACTCCAACCTTCATGCAGGGGAACCCTTTTGTCGTTCGTGGGCGATGGATCGCGGGTAAGGATAGCGGGTCGCCCCGGCGACGCGGCGGCCTCGACGCGCGGTCGGTGGTCCGGCACGCTGCGCCGCGGCTGACCGTCGATACACTGGACCGCATGAAGCGCATCGTCCTCGCCCTCGCGCTCGTCGGCCTGCTCGGTTGCAGCGCGCCCGGTACACCCTCGCCCTCGGCGCCCAGCACGTCGCCGAGCGTGGCTCCGACCCCGACGACGGCATCGAGCCCGTCATCCCCCGCGTCTCCGACGGGCGGCCCGAGCGCGACGGCGAACCCGTCCGCCGAGCCGACATCCGACCTGGGCGATTTCATCTGCCAGTACCCCTATGCCGTCGACGGCACCCGTGAGCGCGCCCACATCGCCGACGTCCGGACGGGCAGGCACCCGGGCTACGATCGCGCGGTCTTCGAGTTCGAGCGCGGCATCCCAGCGTTGGACGTCAAGGTCGGCCAGCCGCCGCTGACGTACGACCCGAGCGGCCTGCCCATGGACGTCGCCGGCGAGGACTTCCTCATCCTCATCCTGCGTGGCGGCACGGGCATCACGCCCAACGGCCGTCAGACCTACGACGGCCCGACCGAGTTCACACCCGGGGGCGACGTCCTCGTGGAGTTCGAGCAGGCGGGTGACTTCGAGGCCCAGAGCGAGTGGGTCGCCGGGCTGACCGGACCGGCCTGCATCCGCGTCTTCACGCTCACCGGTCCCGACCGGCTGGTCATCGACTTCGCGGCGCAATAGAGCCAGTCGGTGGCCCACCCGCAGTTCGAGGCCGTCAACCTCATCAGCGATCCCATCCACGGGTATATCGAGCTGACCAAGCGGCTTGCGCCGGAACAGAGCGAGCGTGCCGGCCTGCCGCCTGAGACCTGCGCCGAGGCGGATCTGCTGGACACGCCGTGGGTCCAGCGCCTGCGGCGTATCAGCCAGCTCCAGAGCGCCCGATGGGTCTTCCCGACCGCCGAGCACAGCCGCTTCACGCACGGCCTGGGCGTCATGCACGAGGGCGGGCTCTGGGCGCGTGCGCTCTATCCCACGCTGCGCGAGGTGCTCCTGGCCGACACCCTGAGCGAGGGCGACGCCTCGGAGGACCCCATCCCGTCCGAGGCGCTGGTGGTCGAGACCGTCAGGGTGGCTGGCCTGCTGCACGACGTCGGCCACGGGCCGTTCGCGCACTACTTCGACGAGCACGTCCTGTCGGCCTTTCCGGCGCCAGCGCATCCCAGCCGGGATCCCGCCAAGCGGCTCTCGCACGAAGACCTCGGGCAGGCCATCGTCGAGCAGCAGCTGGCACCGATCATCGCCGGCCTGCGGCGGACCCCGGCGCTGGAAGCCGAGCGGGCCGCCTTCGCCGAAGGCGAGGCCATCGACCCGCGCTGGATCAGCTTCCTGATGTCGAAGCCGCCGCTGGCCGATCCGACGATGCCGCTCTGGGTCCGCCGCCTGCAGCCGCTCTTCAGCGGCGTGTTCACGGTCGACAACCTCGACTACGTGCGGCGCGACGCCTACATGACCGGTGTCTCGACCGGTCCCGTCGATGCCGATCGCCTGCGGCGGTATGCCTTCATGAGCCCGCGCGGTCTGGCCATCTACGAGCCCGGCCTGGGCGCCCTCGAGCAGTTCCTCATGTCGCGGCTGTTCATGTACAACACGGTCTACTTCCACCGCACGGTGCGGGCCATCGACCTCGACCTCGAGGAGGTCTTCCGACCGAGCATCGAGGCCATCCATGGCGCCGGCAACCCGCTCGACGACCTGCCGGCGTATGCCGCGCTCGAGGAGTACGCCCTCCTCCACCAGGCGTCGCTCTGGGCGGCCGGTGAGGCCCTCGCCGACGACCCGGTGCCGGGGTCGGGTCGCGTGACGCCGGAGGTCGGGCGGCTGTGGCGGGGCATCCTGCTGCGCAGCCCGAGCTGGCGGGCGATCGCCGAGGTGCGTCGGGACTCGCGCTTCGGGGGCACGCGCGACGACGCCGAGGCCGAGCTCCGGGCATCGGCCGATGCCTACCTCGCGGCCAGCGGCGCCACGGGCAGGGACGGCGCGGCGATCCGCTTCGATCTCGCCGAGGCCGACGGCCGACCCCAGAACCCGCTCGTGGCCCACGGCAGCCTGATCATCGCCCGGCGCGACGGCAGCCTCGACCCAGCGCTCCTGGACGATCTGCTGCAACGGCTGCCAGCCGTCGTCGTGACTGGCCGGGCGTACGTGCGCACGACACCGCAGACGGCCGGCTGACAGGGCGGGTCATGGCCCGCTCTGCCCGCGCGTTCGTGCTCCGCAACACGAGGTTGCGACCGGTGCCGGGCCTCGAGGCCATCCGGCTCCACCTTTCCGACGAGGTGCTGCCGCTCTGGCGCGCCGTCCAGGTCGAGACCGGCGACCCCGACGCGCCGCTCCCCTACTGGGCCTTCGCGTGGGCCGGCGGCATGGCCGTGGGCCGGTATCTCGGAGAGCACCCGGAGTCCGTGGCCGGTCGCCGGGTCTTCGATCTCGGCTCGGGATCCGGGCTCTGCGCCATCGTCGCCGCACGTTGCGGGGCGTCGGCAGTCATCGCGGCCGATATCGACGCCAACGCTGCCGCGGCGATCGAGCTCAACGCCCGGGCCAACGGGTCACGCGTGACCGTCATCCGACGCGACGTGCTCGACGAGCCGCCGCCGGACGTCGATGTCGTGCTGGCCGGCGACACGTGGTACGAGGCCGCGCTCGCCGAGCGTGTCCTGCCCTGGCTCCGGGCCGCCGGTGCCCAGGGCAGCGACGTCATCGTCGGGGACCCGGGTCGCCGGTACCTACCGGATGAGGAGCTCGTCGAGCTCGCGGTCTACGACGTTCGCACGACGACCGAGCTCGAGGACATGGATCGCAAGCAGGGTCGCGTCTACGCCCTGCGCCCGCCACGGGGCTAGGGCCGGCGTGCGTCCAGCCAGGGCACGACGACCTGGAGGCCGAGGTCGATCGCGGCTTCGGCCGACAGACCCCGACGCCGCAGCGCGAAGTGCGTCGGTGGCCCGATCACGGCATCGACGACAGCCAGCGCGTCATCGTCGGCGCCGAGTGGCCCGAGCGCGGCGCGCATGAACTCGTCCATGCGCTGGTTGTAGCGCTCGACCCGGCTCGACCAGTCCCCGAACAGCTCCGGCTCGCGCTGGTACGCCTGCCACCATGACCCGCTGCGCTCGTAGAACTCGACCAACGCCTCGGCCAGCCGTCGGATGCGTACCTCGATGTCCTCGATGCCCTCGAAGATGGCGGTGCTCGGTGGTTCGAGCTCGTCGAAGACGGCATCGAACACCGCGGCCGAGAGCTGGTCAGGCTCGGGGAAGTGGTTGCGGATCGTGGCCGGAGCCACGTCCGCCGCGCGGGCGATGGCCAGGTTGGACGCCGCAGCCCGACCCCGGTCGCGGTAGATCTCGACCGCTGCCGCGACGATCCGGGCACGGGTATCGGCCTTCGGGGCGGCGCGCTTGCCGAGCGTGTACCGACGCGGCAACGATCACTCCCCTCAAACTATTGACAACTAGTGACAGGCAAATGATACTCCGGCGACTGGCACGTCGCAACGAGGTCTCACGACATGGTGATGGAAGGCACGGCGCTCTACCGGGTAGCCGGCGTCTCCGCTTGGGTCGCCGTCGTCGCCTTCATCGTCTCCGGCATCACGATCGGGCTCTTCTTCGGTGGCTTCGGGCAGTTCTGGGGACCGATCAACGACATCGCCACCTCGATCACCATGTTCGCGCTCATCCTGCCGCTGCTCGCCGTGGATCGGATGGCCGGCGAGCAGGCGATGCCCTGGCTGCGCGTGGTCACCGTGGCCGCTATCGCTGGAGCCCTGCTGATCGCGACCGGTCTGATCCTGCTGGTCGTCGGGGTCATCGACCTCCAGACATCCTTCGTGACCTTCGGCATCGGGGTCGTGCCCGTGCTCGTCTGGATGGGCGCCCTCATCGTCCTCGCCCTGCCCATGGACGTGCTGCCGCCGATCGTCGGGTGGACCGCGGCGCTGACCCTCGGCCTGATCGGGGTCGCCGTGGCGACGTCACTCGTCACCACCGGTCCCCTGCTCTGGGTGGCCGGCTTCGTCGTGGCGGCCGGCTTCGTGCTCTGCTGGTCGAGCCTGGCGATGAGCCTCCTGCGGAGCGCGAGCGCCGGCTAGGACGCGGCGTCGGGGTCGGGCGCGTAGAAGGCCGTCGTGTTCACGACCGCGCGCGCGGCCGCGTCCGGGTCGGCACCGGCGGCCGTGTTCGCCGCACCCCAGGCCTCGCTGCTCCGAGTGAAGAACTCCCGTCCCTCCGGTGACAGCTGCCAGGCGATCGGATCGCCGACGGAGCCACCACGCAGGTGCAGCGCGAGCCCGAGCACCCCACCGTCCCAGCCCACGCCGACCGCACCCGGCCCGTACTGGTCCCACATCTCGTCGGGCACGATCGCGGTGTGCACCAGCTCCACGGTCGTGGCCTCGTCTCCGGCTTCGGTCAGCAGCACCTCGACCTCGGACGCCGACGGGCCGGCCATCTCGCCCATGACCCACGTGGCATGCAGTCGGCGGGGTCGGTCGCAGGCAAGGATCGTGCCGCCGGCGTTGCCCTCGAACTGGTAGTGCCCGCCGAGACGGTAGTCGCCGCTGATGGGCAGGAACCAGCGGCCGATGCGCTCGGGGTTCGTCAGCGCGTCCCAGACGTCGCCGATGGGCGCGTCGTAGGTCCGGCGCAGGCGGACGACGCGGCCCTCACCGGCCGGGACCCGGCCGACGCCGACCTCGCGCTGCACGGCGTCGATCTCGTTGAGCATGTCGATCATCGGGTGGTCTCCTTCTGGCTATCGGTCGTGACACGGAGCCGGCGTTCCCGCTTGCCCCGGGCAAGCTCGGTGGCGAGCGAGTCGAACCGCTGCCCCCAGAACCGGCGGAAGTGATCGAGCCAATCATCGAGCTCGCGGAACGGTGCGGCGTCGACGGCATACAGCCGGCGGGTCCCTTCCGGCCGAACAGCCGTGAACCCGCTCTCGCGGAGCACCTTGAGGTGCTGGGAGACAGCCGGCTGCGAGATCCCGTACTCGGCCTGGACGACGGCCGCGATGGCCCCCGAGGCCAGCTCGCCATCGGCGAGCAGCTCGAGGATGCGGCGTCGGATGGGATCGCCCAGGACGTCGAA